>JANZYW010000031.1 GCA_026413325.1 Bacteroidia bacterium | reverse complement strand
GGCTTCCATAGCTCCGCAGCTGAGGTACTGGTACGTCTTTTTCCGTCCTTTCCCTGACATCTGTGTGGATCCAGCTCTGCGATGGGTGCTGCGTCGGGATACCGTCGAAGAGGGAGAAGCTGTGAATGTGGAGCTGGGGCTTCGAAATCTCCTCTCAACATCGACCCCCGATAGCGTGGAGGTACTGTTTCTTGTCCAAAAAGCGTCTGGGAGTTGGGATACAATAGGATGGCAGCGGTATCCTCCCCTGGCTGGCTCAGATACGACCGTGGTCCGCTACAGTTTCTCATCCGTAGGACTGGGAGGGCCTAATCGCCTCCGGATCGTCGCAAATCCCCGTCCTCTCTTTGGAGAAAGGACTTTTCTAAATAACCGGTGGGAAGCTGCCTTTTTCGTCAGTACGGACCGCATCAATCCTGTCGTGGACGTTCTCTTCGATGGAGTGCGTATACAAAATGGAGATATTGTGGCTCCGAAACCCACGATAACGATAGAGGTGAAAGATGAGAATCGGTTTTTGGCATTAGATGACACAGGGAGTGTAATCGTGCGTCTGCGGCCTGCATCAGATAGGGGATTGGGCGAACGCATATCGTACAGTTCTGGTCGACTCACGTTCACGCCGGCTCGACTGCCAGACAACCGAGCTCGGGTAGAGTTTCGTCCTGACCAGCTCGACAATGGCGAGTATGTTTTGAGTGTAGAAGCCTTTGATAAAAAAAGAAACCGTTCTGGAGCCCAGCCGTATGAGGTGCAGTTCCGAGTCATCAATGAGAGTACTGTGAGTTATGTGGTCAACTATCCTAATCCTTTCTCCACTTCCACTCGATTCTATTATGAGCTGACAGGAGCGGTGGTACCAGAAGTCTTTCAAATTCACATTTATACTCTATCAGGACGGTTGGTGAAGGTGATTGATTTGAAAGCGCTGGGAGAAGTTCGGATCGGTCGCCATCTTACCAGCTATGCTTGGGATGGGACAGATGAGTATGGAGATAGGCTCGCAAATGGAGTCTATCTGTATCGCACGGTTATGAAGATGCCAGGAGGGCAGGCCGTTGAGCGGCGCGAAGAGGGGCTTTCCGACTACTTCAAAGGAGGGTGGGGTAAAATGGTTTTGATGCGGTGATTGGGGTCTCAGAAAAAGTCCGTACTTTTGTGGCACTGCGGCAGTAGCTCAGCTGGTAGAGCGCAACCTTGCCAAGGTTGAGGTCGCGGGTTCGAGTCCCGTCTGCCGCTCTACCCCTCTTTATTTCAGAGTAGCCGAGGTGGTGGAATCGGTAGACACGCAGGACTTAAAATCCTGTCGCCCGAAAAGGCGGTACGGGTTCGAGTCCCGTCCTCGGCATGCGATGGATGAGGCATTTGCGGCTTTTCTGCGAGAAAAGCGCATCGACCCTGAGAGGTGGGAAGCCGCGCTGCCTGAACTGGAAAGGCGTATTCACTCCCTGTCTTTCAGGGTGCTGGGTCGTGTTGTGTATGAGCAGCGGTATTTGTTTTACTTCAACCGGTGGCGAAAGCTATTTCCTTTATCCGAAACATCATCGGACTCAGCGTAGTCGCTTGGCGGCTTCTTATTGGGCATGGTCTGCGACGTCAACGCTTGATATTTTTCATCCAGGTCGGAGTAATAGGACTCTCAGTGTGTTCTGCGGTGCTTGTGCTTACCTTGTCTTTTTCTTTTCGCCAGGCGATCGCAGAACGACTGTATAGTTACCTGGGGGGGCTCTGGATTCGGTATTATGGCGAAGAGCAAGAGAGCCGGCCCCTTCCGATAGATAAACGCCACCTGGTTCCTCTACAAGGGAAGGGTTTGGACATTGAAGCCGCTATTCATCTACCTGTTTTGATAGAGGGTGCGGGGCAGCGATATGAGGGGATTAATCTTATTGCGGTCGATGCTTCATGGTGGAGTACTGCCTGGCGAGCGTTGGTCTCTCAGGCTCCTTCCCACTGGGATGGCGATAGCTTGGTCATTCTCTCGCGTTCTCTGGCGAGACGTTTAGGTGTGGTAGAGGGAGACTGGGTGACGATAGTCTGGCTTGCAGATCCTCCCCGGATTCGTCGGCTTCGCTTGGTTGGTTTATACGAAGCTCGCATTGAGGAAATCGATCGGCAGGTTGCCTTTGCTCCTATTGAATTAGGGCAGCGGCTGCTGGGCTGGGACTCTACCGAAGTGCAGGTCGCCCATCTCTTTCCTCCGCCTGGAGCTCGGGTCGATTCTTTAGGGGAGGCTCTTTCGTATGCGCTTCCGTATAGTTATGAGCTTGTGCCTATTCAGCATGTTTTTTCGGATGTATTTGATTGGCTTGGGCTCATACAGCAGAATGTGCAGGTGATACTGGGTATTATTCTGGGTCTGAGTTTTTTTTCGGCGGCTTCTGCCTTTCTGGTTTTACAATTTGCGCAGCGGCTCCGCTATGAGATTTGTTGGGTGTTAGGGGCCAGTCCTAGGCAGCTATGGCAGATAACTTTTTACCAGGCAGTAGCTGTAGTAGCCTTAGGGGTAGCGGTGGGGGAGCTACTGGCTGGGGTCCTCCTTCTGGGTCAGGATCGAGGGCAGTGGATCCGATTAGAGGAGGAGAGTTATCTCATATCTACGATCCCGATATACTGGCGGGTTAGCCCTTTCGTCTTGGTGGGAGGAGGGGGACTTTTTATGGCGGTCCTGATGGCTGTATTGGCTTATCCTCGTCGGCGAGCGGTTCGCCTTCTCTCGCATACTGAATAATGCGCCTATTTTCGCGCCGATGTGGTTCCTCTGCCTGGGCATCTTCGGGCTATTGTGGGGTCAGCGCATTCCCCTTGGTCCTTCGATAAACACACCTCTGCATGAAAGTGCGCCTGTGCTTTCTATGGATGGCCGCCAGCTTTTTTTCTGGCGCCTGGATGATCCGATCGGCTTTGGGGCTCAAGATATTTTTTATGCGCAGTGGGATGACTCGATAGGAGATTTCGGTCCAGCCCTACACTTAGGAAGTGGGATCAATGATCCGAGAGGGAATATTCCCCTTGGTATTACTCCTGATGGGCAGTATCTTCTGACCTATAAAGAGTTTCGAAATCCGAGAAATCCTTGTGAGTTAGGGCTTTCTCGGAGACTTTCGGGGGATTTATGGGCAGCACCTGTGCAACTTCGGGTTCAAAATTTTCGGAGTGAGAGTGGGAGCGCTCTGACCGCTGCATTGGGATGGGATGGGCGTACGCTTCTTCTTTCGATGCGAGGTCCGGGTTCGGTAGGTGGAGAAGATTTATATGTCAGTTTTTTTGACCCTGAGCAGAAACTTTGGAGTGAGCCCCTCCATCTGGGCCCCATCCTAAACACTCCATCCGATGAGATAACTCCCTTTCTGGCTCCTGACGGGATCACGTTGTATTTTTCTACCAACGGTCGTCCTGACTCTAAGGGAATGGATATTTACCTTACCCGACGTCTGGATGAAACTTGGCAAAGGTGGTCTGCACCGCAGCGCCTTCCAGAGCCTATCAACTCAGAAGCGGATGACTACTACTTCAAGTTTGCTGCACAGAAGCCAGAAATAGCTTACTTTGTATCTACAGATTCTCTGAATCTGAAGGGGCGTCAGATTTATCGCGCCTTTCTTCCACCACCGTATCAGCCCAAGCCAGTCGTGCTCGTTTCAGGAAAGGTACTGGAACGGAACACCCGTCGTCCCATCAGCGGGGCAGAAGTGCGCTATTATGATCTTTCCGAACGGAAGTTAGAAGGGACTGCCCTCTCTGCGGAGGGTACAGGAGCCTATCGGATCCTTTTGCCGTTAGGGGCTTTATATGGCATCGTCGTAGTCAACCCTGGCTACTTTAGCGTGAGTGAGCAAATCGATTTGAGACAAGTTTCTCCTAAGGGCCCGCTTTCTAAGGACATCCTCGTAGCCCCTCTTCTGGTGGGGGAGGTGATTCGGCTAAATGGACTTTTTTTCGCAAGCGGAGATAGCAGCTTAGCCCCTGAGAGCCTTCTCGAGCTGGAGCGGTTAGCATGGCTTCTCAGTGATAGACCCACGATGCGGATAGAAATCGTGGGTCATACCGACAGCACTGGATCAGTGGAGAAAAACATGGAGCTGTCTTGGCGGCGGGCCCATGCGGTAGCCCAGTACCTCCGAGGAAGGGGTATTGCGGAGGAGCGGTTGCATATCGTGGGCAGGGGGCCTTCTCAGCCTATTGCAGACAATCGAACCCCCGAGGGACGAGCTCAAAATCGTCGCGTAGAGTTTCGTATACTCTCTCTCTGAAGGATACATGGAAGCCAGCGAGAACCCGTGGAAGACGCTCTCCAGTCGAGCCATCTATGAGAATCCGTGGATAGCCCTCCGAGAAGATACAGTTATCACTCCTGCAGGAACTCCCGGCATTTACGGAGTAGTGCACTACAAGAATCTGGCATTAGGAGTTATCCCCATTGATTCTGAGGGTTATACGTATCTGGTCGGACAATATCGCTATCCCCTTCGTCAGTACTCTTGGGAGATACCCGAGGGAGGGGGGAAACTGGGGCAAGATCCCCTCTCTGAAATCCAGCGAGAGCTGCTTGAAGAGACCGGTCTCATAGCTACCCACTGGCAGTTCCTACTGAGGATGCATCTCTCCAATAGCGTGTCAGATGAAGAAGCACTTATTTACCTCGCTTGGGGGCTCAGAAAAGGTACAGCTCGGCCTGAGCCCACTGAACAGCTCCGGCTGTGGCGACTCCCCCTTTTCGAGGCTATTGAGAAAGTCCATTCTGGAGCTATCACAGACTCTCTCACGGTAGCAGGTCTTCTGAGGGTGGAGTGCCTCCTTCATCGGAAAGCTCTAACTTTGCCCCCCAATGCTCCGACATAAGGCCTTTATCCTCACCCTATTGGGCCTCTTTTTCGCTATCGTCCTGTACAATCTGTATTGGGTAGCAGAGCGCTTCCGGATCGAGAGGAAGTTAGGTAGCTCTACCCCAGAAGCTCGTGCCGCATGGCTCAAAGATCCAGACAACTATGCCTACTATCGTCGTACAGTCGAGAACTCTTTTACATTAGGATTAGATCTACAGGGGGGAATGTATGTAACCTTAGAAGTGGGTGTGGAGGATATTCTACGGGGGCTTTGTGAAATCCCACAAGACACCCTCTTCCAACATGCCTTGTTTGAAGCCGCTCAACGGTACCGAAAGGGAGAGGGGAATTTAGTGGAGCTCTTTGCTCAAGCTCTCAAGCAGAAAAGCCCTAATACCACTTTGGCGCAGTTCTTTGCGGGTCCTAAGACAGGTTTGGCTTACGACGCCTCAGATGCCGAAGTTTTATCCAAACTTCAGAAGGAAGTAGAGGAGGCAGTAGATCGTACGTACAAGATCCTCCGAGTACGAATCGATCAGTTTGGGGTTGTTTCCCCTAACATTCAGCGGCAGCCAGGTACAGGCCGTATCCTTCTTGAGCTACCTGGGGTGAAGGATAGCGAACGGGTACGCCGTCTCCTGCGAACTACAGCCCAACTGGAATTTTGGCCTACTTACACGATTAAGGAAGTGTTTCCCCTTCTTCAGCGAGCCAATGAAAAGTTGGCTGCGCTGAAAAAGGGCGTCTCTTCTGGAGACACGACTCAGAAGGATACCGCTCGAGCGGATACGGCTTCGAGACCCATCCAACCGCTCTCCACAGAAGAGCTTCTTCTGGGGCAGAAGCCCTCTTCTACTTCTCCGAAGGATACGGCGAAGAAAGATTCCGCTGCTTTGAGTGAAGAACAGAAACGGGCTCAGTTTGAGCGAGAAAATCCTCTTTTTAGTGTTTTAGTTCCTCCACAGAATCCGTCCGAGACCAGCCCTGTTGTGGGATATGCCCGGATATCCGATACGGCTGTCGTGAATGGGTATCTGTCGCATCCAGAGATTCGGTTGCTTTTCCCTGACAACCTCTCCTTCGCTTGGACCGTCAAGCCAGAACAGGAAGGGAGCGATGTTTTGACCCTCCTCGCTCTGCGGGTAAATCCCACTCGCCAAGCTCCCTTAACGGGGGAAGTTATCGAGGATGCTCGTCAAGACTTCAATCCCGATGATGGTCAGCCGATGGTGACCATGCGCATGAATGCGGAGGGAGCTCGTATCTGGAAAAGACTTACCACAGACTATCTTGGGAAGTCGATAGCCGTCGTTTTGGATGGATATGTTTACACCTATCCCGTAGTGCAAAGTGTGATCGCAAATGGAAACTCCCAGATCACGGGAAACTTTACCGTAGAAGAAGCTAAGGACCTGGCAAATGTTCTAAAGGCAGGGCGTCTCCCAGCGGCGATTCGCATCGAAGCAGAAGAGATTGTGGGCCCCTCCTTAGGAGAAGTAACTATACAGCAGGGGGTTATCGCTCTATCCCTTGCTTTTGTGGCTATTCTTCTGGTGATGTGGCTCTTTTACAGCACGGCAGGCATACTGGCAGACGTAGCGCTGGTTTTCTTGCTGCTCTTTATGGCTGGCGTGATGGCTGCTATGAATGTCGTTCTCACCCTTCCTGGGATAGCGGGGATAGTCCTTACCTTAGGTATGGCAGTAGATGCCAATATCCTCATTTATGAAAGAGTTCTGGAGGAGCTAAGGGCGGGGAAGTCCATGAAAGGGGCTATTGAAAACGGCTTTAATAACGCCCTTTCGGCCATCGTGGACTCGAACCTCACTACCTTACTTGCGGGTGTTATTTTGTACGCCT
This sequence comes from Bacteroidia bacterium, assembly GCA_026413325.1. Lineage (GTDB taxonomy): Bacteria > Bacteroidota > Bacteroidia > SpSt-205 > SpSt-205 > SpSt-205. The sequence goes on along the minus strand of JANZYW010000031.1, from coordinate 17,005 downwards.
TTGGGATTGGACCTATTCGAGGTTTTGCAGTTACACTGATAATCGGGGTGCTGGGTACCTTGCTGACCGGAGTCCTTATAACCCGCCTGCTGGTGGAAGGAATCTACACTTCCAAGCGATGGAGCGGGTGGCTTCAGTTCCGCTCTCCGGGGATTGAGCGCTGGATTGGGCGTTTGCCAGCGATAGCTTTTTACCGACATTATCGCACTTCCCGATGGGTCGTTTTGGGGCTTTTCTTGCTCGGGGTTGCTGCTTTGTTCGGCGTAGGGATTCGCCAAGGATTAGAGTTCACGGGGGGCTATCAGTTCCAGGTTAGCCTCAATCGGGCACCTAATCTGGACTATTTGCAGGCAGATCTCACGGAGGCATTCCAGGGAAGTGCCCCTGTCATCAAGACGGTCGGAGCGAAGAACGACATCCTCGTGAGCACCAGTTATTTATACGACCAGCCCAACATGCAGGCTCAAGTCGAAGAAGCCCTATTGCGAGGGCTTCAAAAAAGGCATGCGGATGCCCAGCCCACTATCGTTCGCTCTGCGTTGATTGGTCCAACTATTGCAGAAGATATTCGTTCTAGCGCATTCACCTCGGTTCTTTTTGGCATTATTGGGATCGCACTCTATATCCTTCTTCGTTTCCGAAGTATTGCTTATTCTATAGGGAGTGCAGCTTCTTTGTTGGCTACCACTGCTATCCTACTGGGCATATATGCCATATTGAGTCGGTTAGACTTTTTGCCTTTCTCGCTGGAGGCGAATCAAGATACTATAGCGGCTATTCTGACTGTGATAGGGTATATCATCAACGATGCTGTGATTCTTTTCGACAGGATTCGGGAGGAGCGCAAGCGTCCTGGTGCAGAAATGAGAGCAGATGAGCTGCACAGCCGCAGTATTAATCTGGTGCTTTCTCGGACGATTCTTACTACTCTTACTGCTGCTATAGTGGTTCTGATATTATTCGTTGTGGGAGGAGAGAATACGAAGGGCTTTTCGCTCTTGTTATTCCTGGGCTTTGTTTTGGGTATATTCTCTACTATCTATGTGGCCAGTGATGTATCGGCTCTGTTGTGGGAACGCTTTTCTCGGCGCAAGCCTGCCTCTGCGCAGCCTGTTGCTTCTCGCCGTTGAGCTTGCTATCGGGCTTGGGTTGATAGCCTGCGGCTCCCCGCAGTCGGATGCGTTGGATACTCCTACAAGTGGGTATGTTCGGATTGCTGCAGATCAAGGGCTTCGTCCTGCCCTGGACCCAGTATTAGAGCAGTTTCACCGCACCTATCCGCGAGCTCGGGTAGAGGTTTGCTACCTCACGGAGGCAGAAGCCGTAGCTGGCCTGCTCCGAGATAGTTTCCGAGTTGCGATAGTTTGCCGTCCCTTCACGAAAGAAGATTCTATTTCTTTGGTAGAACAGCGGATCCGACCCAAACAGCTTCGTTTAGTTCGAGAAGGGATAGCAGTCATCGGCCATCCACTGCGTAGAGATAGCTTGCTTTCCATCGATACACTTATTGCATGGTTGAGAAATCCGCGCAGTCCTTATACGTTTGTCATAGAAGGGGGAGCTGGCTCAGGTATATTTCGGTATGTACGTGACACGCTCTTGCGTGGAGCAATGCCGTCAGCTCCTTTGTATCGAGCGGATTCTACCCCTGCCGTTATTCGTTATGTAGAGCAGCACCCTCGGGCGATGGGGCTTATTAGTGTCGCTTGGGTGTGTGACCGAGAAGATTCGACTACCCAAAAGTTCTTGCGTTCAGTTCGTCTTTTTGCATTGGCCAACTCTGGTTCATTGGATTTCTACTATCCATACGCGGGATATCTGCGACCAGGATTTTACCCGTTAGCGAGGGATGTGTATGCTCTGAGCCGAGAGCCTCGCTTAGGCTTAGGCTCTGGTTTCATCAGCTATGCAGCAGGGCCAGACGGCCAGCGTATCTTCCTCAAATCTGAATTGCTACCTGCGATCGCTCCCGTTCGCATCGTAGAGCTCAGAGAGGAAAAACTTTTTGATACAGAGAAAGCCCCCTAAACGGAATCTTGAGGAGCTTTATTTTTCAGCGGCGAAGGGGGTGTCCTAATCGTCGTCTTCTTCCTCGTCTTCTTCTTTTTGGCTAAGCAGCTCCCCGAGGATATCACGGAAAGAGATTTCTTTTTCAGAGAGGGTGCGGCCTATCATGGACATGTCGGCAAGGCCGTGAAGTACCAGCTCCATCCAGGGATAAGGATCCCCAGGAAGGTGTAGGCTTTCTACGAGGCGTTGGAGGTGAGGTATGCGTTTGAGCTCATTAATGTAGGCAAGGTTGGGCATCCAACGGGAGAGATTCAGCTGGTTACCACTTGTGAACCAATCTATGATGGGCTGGTAGGGGTTAGGCTGACTTCCTCTCTTGAATTTATCGGGTGGGGGAAAGTGGGCTAAAAACTCTTCCTTTAGAGCTCTATGACAGAGATAAAGGGCCACGGCCTGGATACCTTCTTTTTCTCCCTCATAGACCAGCTCTACTTTGCCTGCGATGGCAGGTATAGCGGCGTAGATATCCATGGGGCGGACAGTAGTTTGTGTCTCCTGATTGATCAGCATGCGCTGCTCTGCCCATGCGACTACGCATTCATAGGCAGAAATCGTGAGTCGGGCTGATACTCCACTTTTGGCGTCGATGTGTTCGCTTTCTCGAGCGAGAAAACCCATTCTTTCTATCGCCTGTACCAGCATTTCTGGGACCTGTATATGGTTTTTTTGACTTGGTAGGATAGCCGCCTCCTGCTGTGTGATGCGGCGGCCCGCTTCTAAAGTGCGGGGATAATGGGTTAGGATTTGGCTCCCGATCCGGTCCTTGAGCGGGGTTACGATAGTTCCGCGTTGGGTATAATCTTCTGGATTAGCCGTGAAAACGAACTGGATATCTAATGGTAGGCGGATTTTATAGCCCCGGATCTGAACGTCTCGTTCTTGTAAGAGGTTAAAGAGCGCTACTTGAATACGGGGTTGTAAATCAGGGAGTTCGTTGATGACGAAGATTCCGCGATGTGCCCGAGGGATGAGCCCGTAGTGGATTACTCGGGGATCTGCATATGGAAGCTTGAGAGTGGCGGCTTTTATGGGGTCTATGTCTCCGATAAGATCGGCTACAGATACATCGGGAGTAGCCAGTTTTTCCGTATAGCGTTCCTCCCTGGAGATCCATCGGATGGGGGTATCATCTCCCATTTCCGCTATCAATGCCTGAGCTTGAGGGGTGATAGGATGAAAGGGATCCTCGGGCAGCTCAGTCCCATCTATCGCTGGGATGAAGGGATCTAAAAGCTCTATCATCTGTCGAGCAAGGCGAGTTTTTGCCTGGCCGCGCAAGCCCAGGAAGAGGATGTTGTGTCGAGCAAGGATGGCGGTACGAAGTTGAGGGAGGACAGTGTCTTCGTAGTCATAGATTCCTTGGAAGAGGGGACGACCCTGCCGAAGAGCCTCTATGAGATTTTCTCGCATTTCATCCTTTACAGAGCGGCTGCGATAACCTGCCTGTCGAAGCTCCCCTAAGGTCCGCACCTGAATGATACTTTCCATACCCACGCAAACAAATATACGATGGACTGCAGTGGGGGATGTCGTGGGTCATGGCCCCTAAAGAGTCGTGTGGTATTTTGTTTACATCTGCAGAACATATGACCCGAAAGGCATCTCTTCTACTCTTAGGCTTGCTAAGTATACTTTTCGCACAGAATGTAGGTATAGGCACAGCTACTCCGTCTGAACGCTTACATGTCCAAGGGAATCTTCGCTTACAGGGGGCTTTCATGCCGAATAATCTTCCTGGGGCACCAGGTAACATTCTTCTTTCTCAGGGAGCGGGCACTCCCCCGTGTGGTTTCCCAATGGAGGAATAGGAGATGTCCTCCTCATCGGATCGGGAGGTACGCCCATCTGGGCCCCTAACCCTATCTGTGTGACCCCCACCCTCAATCGCTTTATCAAGTTCACCTCTACTTCTCCTGCAGCTGTGTGTAATACGACGCTGGCGGAGGAGGCAGCTGCTCCTAACCGCATTTGGAATGCCGATGGCGCAGCCGCTCCGCTCGCTGCAGATAAGTTTTCCATCTATGCAGTGGGAGCAGCCCTGTCAGCTATCAATGGCTACTCTGCCCTGGCGAATGGCACTGGCGTGTACGGTCAAGCCACTGGCACTGGGCAGCCAGTGGGTGTCTTTGGAGCGACGAATCAAGCAAACGGCTGGGGGGTGTACGGAAATAATGTGGCAACTACGGGAAATGCAGTGGGGGTCCAAGGAGCGACCGCTTCTACGGCGGGGGTCGGTGTGGTAGGTCTTCAAACAGCTACCTCAGGAGCAGGGGTAGGAGTGTTTGGCCAGACAAATTCTCCCGCAGGTTATGGAGGATATTTCATAAACAATGCTGCTGCTGGCGCTGGTGCGGGCACAGGGGTATTTGGTCGGACTGCGCAATCGGGAGGGGCTGGTGTTCTGGGCCAGAATACCAACGGAGGAGGTCCTGGAGGCTTTTTTGTCAACACCGCTGCTGCTGGCACAGCTTTCGGCGATGGGGTATTTGGTCAGACGGCTCAGTCAGGCGGCGGTGGAGTGAGCGGTCTAAATACAAATGCGAACGGTACTGGAGTATGGGGAGCGGGAAATAACTCGGCTACTTGGTACAGTCCTCCAGGAGGAGCGGGTGGCACCTTCACGGGTACGGCGACGGGTGCGGCAGGCTATGCCACCAACGGGACGGGGGACAGAGCAGGAGGACTTTTTGCGTGTGGCCCCGTGGCGCCAGGTCCTCCTCCTACCTTCTTCAATACCGTTCGTGTAGCTGCTGTCGTTGGGGGTACAAACTACAAGGTGGTCGGAGGAGGAAGTGTCTCCACTCTTGTCTGGCGCCAGGATAACAAGGAGCGTCTCATCTTCTTCTGTCCAGAGGCGCCGGAGGTGCTTTTTATGGACTATGGAGAGGGCCAACTGCAACAGGGAAGAGCCTATATCGAGTTAGACCCCGATTTCTCTCATAATATCTGGGTGGATGATGCCCACCCTCTTCGTGTATTCATCCAGTTAGAAGGTGATTGTAAGGGGGTATATGTCTTGAACAAGAGCAGTCGAGGTTTTGAGGTGCGTGAGTTAGATGGGGGGCGCTCCAATGCTCGTTTTGTTTGGCAGGTGGTCGCAAACAGGAGGGATGAGTACGATCCTCAGACAGGCCAGCTGGTTTCTCGGTACCAGAATGTCCGAAAGCCTGTGCTTCCTCACAGTTTCTTCCAAGTCGAACCAAGGGAGAAAGCTGCGCTTCGCCTTCCAGAGTTGCAAGGAGAGGATTCTTTTCGAGTATCTGTCGCTCCCTCAAAATCAGTAGAAGGGACTGTATCTCCGGAGAAGAAATAATTGGCGAGGGGAAAATAGATTATGGGCTTCCTCCCTTTGGTGAAAAAGGGAGGAAGCCCACCTACGAGTGATTCACTTTAGGGAGCGAGACGTACTTTTATCCACTTATCCCCGACATACGTATATCTCAACCTATCGTGGAGCCGACTTGGTCTTCCCTGCCAGAACTCGATTTGATGTACATGAATCCGATAGCCTCCCCAGTGTGGAGGGCGGGGGACCTCCCCCTCAGGGTAGCGTGTAGCGTACTCGGACCAGCGTTTCCGTAGCTCGGCCGTCGAGATAACTTGACTTTGAGGAGAGGCCCATGCTGCGATCTGGCTCCCATAGGGTCGAGTGGCAAAGTATGCATCTGAGACAGCTTCTGGAGCTTTTTCGGCTATACCTTCTATTCGCAGTTGCCTTTCGAGCGGCTCCCACCAGAAAACACCTGCTACTCGGGGGTTATGTGCTATCTCTTCGCCTTTCGCACTGGTATAGTTTGTGTAGAAGTAGAGATAAGGAGATTCTATACCCTTGAGCAGGACCACCCGAGCGTGAGGTTGTCCTTCTTTATCGGTGGTAGCGAGAACAAATGCATTTGGCTCAGCCAGCTCTGCCCGCAGCGCTTCCCTCATCCACTGGTGTAAAAGGATGAAGGGGTCTAAAGGAGCTGTCTCTTCATCTAAGGCGGCTTTCTGATATTCTTGGCGGAGATGAGCCAGTTCTAAATTTTCCATATCCAGTTTTCGGGTGCGAGTATTTCTCCTCTCAAGAGGGCTTTATAGTCCTGGAGAAGGGCATGGGCGATCTCCTGGGTAGGAGGGAGCTCCCAGCTTTTGCCCTGGTAGTAGATCTGCTGGATGGGCATGACAGTGGCAGCGGTTCCACTGCCGAAAACCTCTATTATCTCCCCGTGAGCGATGCCTTCTGTGATCTCATGAATGGAAATATCGCGTTCCTCTATAGCTATACCTCTTTTACGGGCGAGGTAGAGAAGGGTGTCTCGTGTGATCCCGGCGAGGATAGTCCCTCGCTGAAGGGAGGGGGTGAGGAGGGTATGGTTTCGGTGTACGAAGAAGGCGTTCATCGTGCTAAACTCTTCGATATATTCTCGATGAATGGCGTCTAACCAGAGGGAGACTTGACAGCCATGGGCTTGGGCTTTTTTGCCGCTGAGGAGGGCAGCGGCGTAGTTTCCAGCCATTTTGGCTGTACCCGTACCTCCTACTGCAGCTCTTGTCATTTCCGTCTCTACGTAGGCGTTCACTGGGCCGCTGTAGTAGGGCCCGACGGGGGTGAGGTAAATGAGGAGGAGGTAGCTCTCCGACGGACGTACCCCCAACCAGGGATCGATAGCGAAGTAAACAGGGCGAATGTAGAGGGCATGGTTGAGAGTAGGGGGAAATAGATCTGTTTCGATGGTAAGCAGACGATGCAGGAGCTCTGCGAAAAGCGCATAGGGAACTGGCGGCATCACTAATCGTTCAGCGGAATGGTTGAGCCTTTTCCAGTGGTCCTCTACTCGGAAGGCGAAGCGGGTGCCGTCGGGGCGTTGATAGGCTTTGAGCCCTTCGAAGAGGGCTTGTCCGTAGTGGAGGGCAGAGGTACCTGGGGAAAGAGGAAGGGGGTGGAAAGGCTCGATGCGAACCTGTTGCCAGCTCCCTTCTTTGTATTCGGCCACAGCCATGTGCTGGCTGAAAACCCGACCAAAAGGGAGTGACTCCCAGGCAATCGGCTCACTTCGCGGAGGAGCCGGTTGAATAGGTATGTTCCACAACATGGGAGAGGGATTCGGTTTCGGTTCGAGGAAGGCGTTTCCACACCTGAAGAGGGTCTTCCCTTCGTAGAAATCTCCACAAGCCCCACAACTGCGCCCAATGGGCCAGCAAGAAGTATCCAGGTAAGCTGAGGAAGCCTGGCAAACGAAGCCGAGGGGCTATAAGAAAAGTAGCTGCTTCTATCCAGGAGAACCCTTGGAGGATAAATAGCGAAATGTAAAGAAGGTGCGGATGGGCGAAGCTTAGAATGCCTGTGAGAATGAGCAAAAAAACAAGGGCTATCGGAGCTACAAAATAACGGGAGAACTTATGGGACAGAAACATAAATGTAAACTTGGGGTATCGAAGCGCATCTCGAAGGCGAAACCGGGCACGAAGGGTATGAAATACCGTGTACGCAATGCGGGACTTGCGTTGAAACTCAATGGATATGGTTGGAGAAGGAGCTTCGTAGACGACTGCCTTGGGTTCATAGCGGAGGGGCTTACCCGAGAGCCCCGAATTCAGCACGATGTAGAGGTCGTCTACGACAGAGGGGGGAATCTCTGGCCATAAAGCAGTCTCCAAAAGGAGAAATTCACCAGAAAGACCTAAAGCACAGTCTATTGTGCTCTCCGCTTTTTTTAGAAGGTGTTCAAAGCTCAAAAAAGTACTTTCTGAGGGGGTAACCGTATGTCCTTTCGGGGAAAGAAGAAGACGCCTTCCGCCAACTGCCCCTCCTACAGGAGTCTGTTGAAGACACTGAACAGCAGAGCGAAGACTTGAAGGAGAAAGAATGGCATTGGCATCGGTGATGAGAGTGAGGGGAGAACGGACCAGGGAACGAGCTCGATTGAGAGCGGCATTTTTACCGAGATGGGGCACCAGTATATACTCGGCTTCTGGATAGGCTTCAAGTGCTGCTAAAGTGGGGGTTAATGTCTCATCTCCTTCATGGGTAGAAATGATCCATAGTATGCGGATCTTATCGGCGGGGTAGTCCAAAGAACGAATAGAATCCATCTTAGGCTGTACAGAATCGACCTCTTTGTAGGCAGGTATCACGAGGGTTACTTCTGGCCACTCTTCGACTTGGGTGGCAGAAGAAGGTTTGTTCCTTTCTGCCGGTCGAAGGAGTCCTACGAAAAATAGAACTATCGGGTAAAAAAAATAAGGATAAAGAACGATACTCAGGGTGATCCAGAAGGCTCCTTCCCAAAAGGTCATCGGACAAAGATACGACGGGGTACTTTTGTGGAATGATTTGGCCGCCTCCCCTTCGGCGGGGAGATCGAGTTGCTCTCATCGCTGCTTCTCGGAGAGTGACTCCCGCTGAGATTCGTCCGTTTCTGGCTTTTGCTCAGCTCCAGGGCTGGAAGATTGAGTACGAGGAAAAAAACTTGTATGCTTCCGATGGCCTTTTAGCTGGTTCAGATAACCATCGGCTCCAGCTCTTGCAGTCAGCCATAGAAGATCCTACCCTCCGAGCCATCTGGTTTGCTCGGGGGGGGTATGGAAGTTCTCGGATCTGGCCTCAGCTTTCCTGGTCTACCTTGCAGAGGTATCCCAAATGGTTGATCGGCTTCAGTGATGTCACTCCCTTTCTATGGGCTGCGGCGCGAGTGGGGGTCGTCGCATTACATGCCCCCGTGGCGGCCTACCTCCCTCATAAAACTCACATAGAAGCTATTAATCGCCTCTTAGAGATTTTGCGCGGAGAAACGCAGGAGTATGTTCTGTCCTGGGACCGCAAACCCTGGTACAGTTGGCGTCCAGGAGAGGCTCAAGGTCACCTTCTGGGAGGGAATCTTACGCTTCTACAAAGTCTCTGCGGTACGACTCTGGATCTCTCCCATTGGGAAGGCTCCCCCCTGTTATTCTGGGAAGAGATTGGTGAGTATTATTATCGTCTCGACAGGATGACCTGGCATCTACACAATGCAGGTTGGTATGACCGGAGTGTCGGGCTTTTAGTAGGAGATTTATCCTACCTAAGGGACGATGAAGACATCCCCTTCGGCCGCTCCCCCAAGGAAATTGTAGATGAAAGTACAAATAGCCTGGCTCCCGTAGCAATGGGCCTCAAAGTGGGGCATAGCTTCCAAAATTTTCCCCTACCGGTGGGGGTACAGGCTTACCTCTCTGTGACGGAAAATAACGCTACTCTCCGTATACCGATACAGTTATAAATCGGTCGGGAGAACTTCTACATATCGACGACCCTTTCGCTCTCGGAAGGATACCCTCCCGGTAACGGTTGCGAAAATGGTGTGGTCTTTTCCAATATCCGTTCCCCTTCCAGGCCAGAATCGCGTCCCGCGCTGGCGTATAATGATATTGCCAGGATGGGCTAACTGGCCACCAAAAAGCTTAACACCTAATCTTTTGCTTTCTGATTCTCGACCATTTCTTGTACTTCCCAGACCTTTTTTGTGCGCCATAAGTTCAGAAGGAATGGATGGTTACAATTGTCATTTCTTGGCGATGGCCTCTTTTCCTTTTATAGCCTTTTCTTCGTTTTTTCTTGAAAACCACGACTTTAGGGGCTCGCACATGTTGATCTACTGTGACTCGAATCGAGGCGGGAACATAGGGATTGCCAACCTCTACTCTGTCTTCTCGGACGATCAGTAAAGCCTTGTCTAACACGATTTCTTCCCCTTCCTCATAAGGGAGCTTATTTACAGCTATACGGGTGCCAGGAGAAACCTTCCACTGCTGCCCCCCGAGTTCTATCACGGCGTGCATGGTGGGTGCAAAGGTAAAAAAAAGCGGGGAAAGGGCTACCTTTCCCCGCTTTCTACCCCAGATTCGATAGAGCTCTATTCTCTGAGCACCTTTAGAGTGTGTGTATATTGTTTCCCATCTATCTCCTGTACTTCTACCTGGAGGAGATAGAGACCAGAAGGCAAAACAGGGGGAACCCAACTGAGGCGGTGCTCTCCCGCGGGAAGTCTACGGTTGCATGTGTATCCTGTTATACGCTGACCTGTTAGTGAGAGGAGCTGCCATGATAGACGCTGAGCCCCGGTAGGCAGACAAAATCGAAGAGTGAGTAGATGAGAGAAAGGATTGGGGTAGGCACTTATATGAATAGGCAGAGTGGCTTCCAAACCAGGAAGGGCTGTGGCGGAGCGACCGTTGAGTTTCCACACCCCCCGTCCCCACGTGCTAATGTAAATAGGCTTTTCTGGGTCAGGTACAAGGCGTGCCTCGGTAAGGGGATTTTCTGGGTCTGTCCTATCCAGGGTGTCCACTTGATAGCGGTATGGCTTCCATGTGATGGAGGTGACGGGGACTCGTCCGACCACTTCCCCTGTCATTTCTTCCCAGGAAGGATTGCTCACATCTGGGCAGCGCCAGAGTCCCCATTCTGTCCCTGCAAAGAGCAAGCTGGGGAACTCTGGATGGAAGAAGAGGCTATAGACGGGTATGTTGGGAAGGTTAGCATGGATGGAAGAGAAAGTGGGATTGGCAGAGGTAGCATCGGTGGAAAGAAAAATTCTGTCGATGGGGCTGGCGTAGCTACCGACTCCAATAGCGACCAAGTTGGGGTTGGTAGGATGGACAGCAATGGCACTTATCCAGCGGTCATCAACGAGAGAAGCAATCGAGGCGGTGAGGTCCTCTACTCCATTTTGGGAAGTCCGATTTATTGTGATATCGTGTGCGTTGCGCACTCGCAAGAGGCGGCCATTGGACGTGCCTATCCATACGGTGTAGGCGGAGTCGACGGCTAATGCAGTGGGTATCTGATTGCTCCCGGAGAGATAGTTGGCATACGTGTGAGAAGCATTTAGATTGCTTATCGCTGTGGTTCCACTGACTCGGTTCCAATGCGCGATGGAGTCTGGGCTCGTGCTGATAGGGTTGGTTATAGTCCAAAGTGCTGTGCTCGTGGCGATAAAGAGGTAGCTTGTTCCTCGGATCTTATTATCAGTACCTTTTACGGGATCTTGGAATCTTTCGGCCAATGCGAAAGGAGGATAGAGAGGACCGAAACGTTCAGGCCTGTCCTGACTAATCCAAGCTGGCGTGCCGCTCCCCGACCCTGGAGGTTGGATGTTAGTCGTGTCCCAGGAGTAAGAGGCTGGGGTTGCATAGAAGGAAACGTAGCTTCGTCCTCGATCTTGGGCTGTCCTTAGCCGACCGTCCTGATAAGAGAAAAATACGATCTCAGGGTCTAACAAGCTGCTTTGAACAAGGCCAAATGGCGAAGTAACCCCTTCGAAGCCTGTAGACACCCCATTTACGAGGCGAAAGATGCCTGCTGGGTCTTCTGGGTAAGTAGAAGAGATAAGTATCGGCGATGCTCCCGATATATGTACATCTCCGGAAGGGGACACGGCGACGGAAAGAACACGGCTGGCTTGGATGCCTCGGTTGGCATCTTCTATACGGGTTCCATTTTGGGTTACTCGGACAAGTCGTCCATCTCCGAGGACCAAAAGCTCCCCGTTTTCTAAAAATACGACGTCTCGGATGTTGCTGGGTAGTCTGAGAATAAAAGGATCTTGATTAGAGGGATTGATGCGTTGCCATCCCCGATCCGGAGAAAAATCCCACAGCTGACGTCCTCCGATTACGATGTGGGCAGGGTCGTTGGGATCCACCTCTAATGTCAATACGGAGGTTCCTACGGTCCCTAAAACGGCGAAAGATGCGTTTTCCTGATTGGCTATGCGAGTCCATGTATTCCCGTTGTCGGGACTTGCCCATACTCCTACCAGGGAGCCATCGCTTCGTGCGCTTAGGAGGTACAAAATAGAGGGATTAGAAGGGGCTGATCGAACGATAGCATTTCCGCCTCCAATACCCGCTACACCCGTCAGGCCAGAGGGCAGGGTTATATTGGTGACGGGGGAAAAAGTAAGGCCCCCATCCGTCGAGCGGTAAAGAGAATCATCGCTGGTTACAAAGAGATTGTCATTTGCCCCCCATGCCACACTGCGGAGGCGTTTTCCTCCTGCGATGCGTCCCGTTCCTTGGAGTGTAGTGAGTCCATCCGAGGAGAGCAGAAGTGTATCTGGTGTGAGCACCGCTATCTTTCCGTTCTGTACGGCTAAATCTGCGACGTTGATGACCCCTACGTTGGTGTAGTCGTGTGCATAAGATATATTCGGATAAGTGAGTTTCCATGTCGCATTTTGATTGGAAAAAGTTGTGCCTCCATCTGTGGAAACGAATACACCCATTCCAGGTCGGCCGAAAGCACCTGTTACCCCTCCTTTTGTCGTGGCTACTCTTGCGAGAGATATACCTGAAGGGTTATACTGTTGGATAGCGCCAGTCCCTACGTACAAAACATTTCCCTCTGCTGCGAGAGCTGTTACGGAAGGGCACCTGTAGATATTTTCGTCATTGTTGTTTAAGCTGAAGCCTCCTACTATTTGCCAGGATCTGCCCATGTCGGTCGAGCGGAAGAGGCCGCCGAAAGCAGAGGCCACATATACTGCATTTCCTACCCGAATACCAGTAATGAGGTTGTGACCCAGGTTTGTGGGGCCAACCGGTTCCCAGGGAAAATAAGAGGCGGATGTCCGGAGCTGGGAAGGGGTGGGCTCCCACCGCCCAGACAATAGGAGTAGGGCTCCCCCTAAAGCTAAAAAGCGTCGCATGCAACAAAGATAGGGTAAAATGGAAGTTATTCTTGCAAGCGAACGACGCAGAACCAGCGCACCCGTATAGGTTGCTGAGGTTCTTCCTCTCCTAAATGAGGAGGATTTTTTTCGGACAAAGGGGGCGGTGCTTCGTACCGATAAAGATGGGTAGGAGCGGGAGGAGGAGGTACTGTCAACTTCAGCCGGAGCCACTGATAGTTTTGAAGGGTTATCGGGTAGTCGGGCCTCAGACGTAGACTTTGTTCCCATAGCCGAAGAGCCTCTACGCTATCTCTCCTATGCAGGGCGATATACCCCAGCTGGTGATAGATGAGGGCTCGACGACTCGAGTCTTTTTCCGTCCAGAGCAATCCTCGCCAGTGCATCAGTGCGCTATCCCACTTATGGCGCTGCGTGTACACCTGAGCCTGGTAATACTCTCGTTTGCGCGCAGGCTGAGAATAGATAACCCCTCCTATCACAGAGAGGAAAAAGAGCTTTATTTTTTGAGCCATTTGCGCATTCGAGCCCGCTGCTGAGCTATCGTGACTTTATTTTGTTTTTTTCTTTGAACTTCTCTCAATTTCTTTATAAGAGCTTCTTTGTCTACAAATCGCTTCATGAGGAGGGTCTGCCCGATAGTCAGAAGGTTGAGCACGAAGTAGTACCAGCTCAGAGCCGCAGAATACCCGTTCAAGAATAGAAAGAATATTACAGGTGTGAAGTAAGGAAGCCACTTGAGCGCAGGATTAGCAGCTGCTTGGCTTTGTTGAGTGAAGTACGTGTAAGCAAGAGTAGAGAGCGCTGTTAACAGAGCGAATAAGCTAAGGTGGTCTCCTAACAAAGGTACTTTCCAGCCCCACTGCAGGATCGTATCGTAAGAAGAAAGGTCTTTAGCCCACAGGAAGCTTTCTTGTCGAAGCTCAAAGGCATTTGGGAAAAAGCTCGTCATCGCAAAAAAGATCGGTATCTGCAGGAGAAGGGGTATACAACCACTCAGGGGACTGATCCCCAGCTGCTGGTACAAAAGACTCCGCTCGACCATCAGTTTGTCGGGTTGGTCCTTGTATTTCTCTTCTAAGGCTTTGACTTCTGGAAGTTCATTTACTACTTGCATCCGTACGCCAAGCAGATAACTCCTCCAGGTGAGAGGGGACAAAAGGAGCTTCACGATAATGGCGAGTATGGTTATGATGAGGCCATAAGAGCCCAAAAATTTTTCTAAGAAAGCGAAGAGGGGTATGATAAATCCGGTATTGATGTATCGGATAAATTTCCATCCCAGGTTCAGCTGTTTTTCATACAGTTCTCCGTAGGAACGCAGCAGAGTGTATCGGGTCGGTCCCAAGTACCATGTTTCCCGTGCTCTTCCCCCTTGGAGAGGGACTTGAAGTTGAAGCTGGTAACGGGGCAGGGTAGAGAAAGGAAGGCTATGAAGGGTAGCAGCTGAGAAAGGCTCTTCTCCTTGGAAAAGGGAACAGAAAAACTGGCCTTTAGCGGATACCCATCGGATGCGACCTTGCAGACTTTGGGTGACGGGGTCTTCTTCATCAGGAGAAATGCTCTCTACTTCATCTCCCTGGCGGTAATACAAAGCACAGTGGGGCTTCATGAGTTCAGCAGATGCTTCAGTTTGAGGGGTCTCATAACTGATTCGATGTAGGATATAGGGGTTGCGGAGGCGGGAAGCTATGGGGCTGAGGTTTACTTCCCATCCCAATCGATAGTCATGAGCGGCGATTCGATAGGTTACCTCGATGAAGGTATCGGAGGCGAGGGTCAAGCGGAAAACTACGCTATCAGTCCCTTCAGAGAAGAAAGGGGGTGGGGTATGTACCACAGAGAAATAGAGGTCCTCAGAAGAGAGGATGGTGCGACCTTCCGCAAAAAGAAAAGCCTGACTATGAGTAGTATCCCACAAGGTAACAGGAGTGCCTGTAGAGGTAAAAAAGTTTTTGGATTGATGGCGGAGGAGGCGAGCTCCTCGACTACTGAAGGTCCATCGTGCGAGAGGAGTCTCCACACTGAAGAGGCTATCTCGTCCTTCTGTATGGGCAGCGTATACTCCGAAACGAGCGATGCGGCTGGCGGAGTCGAGCGGGGGAGAGAAAGAGTGATTATGAGGGGGAGATGCTATCGAAGTATCAGCTGGGGGGCGAAGAAGCGAATCCGCTACAGAGGCAGGAGAGGTGGACTGCGAGATGCTTGTGCGAGCTATCCAGAAAGTCCACAGAAACATGAGAAGAGTAATCAGGAATAGTCCTATCCAGGTCTGTCGAGACACGTTCGCAAAGATAGGGGGCGGAGTAGCTCGGCTCTGGTGGGCAGAAGGGAAAGCATGTCTTCTAAAAAGAGAGCCATAGCTGCTCTTATCAGTGAGAGGACGAGAAGGCCAGCAGAGGAGAAATCCTAAGAAGGGCATACCTTTGCTTTGTGCAGATTACGTGGGTTGAAGGTCAAGCCTGGATTCAGAGTTCTTTTTACGAAGGTCCCCACGATCTGCTTTTGGTGTTTGCCCAAAAAGAGAAAGTCCAGTGGTCCGATCTCTCTCTCAAAGAGATTCTCTCTGCAGTGGCTCGGCTTTTTCCCACCCTCCCTCTCGAGGAGCGGATGGAGCTACTGGTATTTCTTGCTCAGCTTCTGCGGCTTAAGGCATTTTCCTTGCTTCCGCACACACTTTCTGCAGAAGAGACAGAAATACACGCCGTGGAGGCCCCTCCTCCAACCTCTTTCACGAGTCGTGCTTGGGCTCCTGTGCTGGAAGAGTGGCAAACTCGCATCGAAACCCACTGGTTTCGCATGGGGCGCCCTGCAACTGAGGGAAATATAGTAGCAGAGCCCGTAGTCACAGGCCTTTCACAGATGAAACTTTTACGGGCCTACAGAGAAGTTCTACAGCGCTTCCATCGCAGCCATTCTACGCATCGCCTCGCTCCTTTACCCTTTAATCCCGAGGAAGTAGAGCGCGATATGTTACGTTTGTTTCAGCAGGTACCTCATTGCACCCTATCTTCTTTATGGGAAGGTCTTCTACCCCATCCTTTATATCGGGCTTTGGCTTTTCTCCTCCTTTTGGTCTGGATACAGGAGCAGCGGGTAGTTCTTAGACTGACCACGCCTTGGGATGTCGAGCTTTCTTGGGTGGGTTGACCAGTTTTTTACTGGCTCAGCCCCTCTATCGTCCTATCTTGGTCGGAGTCGAGGGGCTTTACCCTGTCGGAAGGTGGGGGGGGAAGGAAGTAGATTTCCCTCAGGTAGGATATGCTCGGTTTTCCCCGGGGGTCTTCGTAGCAAAGGAGTACTACAATAGAAAAAATTTCATAGGATGGTTTTTTTTCGGTCGCCTCGCCTTCTGGAGGATACAAGAAGAAGGAATGTTGAGGACATTCTCATCGGGTTATGCTTCACCTACTTTGAGCCTGCATGGTTCAGTTACTCGATGGCCTCAGTCGTTTTCAATGGGGGTAGGAGTGGTAGGACGGGTAACAGGCTCTACGATAAGTTTTTCTCTCCCTGTGGATATACATATCAGCAGTCTGAGATATCCTTTGTATGAGCTCTCTTTTGAGGATGGAGGAACTTTTCGTTTACAGGTGGGTACCAATACTTTTCTGGGGACTGCTATAGCGCCTACTGCATGGTGGAAGTTCCATCCTCACAGCCAGCGTCAGTGGGGCATATCGGTGGTTTTTCCGTTCTTCACGGGTGTCGCTTCTCCTATAACGGCTATCTGGCGTTCAGCTGATGGAGAGGAAAATAAGCAGGAAAGCGCTTTCTATCTCCCGCCGACTCACTGGGCATTCCGATTGGTGTTTTCTACTCCGCCATGAGGATAGGAAAGGCAGCGTAGGGGAGAGGGAACGTATTTTTGCGGTCATGAGACTTCGAGAAATAGTCGTCGTATTAGGTGCATTTACATTTGCTTGGGCTCAGATAGAGAGCCCCAATAGCTTTGTAGGTTTATCAGTGGGAGCTTCTGCACCGGCTGGAAATACTGCTTCCCGTAGTCTAACGTATCCTTCTCACGGGTATATGCGGGCGGGGGGAGCTTTAGGCTTACATCTCAACGCCTTCATAGCCCCTTATGTGGGGTTGAGCCTCCGTTTTTCTCAATCATTCCTCTCATTGGATGCTAAAGCTCTCGAGAAACGGGGAGCGCTTTTTCCTGAACCAGTCTCCATCTCTAAGAACCCCACTATTTCCCATACACTCGTGGGCGTGGGGGCTAGTACAGGTTTTCGCTGGGAGTGGATAAGCCTCTATGCTGTCTCTTATACACATCT
>JANZYW010000030.1 GCA_026413325.1 Bacteroidia bacterium | reverse complement strand
GAGTGTAGGGGGAGAGATATGCTGTAGGCTGTAGCAGCACACTATCTGGCTTATCTACGAAATACACCAGATAAAGGGTCGTCTGTGCCCAAAGTCCCAGAAAGGTCGAGCAGAAAAAAACCTTCAGAATGACTCTCTGGACCGACATCATACACATTCTTGGATAAGGCATCGAGTTGGCTCTAAAGATAAGGATTTTCCAGAGAAGGTTTTACCCTATGGTGGCTATCTGATGGCCCTCTATGAATAGAAGGGCTTGACTGAGGGGTAGCTCTGCGTGTGCTTCGATTTTAAGCCAGCGGTGTGGGATCAGATTCCATATCCAGCTATCCTTGTGGGGGTAGCGTGTTTTCCAGTAGGCGAGTAACATCGGATGGACTTTCGCCTGGAGAGATGCTCGGGGATATTGACTCCCCCAGTAGCGAAGCTGGGTTTCTATCCGAAGGGGTAGGATGTCTGGATGGGTGAGCTTACCAGATCCGTAGCAGGTGGGACAGGAAAAGACTTCTTCCAGTTCCGTGGGGGCCCTGCGTCGCTGACGGGTAATCTGAACCAGTCCAAAATCGCTCATAGGTAGAACTATGTGCTTGGCCCGGTCTGTCTTCATGGCTTCGCAGAGACGTTCATAGACCCGCTGCCGATGCTCTGCACTTCGCATATCGATGAAATCTATGACGATGATCCCCCCCAAGTCGCGAAGTCTTAGCTGACGGGCGATTTCTTGAGCTGCTAATAGATTAGTCTGCAAGATAATCTCTTCGGGAGGCCTTCCCTGGGCTGGCAAAGAGCCGCTATTTACGTCGATGACATGTAGGGCTTCGGTGTGCTCTATGACGATATAGCCTCCATTTGGCAGCGTGACGGTTCTCCCTAAGAGGAGACGACTCGTTCGTTCCAGATCTAAAAAGCTCTCTAAACTTTCTCTTTTTCGGTGGAGTCGGAGGATAGGTGGGGTGGGAAGGGTGTGCTCTTGCAAATACTGCTGAAGTTCAACATATATCTTTTCATCCTCCGTGTGGATGACTTTAGGAGGAGGGCTAAGGTATTCCTGAAGTATGTTGACCAAAGGAGAAGGATTTTCGGAAAGTCGGTAAGGGGGCCGCTGCCCTGATAACCGTTTTAGGAGGGTCTCCCATCGGGATATCAGTTTTTCGTATTCGATTTGAAGCTCTTGAGGGGGGAGAAATTGTCCTGTCGTTCGGAGTATCATTCCATAAGGAGGACGGTAGAAAGACCGCAGCTCTTCTCGCCACCGTTGACGCTGGAGGGGATCTGTAATACGCTGGGAAATACCTATTTCTGGGGAAAAAGGAAGGAGCACTAAAGCCTGTCCTGTGAGGGAAAGCTGAGTACTGAGTCGAGGGCCCTTCGTATCGGACATCTCCTTCACGACTTGGACGAGAAGCCAGTCTCCGGGTTGAAGGTAGTCTGTGATGCTGCCCTCTTTGGGGAGAGCGCTATCAGGGAGGGGAAGCTGCTCGGGAGGAGAGTGGCCCCGACGCAGCGCCTCTATGTACACGCGCTGAATAGGCAAACTGCATCCAATGTCACTGTAATGGAGAAATCCTTCTCGAGGCAGCCCCAGCTGTACAAACGCAGCATTCAATCCCTTTATTACCTGCGTTATCTCACCTAAAAAGATATCCCCCAGTGCATATGCCCCTCCCCCCGTCATCTCGTGATACTCTACGAGATGACGCTGCTCCAGAAGAAAGGCGCGTAATGAATCGCCCTGTTTGGTCAGGACTAACTCCCGCAAGGGAGAGAGGAAAAATTAGCGGAGCTTCTTTTTATGACGGTTGAGCCGACGACGTTTCTTGAGTTTGTGGCGCTTGATTTTTCTTAGTTTTCTTTTCCGACCGCAAGGCATAGTGGGGGCAAAGGTAAGAGAAGCGAAGGAATTTTCCGCTTTGTAGGAGAAAGTGCTACCTTTGCCCCCCATGGCTGCACCTGCTAAAAAGAAAAAAAAGACAGCACGCTCTAAAAGTGCCCTCAAGAAACAGCGCCAGATAGCCCGTAGGCGAGCTCGCAATCTGGAATGGAAAGCGAAACTTCGCCACGCTCTGCGAGAGCTCCGAAGAGAGACAGATACAGCCAAGCTCCCGGAGCTTCTGCGTACAGTGCACTCTGTATTAGATCGAATGGCTCGACGAAATATCCTCCATCGAAATAAAGCAGCGCGTTACAAATCTCGGCTGGCCCATCAGGTGGCTCAGCGTCTCCAAGCTTCTGTGAGCTAAGCATTGGCTACTTCTCCTTCCGCTCGTAGTCGTATCCGCTTCTGGGCCCATCCACCCGGCCTGTTCTTTCTTTTTTTCTCCGAAATGTGGGAGCGGTTCAGTTACTATGGCATGCGAGCGATACTGGTTCTTTATCTCACTCTCTACATTCAATATCCCCGGGAGGCTGCCCTCGAAATATATGGACTGTACACGGGGATGGTTTATCTTACACCGATTGTAGGGGGCCTTTTGGCTGACCGATGGCTGGGTTATCGAGGCACAGTTTTATCAGGAGCGGCTCTAATGATGTTCGGGCATTTCGCCATGGCTATACCTGAGTTGCTCTTTCCTGCCTTGGCTTTGCTTATATTGGGGAACGGCCTCTTTAAGCCAAATATCTCTACCATCGTGGGGTCCCTCTACCTTTCACAAGACCCCAGACGAGATGCCGCTTTTACGATATTTTACATGGGGATTAATCTGGGAGCCTTTTTCTCTCCTCTGGTGTGTAGCACGCTGGCAGAGGTAAAGAATCCGCACTGGGGGTTTGGTGCTGCTGGAGTAGGCATGTTGATAAGCCTGATCATATTTGTGTCGGGCCTTCGGACTCTGCGCCCTGCCGAAGGTACTTGGCGTCCCCTTCAACGAGCGGAGCTACTGCGGGTGGTACTCACGACTATCGTCGGTGTGCTTACCGCTTTTGGAGGAACGCAGGTGGCTCGGTGGGCAGGTCGATCCATCGTTTCTGCTGTTTTTCAGTGGGCTGTTTTAGTGGCGCTTGCGATAGTTCTTGGCTACCTCCTCTTCCGATTGCGTACGGTACAGGAGTGGAAAAGAACCGCTTCGATATTCGTTTTGGCCGTTTTTACGGCTATATTTTGGATGGGCTTTGAGCAAGCAGGTGGGACGCTCAATCTTTTTGCTTATGAGAAAACCGACAGGGCCTTCCAGGTAGGAGCGTGGCGATGGGAGTTTCCCGCCCCGTATTTCCAGTCCTTAAATCCCTTGTTCATCTTTTTGTTGGCCCCAGCTTTTTCTGCCTTTTGGATCGCACTGGCTCATCGAGGAAAGGAGCCTTCGACTCCTGTCAAGATGGCTTTGGGTCTTCTTCTCCTCTCGGCAGGATTTCTGGTGATGAGCCTTGCAGAGCTGCGTACTTTTGAAGTAGGAAAGGTAGGCCCTTTCTGGTTAGTTGCCGTCTACTTGTTTCATACGTTGGGAGAGTTGTGCCTTTCTCCAGTGGGGCTGTCTATGGTCACACGAGTAGCCCCGACAGCAGTCGCCGCTCTCATGATGGGGGTTTGGTTTCTTTCCTCTGCGTTCGGAAACTACATGGCGGGTATCTCTGAGGCGGTACTGGAAAAGTATCATATGCCCCTCTACCCTACTCTATTGGGCATCAGCGCAGGAGCTGGTGTGTTGCTTCTATTGCTCTCTCGCCCACTTTATCGCTGGATGCAGGCAGGTTTGGTGCATAGAGCTGGCGATTCTCTCTGAGAGAGATTTTCTCTCTGCATCTTCTCATATTCTGTTTGCAAGCAGAACTCATCTTCCCCATCTGCGGAAGTATGTCAAGTTTTTACTGGTAGCCTTTCGACGCATAAGGGGTAGCGCATATCCCGTTTATCCAAAGGCTATTTTCAGCAAAAGCCGATTTGCTGTCAGCTGCTATATTCCCAGGTGCTGTATTTTTGCCCCATGCGGTATCTACATTTCTGGATGGGATGGGCGCTCTTGTGGGCGCAGCCGGACCTGCAGTCAAAAGAGGAGCTGAATCGCAATATTCGATTTTACCGAAGTATTGCCCGCCGAACGGCTGCTTTTCGCACAAAGGCGCTCCCTAAACTCAATGGGATCCGCTGGCAACTCAAGATCCAAAACGGCGTTTCGGAAACCGCAGCTCCCGTCGCTGTCGCCACGCGAGTGTATGTGGGAGGCAAGGACAAGAATATGTATGCCATCAATCTCTCAGATGGGAAGATATTTTGGAAGTATACCACAGGAGATTATGTGGCGTGTCCTGCTGCTTACTACGAGGGCAAGCTGTATTTCGGCAGCGATGATGGCATTTTCTATGCACTGGATGAAAGTAAGAAGGAGCTGTGGCGATTTCAAGCAAACGCTGCCATCCAAAGCCCCCCAGCTATCACAGGAGATATACTGGTTTTTGGTTGTCATGATTATAACATTTACGCCATCGATCGGAATACGGGAGAAAAGTTGTGGGAATACACTACGGGACGGGTAGTACAGTCAGGTCCAGCTATTGCAGAAGGCACCGTCTATGTTGGCTCCGATGACTACAGTGTATATGCTCTTTCCCTAAAGGATGGGAAGCTGCTCTGGCAGTTTCGCACAGAAAATGAAGTGAATACCACACCGATAGTATCCAAGGGTCTGGTATTTTTCGGCAGCGATGATGGAAATCTCTATGCTGTAGATGCAAAAACGGGTCGGGAGCGCTGGCGGTATGCCACCGGAGGGAAGGTGACAGGCTCTCCAGCCCTCTCTGAGGACATTGATGTGATTTTCGTTGCAAGTGAATCTGGCTTGCTGGCGGCTTTGGATAGCAAGAGTGGAGAGGAGAAATGGACATTTCGGATCAAAGGCGCTTTCAAAGCTTCTCCTTCTCTGGCAGAGGGATATATCTATATCGGTGCGATGGACGGCCAGTTTTACGCCATTGAAGTTCCTACTGGCAAGGTGGCTTGGAAGACCAAGTTAGATGCTCCCATACAGGCATCGGCTCACATCTTAGATGGGTCTGTCTATGTGCTGACGACGGCAGGCACCTTGTATGCGCTGCATTGACATAGGTGCCTTTTTCTTTCTGTGTGTTTTCCTCATGGCACAGCCGGTAGCTATAGCGATACACGGGGGAGCGGGTAATATCCGGCCTGAAAACCTTTCTCCTTCTCAGGCGAAGAAAGTCGAGCGCTACCTCCAAGAGGTGGTGGAGGAGGGTTACCGTCTCCTACAAGAGGGACGTTCCGCCATAGAAGTGGTGGAAATAGCAGTACGACGCTTAGAAGATGCAGGCTACTTCAACGCAGGTGCAGGTGCCGTCCCAAACGAGAAGGGAGAAGTGGAGTTGGATGCAGCGATAATGGATGGGAGAGATCGAAAAGCGGGTGCAGTGGCCGCCGTTAAGAAAGTCCGAAACCCTGTTACCCTTGCTCGGCTTGTGATGGAGCGCACCCCACATGTTTTGATCGTAGCGGAAGGAGCCGATAGCCTGGCGCAAGAATGGGAGCTTCCTTTACGAAATAGTGTGCCGCTCTCCCCAGACGTCCCCTGGAGCTATGGCACTGTGGGGGCGGTAGCGCTCGACAAACAAGGCAATCTCGCAGCAGCTACTTCTACAGGGGGTATAATGGGAAAAAAAGCAGGTCGAGTGGGGGATACCCCCCTTATCGGGGCAGGTACCTATGCGGAGAATGGCCTTCTTGCCTTGTCTGCCACTGGACAGGGAGAGTATTTTATTCGGAGTGTCCTGGCATATGATGTAGCTGCCCGGATGCGATATGCCCGACTTTCCCTCTCAGAGGCAGTGCGAGAGGCCTTCCATCAGCGTTTGGAAGCAATCGGAGGCCAAGGAGGCGTCATCGCTATCTCCCCTACCGGCGAGGTCTTTCTTCATTTCAATACGCCAGGTATGTATCGGGCGGCAAAAAACGCCCAGGGGCACTTCACAGTGGGAATCTTCCGATGAATGCATCCCAGTTGCCCGAATGGGTCAGCGAGTTGGCTCGTCAGTATTTTGCTGGCCGCACTGCTCTCTTCATCCTCCACGGAAATGTACATGACATAGTCTGGTATGAGGATAGGGAGTTTTTATTAAGAGACTTTTTGCTGCAGGCGGTTTTTCGGCGAAGGGAACTCGTTCTTACGTATAACCGTGCGACAGGTCTAGGGTATCGGGATGAGAATACACAAAAAGACATAGAAGCGCTTACAAGGGTCTATTTTGAGCGAACGGTTCCTCCGAAAGCACCATCTGAGCTTTTTCCTTTTCTTCATCGGTACTTTCTGCGGCGATTGGCAGAGGGTCGCAAAATGGCATTAGTGGTAGAATTTGCTGAGACACTTACCCCCGCTGTCGGAGCAAGCCTTACCTCCGAGGAGCGAGCGACACTTTTATATTTTCTTCGCTGGGCTCAAGATCCGCTCTTTCTACGTTCAGATATAACGGTCATCCTTTTGACTGAAAGTCTAAGCGAGCTGCATCCGAAGCTCATTTCTAACCCGCATGTCTCGGCGATTCGAGTTCCTTTTCCGGACGAGCAGGTGCGAACTGCATTTATTTCGGCTCTTCTGACGCAGAAGATGCCTGATCTGCTCAGCAAAATCATCCCTTCTCCGACGGTTTCTTCTCTGGCTGCGGCCTTTGGAGGCCTCACTCTCGTACAGGTACAGAAGTTGCTTGCTGAAGTCTCAGAAAGTCGGTCTCCTTGGGCAGAAACACAACTTTTAGAGCGGAAAAAAATGCTGGTGGAGGCGCAAGCGGGCGGTCTTTTAGAGTTTATGAGTACCCATCTCACTCTCGAAGCCGTTGCAGGCCACCATGCAGCGAAAGCCTATTTGCGCTCGGTAGCCCTCGCCCTGCGGGCGGGCCACACATCGGTGATTCCTATGGGGTTTCTTATCACAGGACCTGTAGGAACGGGAAAGACATTTCTCATCCGGTGCTTTGCTGGGGAGATAGGGATTCCTATGGTGCAGCTTAAGAATTTTCGCTCGCCGTGGGTCGGAGAAACGGAAGCGAATCTCGAACGGCTTCTTGCCTTGTTGGAGGCCCTTGCTCCGATAGCCGTGGTCATCGATGAGGCAGATACTCAGCTGGGCGGCCGCGACCAGGAAGGCGATAGTGGGGTAAGTGCTCGGGTGTTCGGGCGGCTGGCTCATTTCATGAGTGATCCGCAGCACCGGGGACGCATTCTCTGGTTTCTTCTGACAGCTCGTCCCGATCTCTTACCCGTTGACTTCAAACGGCAAGGGAGAGCCGAGGAACATATACCTCTTTTTGCCCCTACCACCCCCGAAGAGAAAAAAGAAGTGGTCCAGGCTCTTGCCCAGCGCTTAGGACTTTCTGCTATTCTCCTGCCAGAGAAGGGATGGGAGGAGCTTCCCGATTTCTCGGGGGCGGAGTGGGAAGCCATCCTCACCCGAGCTCGCTTCAGGGCCGTAATAGAGGCAAAAGACACTCCCGATTGGAGTGATGTCACAGCTGTTTTGGAGGAGTTTATACCTCCTACGTATCCAGAAGAGGTCGCTTATATGACCTATGTCGCGGTGTTAGAGTGTACTCGCCGAAGCTTGCTTCCTCCGATGTACCAGAATCTTTCTCGCGAAGAACTTTTCCAACGGGTAGAACGGCTTCGGCTTCATCTGCGGTAGTATTTTTGTATATTTAGCATATGTTATCTGTCACCCCTCGAGCAGCTGAACGGATCCGAATCCTCCAGCAAGAAGAAGGCCATGCCGTCCCTCGCCTTCGGATAGAAGTAAAAGCAGGTGGATGCTCTGGATTGACATATGACTTAAGTTTTGCCTCTGACGTTCAGGAAGGGGAGGTTACTTTTGAATCGGAGGGCATCGAGCTCGTAGTTCCCAAAAAAAGCCTTTTGTATCTGGTCGGAACTCAGTTGGACTTTACAGATGGATTAGAGGGCAAAGGTTTCCATTTCATCAACCCGAATGCCAGGCGTACCTGTGCTTGCGGTACGAGCTTTGCTATCTGATTAGGATATGGAACGGCTGCGACCCGGATGGTTCCTTGAAGGTCTCTGGGATGCGGAGTATCAACAATACCGCCTCTTAGCCTATCTGCAGACCGCCCAGCGGGCGTTCTTGGCTCAGCGGCTGTATCCCCCATTAGGAGACTTGATCGCCTCTTATGCAGAAATGAATCGACTGGCGGAGGAGGTAAAAGGCCCCTGGGAGGAGCCGTCCCCAGAGCTTTCTACCCTGGAAGAAATCATCACTTTTGCTTTACCGCGTTTGCAGGCTGCCATAGAAGAAGGCAAAACCCTTTACGAGCTCATCGCTCAGCTCCTTCAGGTACATGTGGTTGGGGTGGTGCCGCTGTACAGGGATGAAGGATACCTCCTTCTGCGAAGGGGGGCGGAATCTACCGTGCGGGTATATCGGTATGAGCTTCGGCACTTGTATGATTCCGAAGGGCAGCATGTGGCGATACGACTTGTATTTCTCGGGGAGTATGCTTTCAGTTTGCTCGCTCTGGGATTCGGGCGGATTCGCGAACGGTTGCTGCGGGAGAATCCAGACCTTCCCGTTCCACTCACCCTTGCAGTGGAGAGTCCATGGGTCCTTCCTGTAGAGGAGACCCTTTTACCCATCATCCAGCGCTCTCTCCCGAAGTGGACGCAGGAGGCGGCCACCGGCGGCATTGGCTAACTGCCCAACCGATTCGATCAGGTTTTTCAAAAAGATGCGCTTGCGCTTTCCCATTTTACCGATGAGCTCTCCTCCCACGAAGAGAAAGCCGGAAAGAAAAATCACCAGCAGAGGAGCATCACTGTGGGGCCAATACAAGTAGGTGAAGGTGCTTATCGCCCACAAGAAAAGCATCCAGAGATACGTCGGCCCCACCCAGGACCACCAAAGCCCTCTATTACCTCTTTCTTGCATTAGCGCTCCTCCTAACAGCATACCTCCTGTACTGCTCCCTATCGTAGCCCAAAAGAAAAAGCCTTTCTTCACCCAAAAAGCAGCCAGAAGAGACTGTATCGTCACGATAAGTAAGTTAATCCAGAACGCCGCTCGCAGATGTCCCCGACTGGTATAGAAAGTGAGATAGGGGCCGATAGGCAATAGCGCCATCCAGGCTCCCACTACGCCTGCTATGGTACGACGTTCCATTTCCCCTACTTGTATAGGGAACCGCTGGAGAAGGTAGATACCTACACCCCATCCCACAAAACCTGTGAGGCCGCCGAAAAACGTAAATAGCCATACAGCCTGACTGAGTCGGAAGAATTGCCGCCGAGGAGGATCGGCCTGAGAGCCAAATACTGGGAAAAGAGCTTCTAAGGCCTTAAGGACGATTGAATTGCCTTTGCTGAAAAAGTAATGGAGGGCGCTGTAAAAACCCATAAGATGTAGAGATCCCCACTGCGCAATGAGCGTTCTCTCTATGAAGTTAGCAGGAATCCCTAACATATTTCCTGCGGCAGGCCACAATCCCGTTTTCAGAAGAGAGAAGCCTTCTCGGAAATGACCTGGCCAGGGCAAGCGCTTGAGAAAATATAAAATGCCCAGCCATGCTGTCAAACCGTAGAGGCTGTAGCCGAGGAGTAGGCTACGAAGGGCTATCTCAGCACTTTTTATGGGACTTAGGCTAAGCACTGCAAGGGGAAAAACTCCCTGCCAGAGAGCCAGAGTTATTGTATTTAGTGCTGCCCACCTAAACCGACGCAGAGCAATGGGAATCCAGCTCCCCCAGAGACCCGTTTGTACCCCCCAGATGGCGGGGGGAACCCAGTAATAGACCCTATGTAGAAGGTCTACTTCTTCTTTGGAGAGCCTCAGTAGATGCCCCACAAGAGAAGGACCTGCATACAGCCAACCGATCGTGAGAAGGATACTGCTGCCCCATACGACCGAAAGCGAGGCACGAACGCAACGCCATCCTTCCCAAAAGCGCCCGAGAGAGGTAGCCGCTGTGAGACGTTGAGCCATCACTTCGCCCATGCCCAGATTGAAAAGGTAGCTCTGGCTCACTAAAAGGGTCAAATAACTCACTATCCCATATTGAGCCCTACCCAACCACTTCAGCAGAAAAATGGGCAGAGCCAGTGCCAGTGCGCCTCCTAATAGATACCCAATCGCATTCCACAGAGCTCCTCTCGCGATGTCTTTGTGCTGCACTCCGCCCCGAAATTGCATAAGTTTGCCTGATGCGCCCGCTGACACACTATGACATAGACGAGTAGAGAGGATTCCTTCCAACGAAAGATCCTGAGAGAGAGCTTCCCCCTGCTCTGGGAGAGTGGGATAGCTATGCGTATGACCTTCCCAAGCTCTTGGTAAGTGGGCGCATACGAGCGTTTCTTCGTCGCCTTCCTTTGCTCGACCCGACACCCCACTTGAAAAGCGAGGGCCAGTGGCGAAGGGCGATGCAAGCGCTGTCCTATCTCGGCCATGCCTGGGTATGGGGAGAGCCTACCCCCCCCGAATCCCTCCCTGCTAACATCGCCCTTCCTTGGTATGTAGTCGCCCAGCGGCTGGGACGTCCTCCCGTCCTATCCTATGCTTCGTATGCCTTAGATAACTGGCGGCGCTTAGACCCTGAGGGACCTCTCACCCTGGACAATATCGCTCTACTTCAAAACTTTTTAGGCGGAGTAGATGAAGAATGGTTTATCCTAATCCATGTGGCGATCGAAGCGGTCGCAGCCCAAGCTATTCGTTCCCTTCCCGCTCTCATCCAAGCCGTCCAAACGGAAGATCCCCTCGCTGCCGAAAAGGCTTTGGCCGAAATCGAACCGGCTCTCTCCGCAATGTACCAGATCCTGCTCCGCATGCCCGAATGGTGTGACCCCTATATCTATTATCATCGAGTTCGTCCGTACATCCACGGATGGAAAAACAATCCTGCCCTTCCCGAAGGGCTACGTTACGAAGGAGTAGAAGCCTACGGCGAACGCCCTCAACAGTTTCGAGGAGAAACTGGTGCACAAAGCTCTATCATTCCTGCATTAGATGCTGCCCTTGGGATCACCCACGCAGAAGATCCCCTCCGAGCCTATCTTCGGGAAATGCTTGATTATATGCCTCCTGGTCACAGGACTTTCGTGCTCGACCTCGAAGCTGTCCAGGTAAATCGTCAGTTCTATCGTCAGACCTCTTCGCTTCGAGAGCTTTACAATCAGTGTGTACATTGGATAGAACGCTTCCGTACACAGCACTTGGAGTATGCAGCCCAGTACATCGCTCGTCAACATCAGGTCAGTGCTACCAATCCCACCGCGGTAGGTACAGGAGGAACCCCCTTCATGCCCTATCTCGCTAAACATCGTGACGAAACGCAAGCGCATAAACTTTCTTGATAAACCATGGCGGAAGTAATAGAAATGCCTCGCCTCAGCGATACGATGACAGAAGGCGTCATCGCTCGCTGGCTCAAGAACGTAGGGGATACAGTCAAACCCGGCGATATTTTGGCCGAGATAGAGACGGATAAAGCCACCATGGAGTTTGAATCTCCTGTGGGAGGCGTTCTCTTACATATCGGGGCGGAAGCAGGTAAGCCTATCCCCATCGGCGAGCCTATCGCTATCATAGGCAAAGCGGGCGAAGATATCACCGCCCTGCTGACTTCGAAAACCGCCTCAGCCCCACCCAAGCTGGAAATGCCCCCCGGTGGGGGCTTTGCTGCCGTCCCTTCTGAAAAGGATGTGCATCAAACCGAAGAGACGGATCGCTTGAAAGCCTCTCCCCTCGCTCGAGCCATGGCGAGAGAAAGAGGAATCGATCTCCGACAGCTTCGAGGTACAGGAGAGGGGGGGCGTATTGTAAAACGAGACATCGAAGCTTTCACCCCTCAAGCAGTGCCGTCTTTGCCTAAGCCCAGTGCGGAAACTCCTTTCGCACCATATGCAGAACACCCCCTCTCTCAGATGCGCAAGACTATCGCTCGGCGCCTTACTGCAAGCATGCAAGAGGCCCCACATTTTTATCTTACCCTTTCCATTTCCATGGAGCGGGCGGCGGAGTGGAGGGAACGGCTCAATGCATTATCAGACGTCAAGATATCTTTCAATGATTTCGTTTTGAAAGCCTGTGCACAGGCTCTACGGAAGCATCCTCTTCTGAATGCCAGCTGGACCGGGGAATCTATTCGCATGTACCAGGAGATCCATATTGGGTTCGCAGTGGCATTGGAAGAAGGGCTCATCGTGCCAGTGCTTCGGAATGCAGACCGGAAAGGCTTGGCAGAAATCGCCCGGGAGACACGGGCCCTTTCTGAAAGAGCTCGAGAGAAAAAACTCTCTCCCGAGGAATATACAGGAAGCACATTTAGCGTGTCTAACTTAGGGATGTTAGGTATTGAGGAGTTTACCGCTGTAATAAACCCCCCTGAAGCAGCTATCCTGGCCGTGGGAGCCATCCAGCCCATCCCCGTTGCTAAAGACGGGCAGATCCTCATCGAACGGCGCATGCGAGTTACGCTATCCTGCGATCATCGGGTCGTCGACGGGGCGACAGGGGCTCACTTCCTCCAAACCCTCAAGTCCCTTCTCGAAGAGCCTGAGCGACTACTTCTTTGAAGATACCTGCGTCTTTGCCGAAAGCTACGGATTAGAAGGCCGGGTCGTATATCCGTCACAAAGAGACCTTGAGAAGATTAGTATCGATAGGAATCGGAGGTGGGATGGGGGTGATAGTCCCTTCTTGAGAGTGGCAAATGCATTGCTCTATCCGCAGTGTTTTCATAAAGGGGAGGGCCTCAGTGAGATAGCAGTGGCAGCTATTCTTCTATGCTTTCATCTGAGGTGCCTCCTGCGTCTGCGGAGGAGGGGAGGAATAGCCAAGCAGCATGTCCCGACAGCTCTGCCATTGTGAGCTGCCGCATTCCTTCGACGACTTGCTTAGAAGGGGAAAAAAGTGCGATTACATCTGCTCCGTATGAGCGGGCAGTTTCAGAAAGGAGTCGTACGAGGTGGGGGCCGTCCCACACCACTCGGGTATAGCTACTGGCATGGGTCATTCGCTGAAGTCGCTTGTGCAGCTTGTCTATACTTGCGCTTGGGCGGATCATCGCCAGGCCCACGATCTCGCTCTGGGCCCGCTCTGCCAACCGCCGCAAGAAACGCATCCCCCGCAGGGAACGATACTGAGAGTCATACGCTACCAGAACTCTTTTCCATGTAATGACGCTTTCTGGGAAGGTGACAAGAGTCGGAATAGGGGAATGGTGAATAAAGTAACGGCTATGAAATCCTAAGGCTCCTTGCTCTTCTTCTTCTGTGCCCTGGGCACCCACAGCTAATAGGCTGTAGTTCCCTTCCTCCAAATGGCGTTCGACTCCTTCGCTGGGAAACTCTCGCTGTGCCAAAAGGCGAATACCTCGACGTTCAGCTGCAGGTACCTGCTCAGAAAGAAAAAGACGCATCTTCTGCTGCTCCTCTGTTTCAGCTTCCCGCTCCATTTTTTCTATGATGTGGGGAGAGAGGAAAGGAAGCCCACGAGGCAGTTGATATGCATGATAGACCACCAACGTGTCCCGAAGGGCCCTCCGAAGGGGAAGGAGTGCCCGCAGAGCAGTGGCAGAAGCCGGATGGTAATCGATGGCAGCGAGAAGCTTGCCCATATATGCAAAAGTATGCCCTTTCTATTGTACCTTTGTGAGGCTATATGGTGGAGCCTCACATACCTGAGAGTTCCAGCCTGGAGCCGTCCTTCCCAGTAGAGCACCTGCGAAAAACTTTAGAGGAGCTCTTAGCGGAAACCTCCGACGGGCTGAAGCGCGTATTAGGTGAACGAAAACCGCATTTGTCTGAAGTGGCCCTCCTCATGGAGTACTTAGTCCAGCTTCCGTACCGAAGGCCTTTCAACCGATTGGTCCAAGCTTTTAAGCGATATGTCACGCAGACTCTCCCAGAATGGCGACATTACGCCGAAAGGCTGGAAGCATCCCATAGAAAGCAAGAAATCGAGCGCTTAGAGTCTTTTCAGCGTCGATTTGAGGATGCTGTCATTCGTTTCGAGGAGGCTCGACAAGCGTATGAACGTCGCTGTAAAGAAAATGCCGAGCGCTCACGCGAACTCCTTGCGGAGTTGAAAGATATCGTCATCAATGAACAGCTGGATGCCTTCCCTCGGGTTCGTAAGATCACCCAGGAATGGAGTCGGATTCGCAAAGAACTTTTGCCCCACGACCGAAAAGAACTGGTGCGCCCCTTCCAAGATTTTCTCGGACAGTTTGATGCACTCTATGAGCGCTATAAGGATATATTTGAAGGCGAACGGACTGCTCTGGCTCAGCGGCGAGCCCAGCTTATCGCAGAAATAGAACGGCTTTTCCCTCCAGAGGGGGCACAGACGACCTTCGAGTTTTGGCAACAGCAGCGAGATCGCCTGGCTCTTCTCCAGAGTGAGTGGCAATCTCTTCCTCGCTTAGGTTCTCGTCACGAGAGAGACCTTGCTCAGCAGTACCGACAACTGGTCAGTAAGTTTCGAGAGCAATATAATCTCTTCCGCTCTCAAGCCTACCAGCGGGTACAGAAAAACCCTGTTCTTCAAGAGACTTATCGACGCAAGCGGCAGATAATAGAGATTCTTCGTCCTCTGGTTGAGCGTCCATATGCATCCTTAGACGAGTGGAAACAAGCTAATAAGCAAGTTCGAGAGCTCATTCAAGAGTGGCGAAGTTTGACAGAGCGTTCTTTGGCACAGGATGACTCGAAAGAGGTGCGGCGTTTTTATGCCCCCCTCAATCAGCAGTTCAGCGACCTCTTAGATGCATTTAATGAAAAATCGGAGTCCTTCAATCAAGAATACCGCCGTCAGCAGCTTAATCGCCTAGTGGAGAGTGGGAAACGTCTTATTCAAGAAGTCCAAAACCAGTTAAAGAAAGACCTTGCCGAAGCGGTTCGACGGTATCGAGCTCAAGTCGCCTTATGGAAGCGTAGGGCACACCGTTTTCAGAAGGAAGCGCCTATCGCTGATACTCTTCGGCAAATCCTTGAGCTTGGAGAAAAGCTTCGCGAAGCCCAAAAAGCGCATCTTCAGAAGCTCAATGAAAATCTGGAGAAAAGAATCCTCCTACTCAACCAGCTCGATGAACTTGGGGAGCAAGCTACAGCTGAGAAACTGGCCGAGTTTGTAGAGCGGTTGGTGGAATATGAACAAGTAGGAGATATCGCACCCAGCCATCGAGAGCGCCTCCAGAATCGACAGCGACAAGCAATACAGCGATTTATTGCGGTCTCGGGTATCTCAGAGAATCAGTTCCAGGAGGCGTGGTTGACGGCACAGGTCGCCCATCAATCTCCTCAGCAAATTAAGCGCAGCATAGAGTCGCTGAAATCACAGCTTGCTCGGTATAAGCAAGACCTACAGGGCTATCAAAACACAATAGCCCTCTTGGCTCGTGGAAAAGGTAGTGAACCTCTCCGCCAAGAGTTGGAGCAAAAAGTACAAGAGACGCAGAGCCAGATCGAGCGTACCCAGGAGATGCTCAAGCGCCTCCAACAGCGCCTGCATTCTGCTAATGCCCCTTCTGCCCCATCCTCCTAAGTTTTACGAACAGCTTCAGCAAACTGCCCATCGACAAGCCACAGGCCTCTATCTCGCCCCTGGTAGAAAGCTCCTTGTAGAGGCCTTGCGTAGTCTGCCACACGAGGCTTTCCATGCTATACTGGTGGGGACGCGCTCATTTCTTTCTGAGATCCCCCTCGACCTGCGAGATAAAACTTTTGTAGTCCCAGACTGGCAGCTCTCCCGAATCAGTGGCCAAGAGAGCCCGGACGGTGTAGTAGTTATCCTTCATCAGCCTCCTACTCTTTCTGTTCCTTCTCCTCCTCCCGCAGCTGTCATCGCTGAAGGCCTTCAGGATCCAGGAAATGTAGGTACGCTTCTGCGGACGATGGAATGGCTCGGATGGAAAACGCTCTGGCTCAGCAAAAATGGAGTGGACCCTTTCCATCCTCGAGTCGTAAGGGCAAGTATGGGGAGTATCTTTCGGGTCCAGGTCCAACGAGTCGATAACTGGCTGCAGCTGCTCCAAGCTTATGAAGGACGCTGTGTAGTGGCTTCAGTAGAGGGGGCTTCTCCTGCGGATATAGATTGGAGCTGCTATGACAGTCTCTATCTGGGTGGGGAGGCTCGTGGGGTTTTGGAAGCCCCTCTGCACTGGCCGAAAGTCGCCATTCCTGCATCCGCGGTATCCCGTGCCGATTCCCTCAATGTGACGATAGCTGCGGGGATCCTACTTTTTCTTCAACGGGAGCTTAGAGCCGGTAGGCTACGTATTTAGCCGCTTCGATCACCCTCTGTGGGTTGGGTAGAAACGCTTCTACGAGTGTGGGAGCATACGCCATAGGTGTATCTGCACCTGTCACCCGCACTACCGGGGCATCCAGATAGTCAAAGGCTTGCCTCTGTACCATGAACCCCACCTCCGCTGCGATTCCCCCGAGGGGCCAGGACTCTTCCACTATGACTAAACGATTCGTTTTTTTCACAGAACGGATCACAGTGCCATAGTCTATCGGTCGCAGGGTACGAAGGTCTATCACTTCTATAGAGAGATTCTCTTTCTCTAAAAGCTGAGCTGCTTCGAGGGCTACATGTACCATTTTCCCAAAAGCAACCACGGTCACGTCCTTTCCAGGGCGCTTAATGTCTGCTTCTCCTATCGGGATGAGAAAATCCTCCTCTTCTGGAACCTCTCCCTTCATTCCATACATGAGCTCAGATTCCATTACGATTACGGGGTCGTCATCGCGTATGGCGCTCTTTAGGAGGCCTTTTGCATCCCTTGGGGTACTGGGAGATACTACCTTGAGACCTGGAACGTTTGCGTACCAGTTTTCGAAAGACTGGGAATGCTGTTGTGCTAACTGGCCTGCAGAGCCACTGGGGCCGCGAAAAACGATGGGTACTGAAAACTGACCTCCACTCATATGAAGCATCTTCGCCGCATGGTTCACTATCTGGTCTATAGCTAAGAGAGCAAAGTTGAAGGTCATAAATTCTATGACGGGTCGGAGACCTACCATGGCAGCCCCTATGCCGATCCCTGCAAATCCTAGCTCCGAAATAGGCGTATCAATAACTCTTTTCGCTCCGAACTCTGTCAGGAGGCCTTCACTCACTTTGTACGCTCCATTATATTCTCCGACCTCTTCTCCCATGAGAAAGACCCGAGGGTCTCTGCGCATCTCCTCTCGAAGGGCTGCTCGAAGCGCCTCTCGGAACTGCATGATGGCCATGCGACAAATTTAGCTGCGTCGCTGGGTTATTCCGATGGTGAGTACCCATACTTCCGTTTCAGTGGGTAGGCTGCAGAGTGCAGCAGCCAGGGTGGCTCCACTCGTCAGCACATCATCGACTACGACTACAGGGGAAGGGACGCCTTTTTCGAGAATGAACTCGTTTTGAAGATCTTGCCATCGCTCTATGCGCGATCTGGCTACTTGTGACCCTCTTTGAGATATGCGTTTCCATCGATTTGTGAGAAGGGGCAGCTTCCATTCCTGGGCTATGCCGTGAGCAGCCCATTCTACTTGATTATATCCTCGGTGTCGAAGGCGCTCCCGCGAAATGGGGATAGGAAGGATCCCTCTAAAAGTGGAAAGGGGCAAGCCTCCCTCCTCTCTCACTAAATGAGCTAAGAAAGAAGCAGCTGCATGCAACGGTTGGGGTTTATTTTGGTATTTTGCCAGCTGAACCCATCGGCGCAAAGGGCTTCCCGCCGTATACCAAAAACCAGAAACAACGCCATGCAGATTAGGTGCATGAGGTGCCAACCGATAGTAGCCTTCATTGTCAGTAGGGGAAAGCCATGAAAGCGTCTGAGGCAGACTAAGTAAGCAACCTATGCATACTTGCCGCTCTTTAGGAAGGAGGGGAAGATGACAAGCATGACAATACCGGGGAAATATCCAGTCCCACATTTAGGGGGATTCCCCGGCTCGTATGCGCGCTATCTGAGAGAGATAATGCTCTCTTTTCTCGGGGTGCCGTTGACACAGGACCTCGTATACTTCGATCGCACGGGCAAGATCTCCCTGCCCCCAGTACAGACGCGCCATAGTTTCGGTGTAAATCCGTGGGTGCTGTGGGGGGGGCTCCCATGCAGGTGCGCTCAACTCTGCAGGATAGGATTCAGGAGGGTTTTTAGGAAAGGTACGGAGTTTCTCAATGAGAATATCTATCCATTCAGAACGGGCTTGCGGCTCGGCGGGTGAGGTTTCGAGAGGACGTTGATGAAGGAGGCGTCGAATAAATTCCTTACGCAGGTTCTCGAGTTCTTTTGACAGAGGACCACTCTTCAGCTCACCCAGAGGAACCTGCATTTCTATCTCTCGTAGGAAAGACTGCCAGGGCTGGGTAGTGAGAGAGGGGGCAGAAGGCGGCGAGGGAACGACTTCTTCTGTAGAGGAAGGGGTTCTCTCTGTTGCCTCCTCATTTACCTTCGCATCTACTTTTTCAGACGCAGAGGCGGGGGAAACAGCAGAAGGCTCTGTCGTCGCATCAGGCACGGGCAAGTGGATAGAACCTTCCAGGTCTATATCGAGCGGGATGAGAGGACGAAGAGGAGACTCACTGGTATAGAGAGAAGGGGTCGGAAGAGGGGCAGGAGATTCCGTGGATAAATGGATAGAAGGGGCGGTTTCTTCCAACGGAACAAAAGGCCGGTGAAACTGAGATTGGAGTTCCGGTCCGATGGAGGGACTCTCGGGGGGGGATTCTTGAGGAAAAGGGGACGCTTCGGGGTTTGTGGAAAGAGAAGGGGCGAAGGATTCTGAGACGGGGTGGAGTCTTTCTTCTGGCAGGGTATCTGGTGGAGGAGAAGCACTCTTCGTTTTGGAGGGAAGGACGGACTCGGATAACTCAAACTGCACAGAATGTAATAGGAGCGTCGGCGTGGGCTCTGGGGTAGGAGCGACTGGTTCAGGTCGACGTAAGAGAGGAGGCAGCTCCCATAGGATTTCTGGGAGGGCGTCTTGAGCAGAAGCAGGTAGGCTCTTCCCCACAGGGGAGGGGGAGTCGGTAGGAGAAGGAACTGTTTCAGAATCAGCAGAGGAAGAGATAGTTTCGTCTGCAAGAAGAGGCTTTTCCTCCGTTGGAAAAGAGAGAGGAAGGGGCTCCCACCGTATTTGTTTTCTAATCCGAGAGCCTATCGAGGCATACAAAACGCATCGGGCGGCAAGCCACCCTTGTAGAGGGGGCCAGAATGCGGCAGAAAGAGACATGTCTGCCGGGCCAGGCTCTTCGCCTGCAGAGGGTTCTTCTTGAGACTGAGCGGAGGTGGGAGGAGTGGTGGCTTCTCGGCTGGTATGGGTCAGTCGAGGAGGGGGGGGTACCCGTGGCCGAAGCTTCTCTTCCAGGAAAAAGGCATAATACTGCCGAGAGGGGGCATACAAAGAGGCTAAGAACCGCAAGCTGGAGGCACGTGGATCGCCCAATTTCGTAGCCAGCTTTGCCGCCATCATCCGCCCCAGAGCAAAAAAAGGATACTTCTCCAGAGCAGCTTCGACCTGCTGGCGATGAGTTTCGTCCAGAGCCGCGCCAGCCTTCATGTGTAGATATATTTCAGGCCAGTTCATATCACCAGGTAGAAAGGGTCTTGTTTACCACATCTTGAGCGATGCGATCGCAAATATCGGAAATCAACACCTCTTGCACTGTCGGTAAAGGTTGGCTGGCGGGGAAGTCTGAGAAGTTCATAAAGCTTTGTTCCCAGTTGAGTTCTGGATGTCGGGCGCAGGTGCACTTAACGTATACAGTGATGCTCAAACGATTTTGTGCTGCCTGTTGAGAGCCTTGTATAGCAATGGGGGCAACCTTGAAGTCGGTGATCCGACCCTGTAAGAGAAGGTCCCCTTTTTCAGCCGTCAGAGCAAGGGGAGATTGGGAGATAAATTTCTGTCGAATGGCTTCTGCCAAAGTTTGCGTCAAAGTAGGAATAACGAGTGGGGCTTCATTAGAAAGGGGGGCAAGGGAAATCGTTTTTACATCCGGAGGTAGGGCTCCGCTTCTAAATGAGTAAGCGCACTGCGAGAGTATGAGGGGCAGGAGGAGAAAGGCCACTCTATAGACCGTGGAACCCATATTCTTCTATCTTTCGATACAGAGTTCGCTCAGAAATACCTAAAGCTTGGGCGGCTTTTTTCCGATTGCCTCCGTAAAAACGCAGGGCTTTCTCTATGAGCTGACGTTCATTTTTTTCTAATGAAAGGTCCGCTCCGTCTATGGGGGGGGAGGATACTGGTGGTGTCAAAAAACGGGGACGTTCGGAAGAAGTGAGGTGCTGCCAGATTTCTCGCAGCATTTCTTGGATGGCTCGTTGGCTCTCCCGCAGATGGGAGAGGTGATGTTGGATTTGCTCTATTTGCCAGCTTATGCTCCCCTCTAAAGGGTTTGATTCCCTTTTGCTATCCAGAGGTGGGACGTAGACGACGGGGAGGCGGCTTTCACGAGGGGGTAGGTACTTTTGAAGGAGAGCAGCGTCTATTTCCTCTCCAGCATGGAGGATCGTGAGTTTCTCTACGAAATGCTTAAGCTCTCTGACATTTCCAGGCCAGGGATAGTCATGGAGGGCGTCGATAGCAGATGGATGGAGCTGAATCGGTTGGACCCCATACCGATGAGCGAACTCATCTGCGAAAAAGTCAAATAACAGCTCAATATCAGCGCCTCGGTCTTTGAGGGGAGGAACTTGTATGGTGATGGCGTTGAGGCGATGGTAAAGGTCTTCTCGAAACTTTCCCTGTTGGATCAGCTGGAGGAGATTTCGATTCGTTGCGGCGACCAGCCGCACATCTGTCTGCTGGACTTTACTGCTTCCTACACGCAGGTATTCTCCAGTTTCCAGAACTCGTAGGAGACGGGCTTGGGTGCCTAAGGGCATTTCGCCGATCTCGTCCAAAAAAAGAGTCCCGCCATTTGCTACTTCGAAGTAGCCTTTCCGGCTTTCGTAGGCGGAGGTGAAAGCTCCCTTTTCATGCCCAAACAACTCAGAATCCATGGTACCCTCGGGGATGGCCCCGCAGTTGATAGCGAGAAAAGGTTTGTCTCGTCTTCGGCTTAAGTGATGGATAATGTGAGCGAATGCCTCTTTTCCTGTGCCATTTTCGCCTAAAATCAGCACGGGTACATCTGTCGGGGCGACCCGAGTAGCGAGTTCCACGGCTGCCAGCAGCCGTGGGTCCTCTCCGATGATCCGGAACCTGCGTGCTACCTCACGCGGATGAGGAGAACCTGTCCGAAGCATAGCCAATAAGGGTGGCAGAAGAAGCTTCTTGGATATGTACGGAGAGGATATCCCCGGGCTTATATAAGCTTGCAGCCTTGCGCACTACCACAGATCGACCCGAGAAGGTACGACCCGCCATATCTTCTGGATTTCGTCGGGCAGGTTTCTCTAAAAGAACGGGCTGGTCGGTGCCGATCTGGGTGCGGTTGCTCTGGAGGCTAAGTTCCTGAGCTGTAGCGATGACGCGTTCGAGGCGTTCCTGTTTGACTTCAGGGGGGATGTCATCTGGGTAGCGTCGGGCTGCTAACGTTCCAGGACGTTCGGAGTACATGAAATGATAGACCGCATCAAACCGCGCAGCCCGCATGAGGCTTAGGGTCGCTTCGAAGTCTGCTTCTGTTTCTCCGCAAAAACCTACGATAATGTCCGTAGAAACGACAGCTTGAGGCAGGTAACGACGGATAGTTTCTATCCGATGCAAATACCAGTCTGCCGTGTAGCCGCGATTCATCCGCTGGAGTACGGCGTCGCTTCCTGACTGGATAGGGAGATGAATATAGGGCGTGAGATTTGGATAGGAGGCTATGGTCTCCAAGACTTCATCCAGCATGTCTTTAGGATGGGAAGTAGCGAAGCGTATCCAGCTATGGGGGGCGGCCGCAGCTACCCGGGCGAGTAGATCCGCAAATCGTACATCCTTATCTTGATAAGAATCTACATTCTGCCCCAGAAGCGTGATCTCTCTGTAGCCCTGCTCTGAGAGAGTGCGAGCCTCCTCTACGATGGTCTCCCAGGGACGGCTGCGTTCCCTCCCCCGTGTAAAGGGAACAATGCAAAAAGAACACATGTTAT
The DNA here is from genome assembly GCA_026413325.1 of Bacteroidia bacterium. Classification (GTDB taxonomy): domain Bacteria; phylum Bacteroidota; class Bacteroidia; order SpSt-205; family SpSt-205; genus SpSt-205. Next base: position 1,725 of record JANZYW010000030.1, on the reverse strand, counting down.
TGCACCCCCGCATAATGGAGATATAGGCACTGACTCGGTGGGGGGAGAGTCGAAGCGGAGCAATATCTGCATATGTTTCTTCTCGGGAGAGAAGCACGTGGATGGCCTTTGCTCCACTTTCAACCTGTCGGATGAGGTGAGGAAGATGGCGATACGAGTCGGGGCCTGCGACGATATCGACGACGGGAGCCTCCTCCAGAAGTTTTTTCTTGAGGCGCTCAGCCATGCACCCAATCACTCCGATAACGAGATGGGGACGTTTGCGTTTGAGGGATTGGAAGTATTTTAGCCGTTGCCAGATTTTCTCCTCCGCGTGCTCTCGGATCGCACAGGTATTGATCAAAATAAGATCTGCTTCCTCAGCGTCGGGGGTGAAGCCGTAGCCCTCTGCATGCAAGATACCCGCTACCAGTTCGCTATCCGAGAAGTTCATTTGGCACCCGTAGGTTTCAATGTAAGCTTTGTACAGAAGCGAGGGCAAAGGGGAGATATCAGCGGCCTGCCCAAAAATCCTCGTGTGTGCGAGTGCCATATTTTCACAAAGGTAGGAAAAATTTTCATAATAGCGCTTTGTTTCCTTTATGCGCAGCCTCCCAGACGGCTTTTGATGGGTCCGGATAGTATTCCTATTTATCTCATGTCTCCAGTCGAGATTGTAGCGGAGGCCCCCTCTCCTAAACAAGTAGCCGAAACTCGAAAACAATGGGCGGCCTTTCAGCGCCTTCGAAGAAATGTGCATTTGGTATATCCTCTCGCAAAAGAGGCTGCCCGAATCGTCCGTGAAGTGGACAATGAACGAGCCCGATTGGGAAAAAGAAGTAGGGATTACAAAGCTTATAGCCGCCGCCTTCGTAAGGAACTTTTCGACCAATATGAGCCTATACTCAGAGAAATGACTGTGACACAGGGGATTCTTCTTATCAAGCTAATCCACCGGGAGACGGGAGTAGATGCTTATGCACTTATCCGAGACTACGTAGGGGGCATTCAGGCCAGTTTCTGGCAAGCCATTGCGCGCATGTATGGTTCAGATCTCAAGCTCACGTATGATCCAGAGCGGGAACCCCTCATAGAGGCAGTTATAGAGGAGATTGAGACGGGAAAGAGCGCAGACTGGGTGATTGGGGTATATGAGCCCCCGATAGAATAAATCGGTGGATATCACGCACAAAGGGGCGCCGGTGAGTAAAGATGAGAGCATGTCCTGCCCCTGGATACAAGATCAGTCCAGCTTGGGGTATCTTATCCGCAAGGAGACGACTATGATGTACGGGTACGATCAGATCCGCCACGCCTCCCAGGACAAGGGTGGGTACACTTATCTGAGAGAGAAACGGACGAGTATCTACTCGAAAGATTTCTTCTGCATCGGAGAGGAGTACTTCCATGCGAGTGCGTTGGAGAGCCTTTTTGTACCATTCTACCACTTCTGGGGGGAAAGTCTCGGAGCCGAACGCCTGGGGGTACAAAAGGTTAGCCAGAGAGGCAGGAGGGAGTAATCGCAGGATCCGAGGGAGCGCTCTTCCCTGCCACTGCTCTAAGGTGGTAGCGGGCTTGTAGGCAAACGTGCAGCTCAAAATCAGTCCTTTTACCAAAGAAGGCGCTTCTCTGAATAAGAACTGGGCAACGACTCCCCCCATGGAGTACCCTAAAATCCAGGCGGGCTCTCCCCCTGTTGCACTGTAGATGAGCTCCGCTACATCCTGCGCCCGCTGGCGTATAGGG
>JANZYW010000002.1 GCA_026413325.1 Bacteroidia bacterium | reverse complement strand
GCCTTGGATGACTTCGTACCCAATTTCTCTTTCTTTTTCTCGAATGGGACTGACCCAGAGTATGTAGTAATCGGACGGGTCGCGCGCCGCATCTGGGCAAAAGCTCTGAAGCTGCTGTACAAAGCCAGTCCCCGAAGCCAAATGCTCAAGTACCATGTACAAACCTCTGGGCGATCCCTCCACGCCCAGGAAATCGCCTTCAACGACATTCGTACAACCCTCCAGGCCCTCTATGCCTTGGCCGACAACTGTAACTCCCTCCATACGAATGCATACGATGAAGCCATCACCACTCCCACCGAAGAGTCTGTTCGCAGGGCCGTCGCCATCCAGCTCATTATCCAAAAAGAACTGGGACTCATGAAAAACGAAAACCCCTGGCAAGGAAGCTTTTTTATCGAGTGGCTCACCGATGCGGTAGAAGAGGCTGTTCTCCAGGAGTTTGAACGGCTCAACGAACGAGGAGGAGTTCTCGGAGCGATGGAGCTGGCCTACCAGCGCAATAAAATCCAAGAGGAGTCTCTCTATTATGAGACCCTCAAACACACGGGGCAGCTCCCCATCATTGGTGTAAATACCTTCTTAGGGAAAGACGGTTCTCCGACCGACATCCCAAACGAGATCGTACGCTCCACCACCGAAGAAAAGGAGCAACAGATTCGCAACCTCCGAGCCTTCCAGTCTCGCAATAGAGAGAAAGCCCCGCTCGCTCTCCAAGCGCTTCAGGAATCAGCTCTCTCGGGAGGAAACACATTTGCTGCCCTCATGGAAGCCGTCAAAGTCGCCAGCTTAGGGCAGATATCAGCCGCACTGTATGAAGTAGGGGGAAGGTATAGAAGAAACATGTGAGAACGCCCACGATATAAAATAAAAATGCCCTATACAGCTCAAAACTTGAAGGATTTTGCTGGAATACGAACAAATATATTTGCACAACATGCATATTTCTTTTCCCTCTAAGGAATGGCTCATCAGCACCTACCAGCAGTTACGAGAAGAAGGGCAGCCCGTTCGCAAAGCCTGGGCAGCTCTCAAAAAGCCTTTGAAGAAACGTACTTCACAAAATTTCCTTCTGGGGATGCGGGCCAAGCATGGAAAAATTTTAGCGGGACTTCCTTCGAAGAGATAGCTCTACAAGAGAGCAAGAAGCAACTCAGGGAGGATTTTTCTCATTTGCCTGTGGTCATAAAGAAATGGTCAGAGTTAGGAAATGAGTCTACAGAAAAGCTCATCCGTCAGGTTCTTAGCGAGCAGTTGTGGCTTAGAGGCGAGCTCACGGAACCGTACATCGCTGAATCACAAGTAGACTTGATAGCCATAGAGCGGGGTGTAGAAGATGCCAAAAGAGTGGTTGCCACCTACAGCATCAAGGTTTCACTGTGAGAACGATTTCAACAGGACTTATACTGGGCTGAAAAACTTAGGAGTCGTGGTATTCGTTTCTGTCTGATTACCTTGGACAATGACCGAGTGCTTCATCGGACCCTATCCCAGGGCACATGGCGCAGCAAGCAAGCCAAAATGACCGCTGCGCTCTATGACCGCATTTATCTCTTTACTGATGAACCGCTCCCCCTCCCCAAAGGACCTTTCCGTCTTTTCGATGACTTAGGCAAAGATGTAGAGTTATGGTAGAGAGCCAGCTAAGCCAAATAGCTACATGGTTTGAGGACTTGTCGCCTGACCCAGAATGGAGTTTTGCAGGATTAACGCAGAAAGAGACCACTTATGCTACTCATAGCTATCACCGATACCCTGCCAAGTTCATTCCTCAGTTAGCTGCTCGGCTCATGCAGCGCTATTCGCAGGAGGGAGAGATGATTTTAGACCCTTTTATGGGCTCGGGTACCACTCTGGTAGAAGCCAAGCTGCTGCGTCGACCCAGCCTGGGGGTGGATATCAATCCTGTAGCCCACTTGATCGCTCGCGCTAAGCTGCAAGCCTTCTCTCCCACAGAACTGACGCAAATCATCCGCCATCTCAAAGGAGAGCTATCCTTAAGCCTTGAGTATGGTCTCTTTCGGTCAAATCCAGTTCGCCCTATATCTCCTTTCCCCGAAAGGCTTCGCTACTGGTTTCCTGATGAAGTCCTTGAGCAGCTTAGCCTCATCACCCAAGCTGTAAAGCAGCTTAACCCTCGACATCAAGACTTCTTCTTCTGTGCTCTTTCGCATAGTCTCAAAAGTGTCTCCTATTGGCACGATCGAAGCATAAAACCTACCCGAAAGCTCCACAAGTCCATTCCTCCTCCCCTTTCCGTCTTTTTCCGCCAAGTAGCTCGCATGGAAAAGGGAAACCAAACCTTTTGGGAAGTTCTTCAAAGACAGAAAGCGCTTGAAGTACCAGCTACCCCTTACTTGGGTGATGCCAGAAGCCTACCCATAGAAAACGAAAAGGTAGATTGCATCATCACTTCTCCTCCTTATGTAACGAGCTATGAATATGCCGACTTACACCAGTTGAGTTTGCTATGGTTTGGATGGGCAGATAATCTCCGACAAGCTCGAGAAAGGTTTATAGGTACCGCCAGCCCCAGCCGAAGGTCCAAAGATCTTCCTCTCTATTCCCCTCTTGCAGAGTCTATTAAAAATAAAGTAGCCCAAACTGATCCCAGAAAAGCAGAGGAGATCCAAAGCTACTTTCAGGATATGGGAACTGCCTTCACGGAAATGCACAGAGTGCTGCGGAGAGGGGGCTATATATGCATTGTCATAGGAAATACTTCCTTAGCCAAAGTAGAAATAAAAAACGCGCAGGTATTTGCAGAGCAGCTTACAAGCTTAGGCTTTCAGATAGAGAAAGTCATCTTGCGTGAAATACCCTCAAAAATCCTCCCTCAAACTCGCGACAAAATCACAGGACGATTTGCTCGTACCCAAGAGGCAGACTTTCTGGCCTATCCCAGCGAAGCGATCCTGATAGCAAAGAAAGCAACCTAAAACGACGTTGCCGCTTAGACATAGACGAAAATCGCAAGAGAGAATAGAGCATGGCCTATAGCTCTGGTAAGGAAGGAGAGAACCTAACCCAAGGCCTGTATTTCTGCCTCTCCATAATAAGAGGAGATGCAATGGCAAGCCTGACAACAGCATATCCTCAACATATTTTCGCTCAGTACAGACCATTCTCCTCTCCTCAATAAGCCCACCCTGTATCTTATCTGACTCCCCATAGCTGTTATCTTATACCCCGTAAATCCTTCTCTGTAGGTATAGATCCGCCCAGCAAATGTCCTGAAAAAGAGCTACCTGTAGGCTATCCTCGTGCACAAGAGAGAATAAACCGCAGCTTGGCTTAGCGGCAGAGCTATACCACAGCTTACGCGGAGGCTTGTCCAGAAGCCTCCAGTAAATAGCGCCGCTCTGATAACCACCGCTCCGCGTCTAACGCTGCCATACAGCCTGTCCCCGCCGCCGTCACCGCTTGCCGATAAATGGGATCTTGAACATCTCCTGCTGCAAATACGCCTTCGACAGAGGTATGAGTGCTCTTGGGCCGTGTGATGATATATCCATTGGAGTCTAACTCTACCTGCCCCGCAAACAGTGCTGTATTCGGTTGATGTCCGATCGCAACGAAGAATCCTTTTATAGGTATCTCTCGCTCCTCACCGGTAAGTTTATTCCTTACCCGCACCGCTTCGACAAATTTCTCCCCTACAACATCTACGGGAAGGGTATTCCAGTGGATATAAATATTGGCAGCCGCCTTTACTCGAGCTTGCATGATTTTAGAGGCTCGCATTTCATCTCGGCGAACGAGCATATGAACCTCACTACACAACTTAGAGAGGTATAGCGCCTCTTCACAGGCAGTGTCTCCTCCCCCCACTACCGCCACCGGTTGTCCCCGGAAAAAGAAGCCATCACAAACCGCACAAGCGCTTACCCCCGCCCCATAAAGACGCTGTTCCGCTTCTATACCCAGCCATTTCGGAGAGGAACCTGTGGCGATGATGACCGCCTCTGCCTCTAACTCGCTTCCGTCACTCAGCCAGAGACGCTTAGGGTGCCCTCTAAGCTCCACCCGTTCTACCAGGTCGTATGTCACTTCTGTGCCGAAGCGCTCCGCCTGCTTGCGCAAGTCTTCCATCATCTCAGGGCCTAAGGTTCCTTCCGGATACCCAGGGAAGTTTTCGACCTCACTCGTTTTGGTAAGCTGCCCTCCCGGCTCAGGGCCTGCTATTACCAGCGGCTGCAAACCTGCCCGAGCTGCATAGATAGCAGCAGTATAACCCGCAGGCCCAGACCCAATGATTATGAGTTCTCGTTTCATGGCGTGTATTGAGATAAAACTTTTTGCTCTGCATATCTTCGGAGACCTTCCTGAAGGAAAGCGACATACTCCTCAACATTTAGGGTGAATCCCCTCGGGGGGAGGAGCGGCCGTAGCGTGGAATCAGTGATGACGTAATACGGCTGTGCCTGCGCTTGAAAGACCGTCTTCTCTAAATGAAGCCACTTATCCCCCACCGTACGAAGCCTTTCTCCCTCCACGGTAGTGATGACAGAATCAAGGGGCGTCTGGTCATCTACAAAAAGAGAGACCAGCACATATTCTTTTTGGATGAGCGCTTTCACCGCCGGATGCGACCAGACACTGCTCTCCACCTGCCTACAGTTTGTACAGGTATGACCAGTAAAGTCTATGAGTAAAGGCTTCCTCACCTGAGCAGAATACACTTTTGCTTCGTCAATATCATAAAAAGCACAAAAGTCTGGTGGAGTGTACTTTCGAAGCTTATCTGCATATCTGCGGTTTGCGGGGTAGGAGCAAGCTTCAAACCCAGGAGACGCAGGGACACCTCCTCCCACTACACGAACTCCCATCTCTTCGTGGAGAGGTGGCAATAAACCCGAGAATAGCTTGAGAGGGGCCCCCCACAGCCCAGTAAAGAGATACAGGGCCAGTGCAAAGCTGCCCATACTCAAGAGCAAGCGCCCCACCCCTATCTCCGTAGGCGAAACGCCTTTGAGGGGGATTTTCCCCAAAAGATAGAGCGCCAAAAAGACAAACAACGTGATCCACAGGACAAGGTACACTTCCCTATCTAAAATGCCTAAGTGCCATACCAAATCTGCGTTGCTGAGAAACTTGAGAGCAAGCGCCAGCTCTAAAAAACCCAGCGTTACTTTGAAGGTTTCCATCCACTCCCCCGAACGAGGAAGCTTTTGAAGAAGCTGAGGAAGACCCGCCAATACCCCAAAGGGAAGGGCAAAAGCAAGTCCAAAGCCCGTCATCCCTACCATCGGCTCCCAGAAACGACCGCCAACCATATCTATCATGAGGGTACCGACCAGCGGCCCGATACATGAAAAGCTCACCAGAACCAATGTAAGGGCCATGAAAAATACCCCCCCTAAACTCCGGGGACTTGCATATCGACTGGTGGCTGTACCCCAACTCGCAGGAAGAGTTATCTCAAAAAGCCCCAGAAAGGACAATCCAAATATAAGTAGCACGAGAAAAAAGAAAAGGTTCACCCAAGGATTCGTAGCCAAGTTATAGGCAGCGCTCGCACCAAACACCAGAGTTAGAAAAAGCCCCAAAATCCAAAATATAATCAACACGGAGCCACTGTACCAGAGGGCAAGCAGGGGAAATCCTTTACGCCCTTCACTCACCTTGGTAAAATAGCTCACCGTGAGAGGTATCATAGGGAAAGTGCAGGGGGTAAGTATCGCCGCTAACCCAAAAAGAAATGCTTTCAAGAAAAGCCACCACAGAGAGGGAGATGAAAGGGAAGCCTCCCTCTTCTGAGAAATTTTTCTCCCCTCAAGAGAAGGAATATGAGATACCCTCTGCTTTCCTTGGTCGACAGAGAGAGAATCCCCCCGACCTGCGGACAAGACACTATCCCGAGCAGGAACTTTCACCAAAATAGACGGGGGCTGTGCACCGCCCGACTTCTGCTCTGCTTGTACGGGGAAGCGCACATTCACCTCCCGTTTCTCAGTAAAGCACTGCTCCTCATCACAGTATTGGTATCGCAGGTAGCCCTCTACCCCCGCAGGGGCTCCCTTGACGACAAAGCGCTGGATAAAGACTACCTGTCCTTCATAAAAGTACACGTCGGTACCGAAAATCTCGTCAAATACGGATTTGAGGGCTCCTTTCTCGAGCAAAGGCCCTACAGGCTCGACCCCCGTTTTTTTTTCAATGGTAAAAGTAGTAGGCAAGTTGGCACTTACCGCAGGAATGCGACTAGAATACAAATGATACGGGGGAGCTATCTCAGCTTGCATGAGCACGGCTACCGTATCTCCTATGCGAGCTGGAGACGGCCCCTCGGTCGTTATCTTCCAAGATACACCTGACTGTGCCCATAGCACCCCCATCCACAGCCACCTCATACTTATTACAAAGTTACGAAAACAAAACAGGGGTAGGCTTTTGGCGAGGCCTACGTGCAAGATTTCGTAGATACAGAACTTGCGTTCCTTCCGCACACATTTCCCCGCCTTTTTCATAGATCTGATAGGAGAAAGTATAGCGGAGCTTTCCCTCCACTCTCAGCTGATGGGCTATTTCTTCCCATTGAGTGGGAGTGATGGTACAAGTAAAGTATAAATCTTGGACACCTGCTCGAAGGAATCGAATCTCCATTCTTTCGACCCACACTTCGAGCGGTATCCCTTCATGGAAGCATTTCTGCCAGAGTAAGAGTCCGAACCAGGGATCTACGGCAGATAAAATAGTGCCCCCGAAAAAGCTACCCCACAGATTTCGAGTGAGAAGAGAGCGTCTCACCTTTACATGGACAGTCAGAAAGTCATCCGAAAGTGCCAGCGGAATCACCCGCTGAAACAGGAACGGAGGATACCATCGCAGGAGTCGGAGCAGTTTGCGAGGAGGGTAGGGTTTCGCATGGATACGACGCCAAACCCATCGTATGAGGAGCCGCATTCTTAGCCGTACTCTACCTCTACCTCGGGTGTCAGAGGAATAGCTTGGCAGGTGAGCACATACCCCTTCTCGATTTCCCAGTCAGACAGGGCCTCTCGTACCGCCATGTGTACCTGCCCCTTCAAAAGCTTTGCCCGACAAGTGCAGCATATGCCCTCTTCACAGGCGTAAGGAGGATCGAGTCCTGCGTCTTGAGCCGAATGAAGGATAGACTGACCGGGTTTGACCCAGAGCTCATGAGACTTACCATCCAGATGGACGATAACTCGAGATTCCTGAGTAGAAAAGACGGGCTCAGCGGTTACCACCTCCGGAAGAGGCGCAGAAAAATACTCAGTGTGAATCTTCTCCCGAGGGAGGCGCTGCTGAGAAAGGGTCTCCACAGCCATGGCCATCATGTCACTGGGCCCACAGATATAGGCTTCGACAGGGAGGAGACGGCGACGAACTCGATTGAGCTCTTCCACGATCCACTCAGAGGAGATACGCCCCGTGTGGCCTACCCACTCACCAGAAGGACGGGTCAACGTGTGCAGAACCTCCAACCTGTCTTTGTATTGTGCCTCTAAGAGAGAAAGTAATGGACGAAAGATGATATCGGCTTCTGTACGACTCCCATACAACAGGGTAATCCGGCTTTTCGGCTCCACGAAAAGAACAGAGCGAATAATGCTGAGAATAGGCGTAATCCCACTACCTGCTGCGATACAGAAATACTGAAGAGCTCTACCCGCTTGAGGAGAAACCTTAAAGTTACCCATCGGAGGGTAAACCTCCAAGGTATCACCGGGACGGAGAGTATTCCAGATAAAGTTAGACACAAGCCCACCCGACAGACGCTTTATCGTCACCTGCAGATCCGCATCCAAGTATGGGCTACTGGAGAGAGAATAGGCTCGAGGATACTTTTTCCCATCAATCTCTACCCGCACAGTTACATACTGACCGGGCAGGTATTCAAAACCCGAAGCAGGCTTCTCAAGAACAAGGGAGAAAACGTCAGCAGTCTCAGGACGTATCTCCTTGATACGCAAAGGAGTATACCGATTCATGGGGATGCAGTTTTTTCTCTCCAGCGTCCCATCTTGCTGTATTTCTCTAAGCGGAGCGGAACCAGCTCCTCAGGGGCGATCGATAATAACGGCGGGAGGTCCTGGAGGATTTTTTCCCTCACAAGCCGAAAAACAGCCGTGGGATTTTTATGAGCCCCTCCCAACGGTTCAGGCAGAATCTCATCAATAGTTCCCAGCTTCAGATTGTCAGTGGCGGATAGGTGCAGCGCTTCTGCTGCTTTTTCTTTATATTCCCATGAACGCCACAGAATGCTGGCACAGCTCTCAGGGGAAATAACGGAATACCAGGTGTTCTCTAACATGTAGATCTTGTCCCCTACACCTATGCCGAGTGCCCCACCAGAGGCCCCTTCCCCTATAATAAAAACAAGAATAGGTACTCGAAGCTGCGCCATCTCATAAAGATTCCGCGCGATCGCTTCCGCCTGCCCAAACTCCTCTGCATGAGTGCCTGGATACGCACCAGGAGTGTCTATGAAAGTGATGACCGGCTTGCGAAGTCGCTCAGCCAATTTCATGAGACGAAGGGCTTTGCGATACCCTTCGGGATTAGGCATGCCGAAGTTCCGGTACTGACGACTTTTGGTGTCTCGTCCTTTTTGTTGGCCGATGAGGATAGCCGTATGAACGCCGATTCTACCTATGCCCCCCACGATGGCTTTGTCATCTCCCGCACACCGATCGCCGTGAAGCTCGATAAAGTCCTCACAGATAGCGTGGATGTAATCTAACGAATAGGGGCGGGAAGGGTGGCGAGCGAGCTGCACCCGCTGCCAAGGTGAAAGATTTTGATAAATATCATGCTTGAGGCGCTCCAGCCGCTCCTCCAAAGCAGATAGGCTGTCTGAAATGTCCAGCCCCGTCTGCTCAGCGAGCCGTTTCGTCTCTGCGATCCGACCCTCCAGCTCGACGATGGGCCTCTCAAAGTCTAAAATTACCTCCATTCGAGGCTCAGGAGATATGCGCAAGAATGCGCTTCTCCAGGGCAGGTCCAGGCAGAGCCCCTACGATTTTGTCCACAGGCTGCCCAGCTCGATAGAGTATCAGGGTAGGGATAGCCTGGATGTAGTATTGCGTAGGAATAAACGAGTTTTCGTCCACATTCATTTTAGCAATCTTGATTTTGCCTGCATACTTCTGAGCGATCTGCTCCAAGACGGGAGCTATCATTCGACAGGGGCCGCACCATGGAGCCCAAAAATCAACTAAAACAGGGATATTGCTCTGTAACACCTCTTGGGCGAATGTAGAATCCGTGATGTTGACAGGTTTGTCTACAGGCTTCACTGGTTCTTGCATAATCAGACGAAAACAAAAATACGGACTTTATGATTCATGAGGGAAGATTCGTCCGTACTCGTATACCCAGAGGACGAAATCTTTCCAGAAGATCAGCTGTGTATCGCAACTTCCACTCTGTCGACAGGAGCACTGGTACTCGCCGTTGATAATGAAGGAGAAAATAGACAGGTATAGAGCCGGGGAATTGCTCACACACCTCTACGAGCACCGCCAGCGCTTGCTTTTCCTTGAGAGCATGAAGGTCCCACTCCAAATAGATAGCAGAAATAAGAGACTGCGATGCATTGGGAAGCTCATCTATGGAGCGAAGCTTCCACTCTGAGACCCCATCTGCCCGAGCAACTCGTTCCACTTCGACATAAAAAGGGGAGCCCTCTGCTTCTCGTATTCGCGGGGCGACCTGCTCCCATTGAGGAGAAAAAACTGTGAGGGTGTAACTCCCCACTTTATCTTCAAAGGTGAGACGGGCATAAGAGCGCCCTTGACGGGAGCGTCTTTCATCTACTTCTCGGAGTAAAGCTGCCCATCGGACCACCCGTTCTTCAGATTCCTCCGCCGTAAAAATCAGACTGGCTTCTGGATTGAGCCGAGCGGCTCGCACAAGGGCGCTGTATTCATCTAATGGATGAGAAGAAAGAAAATACCCAACATAGTCTCTCTCGTACCGGAGCCTCTCAGGTAAAGTAAAGGTTTGCACGGGTCGCCGCAGGGGAGGCGGCGAAGGCATGGTCAGAACCACAGTATCAAAAAGAGACGCTTGCGGTCGGCGAAGAGGTCTTTTGAGGGAAGCAGCATAGTCTAATACAAGGTGACGATTTCCTTCATCCAGTAAATACTCACGCTGGCCCCCTACGAGGGTATCCAGAGCTCCAGCAAAACAAAGACTCTCAAAAGACTTTTTAGTAAGGCCATGCGGCATCATCCGAAGAGCGAAATCATATACATCCTTAAAAGGCCCGTTCGCCTCCCGCTCTTTCACGATGAGCTCCGCCATCTTGTCTCCTAAGTGCTTTATCCCTCCCAGACCAAACCGTATCTCATGAAAGGAAGGAACGGAGAAGTTCACCTCACTGGCATTTACACAAGGGGGCAAAACTTGTAGACCAAGCGCTCGAACCTCCTGTAAGAAAAAGCCTACTTTCTCTGAGTCATCTGCGTGGTGAGTAAGGACAGCTGCCATGTACGCAGCGGGGTAGTTGGCTTTGAGATAGGCGGTCCTATACGCCAGGATGCTATAAGCAGCCGCATGTGATTTATTGAATCCGTACTCTGCAAAACGAGCCATAGTATCGAATACCTCCTCTGCCACGGCTCGGTCAGTTCCCTGTTGGACGGCCCGCTCTACGAAAGAAGCCCGATGTTGGTCCATAATCTCTTTTTTCTTTTTGCCCATGGCCCGACGAAGGAGATCGGCCTCTGCCAGCGAATAGCCAGCCATCACCTGGGCTATCTGCATGATCTGCTCCTGATAGACCATGATACCGTATGTCGTCTCCAAGATGGGGCGGAGACGAGGATCCGGATAGGTCACCGGCTCCTCACCGTGCTTGCGTCTCACAAAAGTCGGGATATTATCCATGGGGCCGGGCCGATACAGCGCATTCATAGCGATAAGATCCTCTATGCAGGTGGGGCGAAGGAGCTTGAGATACTTCTGCATGCCCTCTGATTCGAACTGAAATATACCTACTGTTTGGCCTTCCTGGAAAAGACGCCAGGTCTTCTCATCGTCCAGAGGTACCGCTTCTATGTCAAGTGGAGCATCGGCATGGGTAAGCTTCTGAATCAGGTGGACAGCCGTTTTGAGGATAGAGAGGGTTTTGAGTCCCAGAAAGTCCATTTTGAGTAGACCCATACTCTCACAATCAGGGCCATCCCACTGCGTGATGACTTGACGGAGGCTCTCGTCTCGAGTAGCCACGGCTAAAGGCACATATCGCCACAGTTTATCGGGGGCGATGATAACACCCGCTGCGTGGACACCTGTATGTCGGGTAATCCCCTCCAGCTGAGCAGCAGTCTCCAGGAGGCGTTTTTGAGGGGTCCCTTCTCGCGCAAGCAGATCACGAAGCACATGGGCTTTCGGATTCTCCGAAGGATGAAGAGCCTCCTGCCAGGTGATGTTGGGTCTATTAGGTATCAATCCAGCCAAGTGGTTCACCTCTGCAAGGGGCACTTTCAGGGTACGCCCCACATCTCGAATAGCCGTTTTTATGCCCATCGTGCCATATGTGATGATCTGAGCGACATTTTCTGAGCCGTACTTCTCCTGCACATATCGGATCACCTCCTCTCGCCCCTCATCATCGAAATCGATATCTATATCGGGAGGGCTGATACGTTCAGGGTTTAGAAAACGCTCAAACAAAAGCTGATAAGCTAATGGATCTACATTCGTGATACCTAAGACGTAGGCTACGAGACTTCCTGCAGCTGAACCTCGGCCAGGGCCCACCCAGACACCCCTTCGCTTCGCCTCTGCCACGAAATCTTGCACGATAAGGAAGTACCCCGCAAAACCCATTTCTCCAATGATGCGCAGCTCATGGTCAAGACGAGAAACCACTCTCTCCGATAGCTCTCCATATCGATGACGAGCCCCTTCGTATGCTAAGTGTCGCAGATATGCCTCCATATCGGGAAACTCTGGGGGGATAGGATACTTGGGAAGAAGGAGGGGACGACGAAAATCCAATCGAAGCTCGCACTTTTCCACTATCTCTCGGGTTTGGAGGAGAGCTTCTGGATGCTCCTGAAAAAGGGGCATAGCTCGCATTTCTAACTCTCCCTTGAGATAGAAGTGTGGGTTCAGCCGACCTGCATCATCTGTGAATCGAAAGCGCTTAGGATCATCGTAATCACTGGCTGTTTGGATCGCCAGCAGGAGGTCGTGTATGTCCGCATCTGCCTCACAAGTATAATGCACATCATTTGTGGCGATTACTTTGACTTGATAGCGCTTCGCCCAGGATAAAAGAACTTGTGCTATCTGGTACTGATCTTTGAGACCATGATCCTGGAGCTCTACGTAGAAATTTTCTCCAAACAGCTCTCTATACCAGAGGAAAACCTGCTCGGCTTCCTTTATCCGATTCGCCAGCAGCTTCTGATTAATCTCGCTGGCTAAGCAGCCTGTAGTAGCGATAAGGCCTTCTTTATGAGCAGCTAAAAGCCCTTTGTGAATACGAGGCTTGTAATAAAAGCCCTCTATGAAACTTATGGAGGAGAGATAGAGCAAATTTTCCCATCCTTTTTGATTTCTTGCCAGAAGAAGCTGATGATAAACAGTCTTTTCTCTTGAAAAAGAATCTCCTTCTGTGATATAAAACTCGCACCCTATAATAGGTTTAATGCCTGCCTTCTCCGCTTCAGCACAAAACTTGGGTACGGCAAAAAGGTTTCCGTGGTCAGATAGAGCGATGGCTGACATACCCAGCTCTTGAGCTCGCGCCATAAGAGAGGGAATGCGAGATGCCCCATCCAGAAGGCTGTATTCTGTGTGGACATGGAGGTGGACGAAATCACACATGCGTTTCACAAAGATCGCATCAGACTCCTCATAGCGTTATCCTACTTCTCCACAGGAAGAGAGCCCTGGCAAATAGTACGGTTTTTGTTCGGGATTTTGTACTATTGCATACCATGAATTTGCATCTCTCTCCTACCCTGCATACTCCCGAGATTTTGTTTCAAGCCGAAAAACATTTGCTGATCCTTCGCGGCTCCTGTTTCCCCGAGAACAGCATAGAGTTTTTCCGTCCTCTCTGGGAGTTTCTTAAGGAACACAAAGAAGCTTTGACAAAATCCCCTCTTCAAATACATGTGGAGCTGTCCTATATCAACTCTTCCAGCCAACGCGAGCTATATCAATTCCTTCATGATTTTCTCCAGCTCGGAGGTAAGATCCAGATGACCATCTATCAGGGCGAGGGCGAAGATGAACTGGAAGACCTTCGATATGTAGTATTTGGACTGGAAAGGCTCCCAGGCATAGAAATTTATCACCAAAAGGGATACTATGAAGAGGGTTCTTCTTTATCGATTTCGTAGAAACCGTTTCCAAGTAAGTGGGAGGGAAGGACGTCCTCGATAGAGCCAGCCGATCCCTCGTCCTTGGTAAGTGACCCATTCAAAAGGAAAACGGAAAGAAAACACTTCTCCTCTAAGATAGGCATCAAACTCTCCCTCTTCTAACACTCGCTCTGGGAAGGCTTGTTGCATCCCCCTATCCAGAAGGGCAGCTGCATGGGAGGGGCGGCTGTGACGCCAGAGAGGGAAAGCCTCCCATTTTTCTTCAGCGAGCCCTGGAAGGAAGACTTCGGCTGCAGTCGCAGTAAGTCCATAGAGCCCTTCTCCTCGTGAAAAGGCTAACAGTTCGTGTGGGAGGACATAGGGGGACTTCTTGCGAGAGATTCTGAGAGGGACAGAACGAAAATGCCCCCTCTTCCCTCGACGACGCCACGCAGAAATGAAGAAACCCTCCCCTGGGCCTCTATGGGGATAAAAATAATATCCTATCCCTCCCGCTTCTCCATACGCGACGGTTTGTACCGCGGGAGGAGGGGAAGTCCATTCGATAGGTTCCCACGCCGCTGCCTCTGAAAAGACATAAGCGAGATTTTCTTCGTTTTCTTGGGGGGCATAGGTGCAGGTTGAATAGATCAGGATTCCTCCTGGTGCCACAAGCTGTAGGGCGGAAAAAAGAAGGCTGCGCTGCAGTCGCTGCATGCGCTGAGAATGGGAGGGGCTCCACAGACAGAGGGCTTTCGGGTCACGTCGCCACAGTCCCTCTCCAGAACAGGGAGCATCTAAAATGACGACGTCAAAAGCGCCAGGATACCTTTCTGCCCACCAACGGGGGTGCCGACCTGTGATAATGTAAGCGGGAATGCCCCATCTCTCTAAGTTTTCTCGAAGGGCTACCCGTCGGAGCGGGTCTGGATCATTTGCTACTAAGAGGCCTCCTTCCCATCCTATTTCTCCCAACACGAGTGTCGCTTTGCCCCCCGGAGCCGCACTTAAGTCTATGACTCGAAGGGGCTTACCTTCGGGCAGAAATAGTCGTACACTCATGCCTGAGGCTTCCTGAACGTAGTAAGCCCCCGCATGCCAAAGGGGGTCTGATTCGAAGTGCGGGCGATTTGTAAGCACCCTTCCTAAGGGATGCCACGGTACCCCAGCGACACTTGAGAAAAGGCCTTCCCCTTTCCGAGGATGCAACCGCACAGAGGTAGGAGGGGGAGTGTCCAGAGCAGAGAGAAAGGCGGGCCACTCTTCCCCCAGACGAGCCTTCATTCGCTCCGAAAAAGCCTCTGGTAGCTTCACCGAAGCTCAAACGAAAAATAGGAACGACGTCCTTGTGCGTCTATGCCTTGTATGCTAAGCCGACCTCGCACGTGCAAGAAAATCTCCTCTAACTCCTGCGGACTTGCCGGAACCCGGTTATTCACGGAAAGAATGACAAATCCTTCTGAGAGTCCCATCTGAGCGAGTAGTCCTGAACGCAAGTTCTGAATGCGATACCCCGTTTTTACCCCCAGCCGTTCGGCTTCTCGAGGACTGATAGAGACAATATCTGCCCCTAGCTTCTCTGACCGATAGATGGTACGACGCAGTAAGGTGGGGTCCCCTTCTTCATTCGTGAGAGTGGCGGTAGTCTCATATAGGCGTCCTCCTCTGCGATAGGTGATTTTTATTTTATCTCCCGGGCGGTGCTGAGCCAGTCTTTCAAGCAGCTCAGCTTGGGTTTGAACGGGTACGCCCTCCACAGCGATGATGTAGTCCCCTGTCCTGAGCCCTGCCTTTTCAGCCGATCCTCCTGCTTGTACCCGACCTACATAGAGCCCCTGTAACTCGTCGGCCGAGAGCTCTGGACTTCCTTCCTCTGAGAAGTCCACCACTTCGATATCCAAAAAGGCCCGCTGCACCATGCCGTACTGCTTTAGATCCTCTACCACTTTCCGAACGATATTCACCGGGATAGCGAAACCATACCCTACATACGAGCCAGTCCGAGAAGCTATCGCCGTATTGATGCCTACCAACTGCCCTTTGAGATTCACGAGTGCCCCACCACTATTCCCAGGGTTGATAGCAGCATCGGTCTGAAGGAATGACTCAAGGGGAAGAGGGCCTTGTAGCAAGTTGAGGTTTCGGCCTCGTGCACTGATAATACCCGCTGTAACCGTATAGGTAAGGTTGTAGGGATTTCCTATCGCCAACACCCACTCTCCGATCTGGACAGAATCGGAGTTTGCCAGAGGGAGAGAAGGGAGATTGTCTGCTTTTACCTTTAGCAAAGCAATATCTACACCGGCATCTGCACCTACCACCTGTGCTTCCAATGTGCGTTTATTGGGAAAAGTCACAAGGATTCGGGAAGCTTCCCGCACGACATGAAAGTTCGTCACGATATACCCATCTGCACTCCATACTACTCCTGAGCCTGCACTATACACTCGCTGAGAGCGAGGCATCCAAAGCCACCAGTAGTTCCAGAAATCCTCCCCTGCTACCCGTTCCCCATAACCGCGAATAAATACGACGGATGGAGTAGCCCGGCGGGCAGCCTCTACGAAACCTGCAGCACCTGGGCCATCCTGCCAACGAGCTGAGCGAACGGGGACCACGACGGTCTGCACAGATTGCGCGGGTTTGTCAAGAAGCCAATAGACCGACAGAGCAGCCACAGCTCCAGAGAGGACACCCACGATAACAAGGGGGAGAAGGAGTTTCCGCATACTACAAAAGTAGATTATTCTGAGGGGGGGACAAGGAGCTTCTTCCGCCGCTCTGGCAGGTAGAAACCCTTCCGAAGTCGAATACCTGCCCCTTGACTGGAAGCACCTGCCATCCCCCACATGAAAGTTTGCCGGCTAAAACCCTCCATCTCTAACTGCCACTGCGTGGGCTGGGTAAGTCGAGAAGGAAGCAGGCGATACCGAGCAGAAAGGTTTCCTAAAGAAGCCGCTGTCTGTCCTGGTCCTACCACTACTCCATCCCTTTCTATTGTGAATCTCTGCCCTAAAGAAAGTCTGAGCTGCGCCGATAGTTCATTCCACTGGCCCAGGGAGAAGGCCACCCCTATTTGGCTACCCAGTGTCTGTCCGACCCACCCCGCAAGCTGCGCAGAGAGAAACTCCGCCAACGTCGAGCTGACTCCCGAACTCACTTGCTGGGAACCTAACCCCTGATCCAGAGGAACAAAGCTGCCCAGCACCAGTAAGGCAAAAACCTGTCGATTTCGCTCTTGCTCGTCCGTAGCCAGCCGCTGCAAGAAAAGATTAACCATCGGCGTAGGTGTCCCTGAAAAAGAGGGGATATCTACCTGGAAGCTCATCGTGGGGGAAAGGAGCCCACCTTTCAGAAAAACATGAAGCTCAACTGGTACTGTATATGTGAAGCTCGTATCTATCATCCGAAGAGAAGTAAAGGCTCGATAGGTAGCAGTCAGATTCATCTCACCTGCATACAGGTCCCCATCCCATGTGATGATACTCCCAGGCTCCAGATTCAACCGCTTGGAAGCGATGCCTTGCAGATTGACCCGATACTCGCCGCTTTGTATCTCATAGGAACCTGAGAGTTCTATTGCCCCTTCTCTATCAATAGAAAAAAGCAGATTGGCTACCCCCTGTGCCATCACTTCATCTCCAGTTCGCTCATCAAAAAGAAGCCTAAATCGGGCCTGCTGGACAGAACGAATGACGATCCGAACCTCCACCCCTTCTGGCGCCGTCAAGAAAGGTAGGCTATCTCTACTCGATGCGGACTGAATAAACCGCACGTGAGGAGCACTTGTACCTCTTTCATATGTCTGGAGAGGAAGGGTCAAATCCGTACTCTCTGCCAGTCGAAGCTCTCCCCTCAATGTGGGAGTATTCCATGGACCTGTTATGGAAAGGCTTCCTTGATCTAACTCAGCCCGACCGTACAAGTAGGCATCCGCAGAAGAGGGGGCTGATGCAAGAAGAAAAGGAGCGTCTCTCAACTGGATGCGCAGAGAAAGAAAAGGAGTGCTCCACCCTCGAAGGGCAACAAAACCTGATAAAAAAGCACGTTTACCTCGAGGCTCACGTAGCTCTATATCTGGAACATAAAGGGTATCGGAACGCAACCGAACCACACCCTCTAAGAGATAGCTCAACCGAGTAAAAGGCATATAGAAACCCACCCCATCACAAAAGATCTCTCCATAGATAGCCGGAGAGAGGGGAGAACCCGTCACGATTAGTCGTTGAGAACGAAAATATCCTCGAGGATTTCTTATATAATCTCCCAAAAAGGGCTCTAACCAGCTCGCAGGTATTCGTACAGAACGGATGTCCGCTCGGAGAGGGCTGAGGGTATCTCGCAGGTGATAACAGCCAGTACCTGTTAGAAATTCAGTCTTCCCTTCTCGAAGACCAAAGCGAAACAAAACAGAGTCCTCTTCCGCCTCCCCCATAGCCCAGATTTGCGGATATACCTGCCTCTCATACCGCAAGGAATCACCTAAGAGACGAAAAGTGGGGGCACCCTGCGTCATTTCCCACCTTCCGTGTAGCACACCCCCGACCGGCAAAGAACGCCCCAGCACAGACAGCAGCCCCTCCAGTGGAAGTCTCTCCACCTCAACCAGAAGCCTCTGCTCGTTTCGCAGGAAGTATAGGTAGGAGTCTCCACTTTCAGCACGCAAGCCTCCCACCTCCCACCGTCCATCCCATCCAAATGTGATCGGGCCTGGGAAGGTTACGGTCCACTCTTTCCCCGCCAAAGAGAAAAAAGAGTTTCGTTCTCGTAAAAATAGCTGGACTGGTATCTTCCCAGAAGGCCACTTCCATATTGCCTTCATCTGAAGAGAATCCTCTTTCGCACCTATCCGAGCGCCTACCTCTATTTCACCCACTTGTAAGCTCCCCGCCATCTTTACGTGGATACCCTGATAGGGGACATAAGTCTTTCCCTCCAAGGAGATGACTTCTGCTTGCCAACGCGGTAGGGAATCTTCTTCCACTCGGCACCGTACCAGCGTCCCTCCTATTTGGAGCGAACCGAGAGACAGACTATCCCACTCCAATGAAATCCCTCCCTCCTTGCCCTGCCCCGTTTCCTTCAAGAATGCCTCTAAAACAGTACCATGAAACTGAGGAGCTCCCTCTACTCCTGTTAGAGATAACCAGATGGACGAGCCCACCGCCATGCGTACGGTGAGCTCCCAGTCTTCTCTCACCTGATCAGAAGGCCACACACCCTGCTCTGTCCACATTGTCCAGCTTTCTTCCCATTCTTTCAGACCTTGTAGCCAGTTTTTTTCTCCTTGGACCCATATAGCCAAACCCTCTCCCAAGACTTCATACCGTTGCCCCCCTACCGCCTCAAGCCGCAGCGTTCCCAACCGATGCACTGCTTCTGGATGATACCAAACAAGAGAATCTATTCGGAGAGTCGCCGTTCCTTCTCTCCAAGGAATGCCTCTCCCCTTTCCCTGAAAGTACCCTGAAAGGGTACCTACTCCTCCCCATAGCTGAGCCTTGAGTCCTGTGAAGCTCCCCTCTCCGAAATAAGCCCCCCCATCAGAAAGAGGCAGAGTCCCTCTATATTCTCCTACCCCATAGGGACTCTCCACATATAAAATGCCCTGATACCCTTCCTGTTCAAGCACCCCCTCTCCGATTAGACTCCACTCTCCCTGCCCTTCATACCATCCCTGTAGGTGAGCTCTTACTATCCCCCTCCCATCGGTAAACCCCAATCCCCTCCCACTCGCTGTCAAAGTCCCGCTCACCTCCCGAAGCGGACTAATGGGAATCAACCACTGACTATCCCACCGATCAAACCGAATATCCACTCCGTATACCCAGGTCGAATCTTTTTTTAGAGAGACATCGACCCATACCCCCTGGGTTTCTAACTTCGTTTGGTATCGACGCAGATCACCAGTATGCTCCGCTCGAAAGCCCCACACCCGCTGAGTGTCGAGTTCTTGCGGTATTTCGAAGACCGGTATCACCCGCCGAATATCCGAGAGAGACAGAGAACCCTCTCGAATACGGACATTCCATGCCATCTGAGTAGGCCTGGCATAATGCACTATCTCCCCTTCCCCTCTTACATAGGCTCCCGACTCCAAACGGACCTCCAGGGAAGGAACTTCTAATCGATATAGGTCTCCATATACCCGCACTGCGACCCCCCATCGCCCCTGGATAGGCAGAACTTCTCCGGCAAATGCTGAAACCTCTCGCCAGTCCAGCACACCTTCCAAGTCTGCTCTAAACTGCTTCGTATCAGTATCTAAAAAAAGCTTATCCAGTCCTTCTTTCGGGAAAAAAGCTTTCCCCCGAAGGTGACTCGCACTAAGCCTCACCTCCAAAGCAGAAATACGAACGCGATCTGGATAAGCCTCTAACAGAAGCGAAAGCGCTGGGATACGCACCCCAGAATTTCTCTCGTGCGCAGTGAGATGCTGAAGGTGAGCAAAAAGCTTACCCCCCTGACTCCATTCTACAGCAGCCTCTATGTAAAGAGAGTCTATATACAAGTGCGCATAGCGAAGAAAACCCTGCATAGGCAGAAGCGCAGAGTCAGCCTGAGTCGAGTCTATCCAACGAAAAGAGCCCCTCCTAATCTGTAAGCTCCCCAGACTCATCCGCCACTTACCGCCTTCTGTATCAGAAGTATCGGACGGAAACAATCGATCGAGATTCGAGAGACCAGAGCCTCGCTCTACATAGATGTACACGTTCGGGTCCTCCAAAAGCACAGAAGATACAGGGATATAAAGCTGTCCACGCCAGAATCCCCGCCAAAAAGCAAAAGGTATCCAACCGAGCTGGGCCTTTTCGACCTGGAGAAACGGCTGACACGCTTTATCGTAAATCACCAGCTTCTCAAGCGAAATATGAGCTATCCCACTCAATCGCAATCTTCCCATCTCCACATCGGTCCCGAGAACTTCTTGTAGCAAAGCCACTGACCACCTTCTCATTGCTTTCTGACCGGAGTCAGACTGCAAAAGGAGATACACGACGATCAAGATAGCTACCCACAAGGCCAACAGACTACCTATCGCCCAGAAGAAAGGTCGAAGTACTTTCCTAATCTGTGCCCAGAGCCGGACTCGAACCGGCACGGAGTCTCCCCCACCAGTTTTTGAGACTGGCGCGTCTACCGATTCCGCCATCTGGGCCTCTGGGCAAATGTACGATTTACAGTGGTACATTGTTTTCTACTTTTGCCCTATGCGTCTCCTTTTCGGCGCTATCGCAGTAGGAACACTGCTAAGCTTTCTTCTCCTCAGCTTAGGAGAGGAGCTCACTATCTACGCAGACTTCCGAACAGCTGCCGCTCACCCGGGACGGACTTATCATATCGTGGCAGAGTGGGTAGAGCGGACCAACAGTTACTACGATGCGCAGCGAGATATATTCTGGTTTCGGGCTCAGGACAGCCTGGGAGAAGTGCGGTTGGTACGCTACCCAGATCCCAAGCCCATCAATTTCGACGCCGCCCAAAAAGTGGTACTCATAGGCCATCAGCAGGATTCTATCTTCTATGCAGAAAAGATATTGATGAAATGCCCCTCAAAGTATAAGGAAGAAAGAAGCCCTTCCGCTAACCTGTGAAGGTCGCCTGGGTAACAGGGGCTTCCTCGGGCATCGGAGAAGCCCTCACTCGCCAACTGGCTACCCAAGGCTGGTGCGTCATCGCTCAAGGAAGGCGAAAAGATCGCTTGGAAATACTGGCAGCCTCCTACCCCGACCAGATTATTCCTTTCGTAGGAGATGTGCGAGATGAGGATGCCTGCATGAAAGTACCTGAACTCGCCCAAGAGCGGTTTGGAAGATTACACGCTGTCATAGCCAACGCAGGCATCTCTCATCGGGCCCTCGTGGAAGAGGTCTCTTTACAAGTGTTGCGAGAAGTGATGGAAGTGAATTTCTGGGGGGCAGTTCACGTTATAAAAGCAGCCCTGCCTCTTATCAAAGTCAATCAAGGGTGGATTGTAGGGATATCTTCTATCGCTGGTTTTCGAGGGCT
Organism: Bacteroidia bacterium; assembly: GCA_026413325.1. Taxonomy (GTDB): domain Bacteria; phylum Bacteroidota; class Bacteroidia; order SpSt-205; family SpSt-205; genus SpSt-205. Next base: position 41,948 of record JANZYW010000002.1, on the reverse strand, counting down.
CCCCGCACGAAGCGGATATAGTGCCTCTAAGTTTGCTCTCAACGGATTTTTGGAAGCCCTCCGAACCGAGCTGTATGGCTCAGGGGTCTGCGTCCTAACTGTAGCCCCTGGATTCACCCGCAGTGAAATCCGGGAAAAAGCCCTTACCGCTACTGGCCTCCCTCAAGCAGAAAGTCCTCTCCCCGAGCATAAACTCATGTCCGCAGAAGCAGTCGCAGAACGAATCTATCGTGCGATGCTGCGTCGAAAAAAGTACCTTGTCCTCACACGCCAGGGTCGCCTCACAGTATGGCTCAACCGTTTCCTGAATGGTGCCTTAGATAAATTCATTTACCAGCATTTCGTGCAGGAGCCAGGCTCTCCTTTGAAAAAAATCTAAGACACCCTACCCTCCTTCGGAAATCCTTTCTCACCCAGCAAATATATCTCTCAAGAGCTCTTGAAATGTACAACCTGGCCCGTATGTCAGATACACCTGGCTGATTTGGCAAAGAAGTTTGAACATTTTCGGGGAAAACCTCCGATCCTATTCCAGACCCCTCGTCCCAGATGAGAACTGTATCGTTTGAAATGAAACCCTAACGCAGCAGGATGCAGCCATCTAACCCCAGTCCTCTATCACAGATAGCAGCTGATACCTGTGCCCGCCGAGGCCAAGGAGACTTGCGCGGGGCTAAGAGAAGCTGTCTCTACACAGGCAGGATTTCAGCCAAAAGAAAAGGGGCCACTGAAGTGCCTTCAGTGACCCCCTCGATAGAGTGACGTTTTTCTGTCTTAGAACGGGCGCCCTACTCGAACCATCGCACAGCGGAAGCCCACCGTCGAAGAAGCGGAATCAGCATGGAGATATCGGCGTGCCCCACATGTTACATAATAAGCGATGTCTGCCCAGGACCCCCCTCGGTATACCTTGGCTGCATCTGCTCCTAAATCTGGCCAAACTCCTCCTTGCCCTCCTTGGGCTGCGGCTGCAGCCTTCGGGCTATACAACAGGCTGGTTTTCGGATCGTAGTCATCATCATACTGATACTGATCCATCTGTACATTGCCCCGACGACGGTGCGGGTTGAAGTCTTCCGCATCCTCATAGTTGAGAACCCGATACGTATCCTCTGTCCACTCTGCCACGTTCCCAGCCATATTATAAAGCCCAAAATCATTTGGATAAAAAGCCTTGACAGGGGCGGGTATCATGTAAGCATCGTTCAAGCCTTCGTAAAGAAGAGAACCTCCTTTATTGGAACGGCCAGCATAGTCTCCTCGTCCCCGCTTGAAGTTTACTCGGAATCGCCCTTTCATGTCTCTCAAGCTACGCCCTTCCCATGGATAAAGCTCCTGTTCATAACCCGCACGAGCAGCATACTCCCACTCTGCCTCTGTCGGAAGCCGATAATCTGGATAAAGGATCGCTTCGGGGTCTGCCTCCGTGATTTGCTTATTTACGATCGCAGTGCGCCACGCAGCAAACTCGCGGGCTTGATGCCAATTGACACCTACCACTGGATACATATGATACCCCTCGTGCTGGAAATAATACCGCACGTAAGGGTCATTGTACGCCATTTCTCGGAACCAGACATTTGTATCGGGATAGAGAAGTTGCGCTTTCTGATCTCCGGAATCCTTCTGGACATAGAAGAGAAACTGTTTGTACTCGACATTCGGTACTTCTGTTTCGTCCATGAAGAAGCTCGCAACTGTTACCTGACGGACCCGAGCGTTGTGCTCAAAATCCAGGTCTTTCTCGGTACCTCCCATATGAAAGGTACCTCCCTCGATGAAGACGAGACCAGGGGCTGGCGGTAGCTCGCGATACCGCTTGACATAGAATCCCTCTCCGCCACTTTTGCGGGCAAACTTAAGCCCAGTGAGACGACTTGTAGTACCTGGATCTTCGATGTTGCCTCCCCCTCCGCAAGCAGAAAGCACCCAAGCGGCCATCAGGCCAGCCAGCACGGTAGATATCCATCGTTTGGCCATACGCATGTGCAAAGGTAAGGGTTTATCTAAAATCTCGGGCATGGATAGTTTCGACGATGCTTCATACCTATTCGACGCTCTTTATCAAACTCTACTACCACCGAAACCTCATGTGAGCCAGCAGAAATACGATTCGTGAGAGTAGAGATAGTGTAGTCATAAGAATAGCCAACTCGGAAAATACCGCGCTGCAGGCCCACCAATCCAATAATCGCATCTTGATTCCGATACCACACTCCGATGACGACAGGGTCGAGGTTCACATAGAACCCCAAATCTAACTGCTGGAAAGGCTGTTGTATCCGATACATCACAGCGGGACCGATAGACTGCCGCCCCTCTCTATTCCTATCAATAGGAATCTGGGCTCCAGCGAAAAAGGTAGATCGTATCGGAAGCCGAGCCGCCGCAGGATTCGAAAGGGAAACATTGTAAAACCTCTGCTGAGGCTGGGTAATATGCATAATAGATGTACCTACGTAGATATAGCGGTTGTAGTATAAGGCCCCCGCATTGATATCTTCGTGAATCCGATTTTGAAAAAAGTTGCGCTCCTGTGTCGGCAAGATGAATCCTGCGTTGGGGTCAATCTGATCAGGAAAACGCAAACGATAAAAGTCGATGCTGGCCTGCATGATCCCACCAGATAGGCCTAAGCTCAGGGCACTATTCCGATTAAGCTCTATGTGGAGTGCGTAGTTGAGCAGTACGTTGAGTTTGGTGAGATTCCCTTCTCCAGCCTGATCTGCCATGAGAGAGAGGCCGACCCCGTTGCGCACCCGCCCGAAGAAAATGGGTTGGTCGTATGCCGCAGCGAAGGTTCGATAATAGCCAGGAATGGCGGTCCATTGCATGCGATATGCCAATGCAAGCCGAGGGCCTTCCGTGATCCCCGTAAAAGCAGGAGATAAAATCACCTGATTCGCAAAAAACTGAGAAAACTGGGGATCTTGGGCGCAGAGAGTACCCACACTGAAAACAAGAGAGTAGCCAACTTTTCTCCACATACGAAGCAGCTTTTCGGGGCAAATATAAGGAAAAGAGGGTTTCCTATCCCAAAGCAAGGGACTCACCCCTCCTCCTAAAGGAAATCTATGTCTCGTGTGCAAAAGGGCAGAAAAGGATACGGCTCCCTTTTTTGGGAGGCATCCTCGTGCTTTTACCAGGCTAAAAGGCGAAACTCTACTCGCCGATTTCGGCGCTGTCCTTCGGGGGTGGTATTGTCAGCGATGGGACGCGCCTTTCCATATCCTACTATCGTGAAACGTTCTTTTGCGAAACCTTGAGCGACAAGATAATCTCGTACGGCCAAAGCACGAGCGCGCGAAAGCTGGATCTCAGACTCGGGAAGGCTGGTACCGTCGGTATGTCCTGCTAACTCTAACCGCACGGAGGGATGGGCTCGCAGGAAGCGAACCATCTCCTCTAACTGTCCCTCAGATTCGGGTAACAGCTTTGCACTTCCTTTATCAAAGTGTACATAGAACAGCGGCATTCGTATCCCTGGTTTGATTCTTTCGAGGAAAATATCCAATCGATTTTCTCTGCCCTTGCGTGGGCGTAGGCTCAGTTCTTTCCAAACATAACCTGTGGCATGAACGCTGACCCGTACTTCCCCCTGGAGCGTATCGGGGACAGTCCAGCGAAAGAAACCTGTTGTGTCGACTATGAGGCTATCGAGAAGCTTCCCTTCTGCACTGCGAAAAAAGAGCTGAGCCGACGAAGGAGGCTTATCCATAGCGACGTACCCGACCAAGATCGTAGGGGAAAACAGAAGAGGTGGGGGAGGAAGCGTCGTATCAGGCTGCCACCATACCAGCCAGAAGTCTGCGCTTCCATAGGTGCGGAGGCCAAGCTGCGTCCCTGGCGAGGCGGTGGTCCCCGCTCCGAGATAGCTGCCTCCCCCTAAAGGGAAAGCAGCTATCCAACTATCCACATCTTTTCCTCCGAAAGTATAGCAGAAGAGAAGCGTATCCTTCTGAGCATTCCATCGTAGCACCCAGGCATCGTACAAACCTGCTAACCCTGGAATGAGTCCGTTTCGAGAGCTTGTCATACCTGCCACCAGCCAATCTCCTTCTGAAGTGAGGAGGAGGCGGTTGAGCCCCTCATCTCCCGTTCCACCTCCACTCCACGCTGCGTGGGCCAGGCCCTCTGACTGCAGCCGCCAGATCACCCCATCTGCTCGACCATAGCTGGCCACTGCGGGAGAGAAACTGGTACCTGCTACCCATATTTCCCCCTCCGGACTCCGAATCCAGCTATATGGTTCTTCGAAATCGCTCCCCCCAAAGTTCCAGCTTCGACGAAAGACCCCCTGTCGGTCGACTTCAACGAGCCAGATGTCCATTTTGCCAAGTGGATTCTGTATCATTCCATCTCGAGAATCCGACGCTCCTACCAGCCATACCGTATCAGAGGAAAACGGAATCACCAACCGAAGGTAATCGTTCTCCGACCCCCCAAAAACCTGATGCCCCAGCAGGCCCCCTTTCAGAGAAAAGCGCAAGAGCCATCCGTCTATACCCCCCAAAGGCTCTGGATTCCACACTGAGTCTCGGGAGCCGATCTGCCCTACGACCCATAGGGTATTGTCTACATGCAGACCCACTCCTTGGGCCATATCGTTGCCCGTACCCCCTACACTTTGCATCCAACGTACTTTCCCCAGGGGATCCGTACAGACGATCAATGCATCTTTTTTGCCATGAGAAAGCTCTGGAGAGTCTGTCCACCCCACCAATACAAGCCCGCCATCCGGGAGAAGAAGAGCATCTGTCAGCTCTTCATTTCCTTTTCCTCCATAACAAGCGTGCCAGAGAAGCTCGCCTTGCTTGTCAGTACGAACTACCCAGAGATCCGCATCATACCCTTTTCTACTCAGAAGCCCATCACGAGAGTAGGTATGCCCTACAAGCCAATACCCAGAGGTATCTGAAAAAGCCCTTACCAAAACATCGGCCAAACTGCCTCCATACGTACGCTGCTGAAGGATCCGCTGAGCAAAGATCAAATTGCAACTACTGAAGAGAACGAGCCATCTCATAGGTGAATAAGACCTTCCTCGCTTGCTCTATAGAGAGATAGGGAGGCTCTTCTGCTCCTTCCCCGCGCCCCTGTATGAGCTCAGTAAGCACCTTTTCTACCGCAGAGAGGAGATACTTGCCAAAGTGGGTATGCCCTCCTTCATACCGCTGATATTGGTACTCCCAGTAAGTCGTGAGGTATCCTGCATAGCCGTTGCTATACCCCTGGATGAGGACATGCTTTACACCCAGCGGACTTAGGGAAGGGGCTATTCTTTCTCTTAATAACTCCCCCGCCATGGTAGTGGGCTCAAAGGGGAGGGCAACTAGGGCAACAGTTCCAAGTTGCCAGACCTGGATAGGGAGAACTTGAGGAGTGAGGGGGAGCGGCACATATTTACCTCGCTGTCGACCCAACCACTGAATATACTTGATGGCCGGATCCGCAGGCGGAAGAGGCAGGGTATCCCACCGACGGGTACCGAATATCCGCTTGGTAGTGCTTTCAATGAGAAGCGGTTTAGTGCCGTGAACGGGGGGATCCACAAGGCCTCGGAGACGAGCTAAAATAGCGATGAGGCGAACCCACTCCGCTGGCACACCGCCTCCCTCTAAAGTTCCCCCAATGAAGGCGGGGCCTATCGCCCCTGGTCCCGTCCTTCCCCGCCCCAAACCCCGGGTATAAGGTTCTTCCACTTCCACCGAAGAAAAATCTATCCATCGCCACCAAGCACGAATCTGCGGCTGAAGATACTCTCCGGGGGAACGAGCGAGCTGCTGTGCCATCTCCGCCTGGTAGCGTCCCACCAATCTTCTGTTTTCAAAAGGATTGGGTGTCGGGCCTCTGCGCACTTTTATGCCAGGGAAGGCAAAGTGGTTTGGAGTAACATCCCCGCTGGTCGTTTGGGCGAAAGCAGCGACCCGCCCCGATTCCTCGCATAGCTCCGCAGCATACCCTTTGTGATCAGAGGATATGCACAAGTTCTCTTCTTGAATGGTAGTGGTGTGGGTACCGAACCAGTTGATTAAATGGCCAGTGGGTCGCACAGTAAGCTGATATGCCGTTCGGTCGACAGCCAGTTCTGGCCTGTCCGTTCGGGCCATGGGATTTTTTCCGTAGGCCTCCATTGCTCTATTAAATGCAATAGGAACCTCCGGAGGGAAGGTTGAGAGGGAAAAAATAAGCTCCGCAGGCTCTCTGGCCGCGTAGGCTTGACTGGCTGCTTCGACGATACCTTGTACAAATCGCTCGAAGACGCCTGCATGAAAGCCCGGGGTATTGATATGATAGAGCAGATGATGCGAATAGCCACCTGGAGCTGCATGCGTATGATTTGCGGTGAGCATGAGCTGGGCAGGCTGCAAGTCAGGGAAAAGGGATAACAGTCGACGATAAGCCTCTTGCCAAAGCGAAACAGAGATAAAACAAACGTCAAGCTCCACCCAGAAATGCGGGGCGCTCTCCGCTGCCTGAAGACAGAAAGCACGGGCATATAGCTGGGACTCTACGGTATGAGCGACATGACGAGAGTTACCCCATCCCAACAAACCAATACCTGGTTCAAAGTAGGTAATATTAACCCGAGCAGCACCTATATTCCACACCTTGCAAATCTACAACAGCTAAAATGCGTTTCAATCAGGATACCTTTGTCCAGGCCATGTACACTCCCTCCCCTCTCTCAACAGAGCGTATATGGAACACCTCTTATCCCCTTCATATCCAGGGACTCAAAGGCGCTGCACCTGCATTCTGGATGGCGAAGGTACGAAGCATGGCTCCAACCCCGGCCCTTGTGTTGGTGCCGGACAACGAAGCAGCCATAACGATATATAATGATCTAAATCTCCTCTCAGAAAAGGGAGCTCCGATTGCTATCCTTCCCCCCACTGGTGAAGGCAATCCGGCGATAGTGAACAGTCGGCGGCTGGAGCGGGCACACTGGGTGACGCGCTGTCTGCAAGGAGAACCTGTATGGCTCATAGTGACCCCCGAGAGCTTCACCGAATCACTTCCTTCCCCCCAACGATGGCAGGACCACCTCATGCCGCTCACTCCTGGTAGTGCCCTGGATCGAGCGTTTCTAATAGATTTGCTACATACTTATGACTTTGTAGAGACCGATACAGTAAACCAGCCAGGTGAGTTTGCCTGGCGAGGGAGCGTGATAGATGTATTTAGTTATGCCCATCCTTATCCTTTGCGCTTGCGTTTAGAATCGGATGAAGTTATTCGTATTCAACGCTTTGAACCTGAAACGCAGCTCTCGGAAGGTGAGCTGCAACGAGCATGGATTTTACCTCCCCCTGAACGGATAGAAGAAAATCCTTCTGCCAAGATATATGACTACCTGCCCGATAAGGCTTTGGTCTTTCTTATAGAAGGTCAAGGATGGATAGCTAACCTCACACGAAATGCGACCTCCCATGAAGTAGAAGCCTTTCATCGCCTCGCCTCTCGCACCATCGAAATCGGACATGAGGCTGTTCTACCCCCTCGAGAAACCCTTTTCTATCCTACCCACCCCCAGCCCAGTTTTCCCCACAACTTAGGTCTTCTGCATGAGCATCTTCGGAGCCTCCCCCTCCATCGGCTCTACTTGTTTGCGGAGAATGATCGTCAGCGCCTCCGACTGGAGCGACTCCTCGAACCCGCAGCTCTGCCCTATCCTATCGAATATCACATCGGGAGCCTTTCCGCTGGATTCTACGATCCAGCTGCTCAGATAGCGGTATATACTGACCACCAGATTTTCCGCAGGACTTATAGCCCACCTGCTCATAGAAGCTTCCGACGAAGCGAGGCACTCGCTCTTCGAGAGCTGTATGAGCTCCGAATAGGGGACGTTGTAGTGCACCGCCGCCATGGTATCGCCCGCTTTGGAGGGTTGGTCCCCATCCCTCATACAGACCCCCCTCAAGAAGGGGTGAAACTCATATTCGCCGAGGATGCTGCTCTGTATGTTCCTATCCCCCAGATCGCAGAAATCGGCCGGTATCGCGCACCCACCGAAGCCCCTCCTAAACTCAGCCGATTAGGCTCCACCGAATGGCAACGTACTACACAACGGGTACAACAGCGAATAAAAGAACTCGCCATCGACCTTGTTCGCCTCTATGCCAAGCGCAGAGTTCAACCTGGCTATGCATTTAGCCCAGACACCCTCCAGCAATTGGAGATGGAGTCCCGCTTCCCTTATGAAGAGACGGCTGACCAGCTGCAAGCCGCTGCTGAAGTCAAGAAGGACATGGAAAGTCCCCATCCCATGGATCGCCTTTTATGCGGGGATGTAGGATTTGGGAAAACTGAAGTCGCTCTCCGCGCCGCATTTAAAGCCACACAAGATGGCAAGCAGGTGGCCTTTCTCGCTCCTACTACGGTGCTGGTAATGCAACATTTACGGACTTTCCAAGCCAGGTTAGAAGGCTTTCCTGTTCGCATCGAAGCCCTAAGTCGCTTACAGACCCCTAAACAGCAGAGAGAAATCCTGAAGCGACTTGCAGGGGGAGAGGTAGATATCGTCATTGGTACCCATCGGCTTCTTTCTGAGGACATTCAATTTCGCGATTTAGGCCTGGTTATCATCGATGAAGAGCACAAGTTTGGGGTGATGGCAAAAGAAAAACTGCGAGCTCGCTACCCTTCCGTAGACACCTTGGCGATGAGCGCTACACCGATCCCGCGTACCCTTCAAATGTCCCTGAGCGGGATACGAGAAATCTCTCTCATTACGACCCCACCCCCCAACCGGCTCCCCGTCGAAACGCGTGTGCGCCCCTTCTCATGGGAGCTCGTCAAGGAAGCCTTGGAAAAAGAGCTCAGTCGGGGAGGGCAGGCCTTCTTCGTTCACAATAGCATCGTAGAACTTCCCAGAATCCAACAAAAAATAAGCCAGCTGCTGCCAGAAGCCCAGGTCGCCTTCGTCCATGCACAAATGCCCCCCAAACAGGTAGAAGAAATTCTGCTGAGCTTTATTTACCAAGGCATAGATGTGTTAGTCACGACGAATCTAGTCGAGTCCGGCTTGGATATCCCGAACGCCAATACGATTATTGTCCACCATGCACATCGCTTCGGGCTTAGCGACCTCCACCAATTGCGGGGGAGAGTAGGAAGGGGCGGTCGACAGGCTTACTGTTATTTTCTCGTTCCAGGATTACATCACCTGAGTCCCGAGGCTCTGCGTCGGTTAGAAGCCTTAGAAGAGTTTAGTGACCTGGGGAGTGGCTTCCAGATCGCTATGAAAGACCTGGAAATTCGAGGCGCCGGCGACTTTTTCGGGAGAGAACAAAGCGGATTTATCGCCGACATCGGCTATGATTTATATCAGCAGTTCTTGGAAGAAGCTATAGCCCAGCTTAAGGAGGAAGAAGGCCTTGAAGAGCAATATCCAAGGCTTACTCAGACAGCTCCTCAGTGCACAGTCGAGTGCGATTGGCCCGCACGCATCCCGTCAGACTGGATTCCTTACCCTTCTACCCGACTTGAAATTTACCATCGCCTGAGTCACACCACCGATGAAGGGGCTATCCAAAGCCTCCTACGCGAGCTTCAAGACAGGTTCGGCCCCCTCCCAGAGCCTATACTGATTTTAGCCGACATTCTGCGACTGCGATGGGTAGGAGATAAACTGGGACTCTCCCATATCCGCGTACACCGACAACGAGCTCGTCTGAGCTTTTCTCCCCAAACCCCTCTCCCCCCTCTGGTTGCTTACTTCGACAACCTACGTCCTTCTCACAGCTTCCGATTCATCCCAGATGAAAAAAACCTCGTAGTCGAGATCACAGGTATATCTGATTCAAAAGAACTTCTTGCCCTCTTAGAAGGGTTACTGGAAACTTCGAAAACCCCTGCTATGCATGATCTGGATCCTCTACGGGACCGATGAGTTTCGTCGTTCAGAGCGGCGAAAAGTCCTTATTCAAGAACTGCTTGGGGATGCCCCACCTGATTTCGCTCTCTCCCAGTGGCGAGGAGACACCTTCTCAGAAGTCCGCTTTCCAGAGCTGTATGAGCTACCTTTTTTAGCCCCTCACAAAGTCGCCGTGCTCCTAGAAGCAGAGAAACTCAATAAAAACGCCCTAAAAGCCCTATCCAAATACTTGGAGAACCCATCTCCGCACACTCGGCTCATAGTAGAGTTTGCCCAGGACACCGCCCCTTCTCTCCTTAAGGGGAAAGATATATTTTACGAAGCCTTCCCTCCTCTAAAGCCCCGAGAGACCATAGACTGGGTGCTGCAGACAGCTCAGAAATGGGGACTCTCGCTGGCCCCAGAAGCCGCTGCTCTCCTCGTAGAAACCCAAGGCACTGACCTCCGAATACTAAGCCAGCTCATCCAAGTTCTTCAGATCTATGGCTTATCTCAGCCTGAGCATTCCCTTTCCGCTCAAGAGGTCGGGGAAGCCTTAGGACTTCATCCACAATACAACATCTACCGATTCATAGATGCTCTCGCCGAGAAAAAAACACCAGATGTTCTGCAAATCCTGTCAAGCTTCTCCGAAGACCCCAAAAAATATCCGCTCTCCCAGATTCTGTGGCATATCCGTCAGTTCTTCCAGAACCTGTCTCTTCTCCATCTCACGCAGACCCCTGCCGCATTAGACGCCATCCAGAAAAAGCTCAAACTCCGATTTCCTTTCCAAGCTAAACCCTATGAACAAGGGCTCAGAAGATACTCCCTCCAGGAATGCCAAAAGATTTTGACCTTCCTTCGGGAGATAGAAAGCCGCCAAAAAGGCTTGATTCCTTCTCGTCAAACCGAATCTCACTTGCTACTTGCAACAGCGCTCCACCTCGTAGGAAGCACTCCTCCCCAGCTCTATTGAGCTAGAAGGTCCCCTATGAGCGAATCGTTTCCTTGTAACGAGTTAGCTGACGACGAATAGCCGCAAGGGCCATGTCAAATGCTTCTTGAAAGTTATCAGCCTTTTCTTCCGCCAGTAAGGTTTCCCCAGGTACCTGAACTCGAATGCGTATCTGATGAGAGGGACTTTTCGCTCCTAACTCATGTACATAGATATCACTACTCACTATGAAAGCAAAGTCTGCCAGGAGACGCTGCATGCGAGTCTCCACGTAGTCTGCAAAGGTTGCGCTCACCTTCACAGAACCAGTATGAAGTTCGTATCGCATAGGTCAAGCAAAGGTAAAAGCCTCCCTCGGAAATCTCCAATCCTTTTTCCCCAACATAGCTTTCGTTGCATGTACCTGCTTAGGATGTGCCCCCAGCTCGATCGATTTGTCCAAGAGTGACCGGGCCTATTTACCAACCCGCTATCAGCTTGCTATTTTTTCTCACCTGGGAAAAGACAGACATGCTGAACAAGCAGAATAAGACCTCGCGCTCTCTACTCGTGCACCAGTTTCCCTACCCATAGCTGCCCAGCGAATGTGACCTGCACTGGATATATTCCGAGAGCCCAGTCTCGAGTCGAAAAAGAGTAGGTGTAGGTACCTGCCGACAGGGTTTCTTCCTTCTGAGCCACGATCTCTCCTTTCATCCCAAGGAAAGTTAGGTTCACATTTCCTGGCTCGGGTAAAGTAAGGGTGAGAAAAACTACATCCTGCGCTGGGTTAGGATAGATTGCCACCTGAAAGGATGGATCAACCGCAAGTCTTACATAGACCAAACCCGTCCGATGAACCTCAAGCCCCGACCGAGTTACACCACGTACCTGATAGCAGTATTCAGCACCGCGCTTTACGGAGATATCGACCCAGGAAAGAGTTTCTCGTTCCGCAGTGTGTATAAGCTGGAGAGAAGACGGCGTTTCTCCTTTCCATACTTGATACCGCTCGATTCCAGCTGTTTCAGGGAAAAACCAATTTAGCCGGATAGCTCCTGCATCGCCCCGTGCCTCAAGGAGCGGCAAACTTGAAAAAAGAGGTGGGCAAACCTGCACAGGAAACTGGATCTCTCCCCAAGGAGACCAACAGCACCCCTCCAGTCGCCGATACCGAAGTAGGTGAGTACCTACTTCTGTCAAAGGGAACGTCCAAGAAGAGGCATCCGGTCCAGGGGTGACGATGAGTGAAGGAGAGATATGCTCCCATTGATGAGAGGTGCCTGTACTCCCAGAAAAAGTAGGAACATCTCCCTGGCAGAATGGCCCCCCGGGTAGGATAGTAGGCGCAAGAGCGGTACCCGTGTAAAGCACCGCAAGAAACTCCTCAAAGGAATAATCTATACCTGCGACCCGAACAACCAGCGTCTTTCGACCTGAAGCAGTGTAGCTGACGGAAAGCGGATTGGTCAAAGTAGGCAAAGGGGTTGCAGTGCCTCCTCCTAAGCTTTGCCACTGATTGAAAGCAGGTGAAGGGACCTCCAGCATCACATAACCGCAGCCTGCATCTGTGATACGCAAAGGCGGTTCCGTAAGGAACGGATAGGCAGAGGGAGCATTACATCCCACTCCGATAGACAAAGACGAGCCGCTGACTTGTACTATTGGAGGCGAACCGCTATGGAAATACAAAGCACAGGAGACCCCTGGCGCACCCGCTCCTCCTGGGCCGCCATTCCCCCCACGCCCACCAGAGCAGCCTACTCCTTGATGCCCCGCCGCTCCATTTCCCCCCACTCCACCTGTTCCTCCATTTCCTCCCGCTCCCGCTGCTCCCGACGAGAAAGCACAATCTATAAAAACTCCACTTCCACTCTGGTACACATATACCCCAAAAGCCCCCCCTCCTCCCCACCCCCCTGTACCCCCATATCCACCTTCTCCTCCCGCTCCACCTGGATAATATTCATACTGGTCAATATCCTGGATGACATACGTATTGATGATACAGTTGCCGAGGGGATCCAGTACATCGTCGCAGAAATCTTCATAGTACCGATATCGAGTGGTAAAACCACCTCCCCCCCTTCCATGCTGTCCCTGGCCGCCAGTTCCTCCCTGCCCTCCTGGTATGTAATAAGAAGAAAAGGTTCCATTAGAACCTGGGACGCCTGGAGAGCCCGGATTACCATTGCCTCCATTCGTACAAAACTGTCCTCCGGTAATCCAGTCATTTCGTGGCTGGCATACGCCGCCTCCACATATAGGACCAGAAGCCCCGGTCGTGACGTAGTACAGATCCCATGTCCCGCCCCCCTGCCCACCCGCACAGACGATATTTCCCCCACAAGGACTGCTCACGGAAGGGAGCGGAGGTAAAGGAGAGGGAGGAGCTCCTCCATGAGCCCCCCAAGCTACGTTTTGGCCGTTTGCGTGGGAGCCAGCCATACCAGGCTGCCCATGAGCCCCTCTCGAGGCGGCGCCCGCTTCGAAACGACACCGAACAAATCGGTAGGCAGTCGCATTTTGGATATGAACAGCATAAGTAGAAATACCCCGCTGGTCCCCTGCCACAGGGGGGAGAGGAGCATCCGCAGTTCGAAAAGTAACCTCATGGACTTCGACTCCTGTCACATTGTGGAGGTAGGCAGCCACCACCCGGCTGGGAGAGGACTCCACCTGTAACGCCGTACGGTAGAGTACGGTTTGGCAACTATTGGTTTTTATCCAACCCGGTAGCTCATATCCCCCCTCTATGGTAGTATTGCTGGGTAAGGAGATCGGATTGTCTAAAGTGTAAGTTCCACATGCCAACTTGAGGTACCGCCCAGAGAAGCTGCTGGCGATAGAAAGCGCATATGACAGACTGGCAGGATTGCTCCGTGTACCGCATCCCGCCCCTCCATTACATCCGCCAGTAGGTATCACATGCAACACATCACACACACCTTGACCTAACACCGGCAACCATGAGAAAATCCACAAAAGGGGGAATCCAATTCTTGCAAGCATGAAAAGGCCCTTCACATAAGGAGACAGGGAAAAACTCTTTTCTCTTTTCGACCCTATTCGGCGAAAGGGAACGTTTATAGGCTTTTTCATCTGACAAAACGAAGGTAACGGCTGGAAGCACAGCGAACTGAGCAGAAATTAGGAGAGATATATATCCTCTATCGAGACCGTTAGCTCTAATAAATCCTGCCTAAGAGGACGTTAGCTTTTCGACATTATATAGCAAATCCTGAATGGCCTTTTGAAGGGAAGGGGGCAAAGGAGTGGGAGAAGATATCGAAAGGTTCAACGCCTCCAACGGTTGGCGTCGAAGAAGGCTTTCCATAAAAAGTCGCATAGGAAACGGTGAAGCGCCTCCCTCCCACAGCGTATTTTCCTCGGGATGGGTATCCCAGTAGCGCAAAAGAGACTTGATACGCCGCTTCTGCGTAGAAGGCAACCCCTGCCCTAATGATTTCAACACTCGAAAGACAGGGATCCACCGCGTCATCTGGTGAAACTGCCTATACCAAACCAGTCTTAGCTTTCTGTACCAATGTCGCATCCAATTTTTATCTCCGGACCGGAAGGCTTCATACCATCGAAGGAAGACCCACCATAGGAAAGGATAATCTTTGGTGAATCCCTCCTTCAGCAGCCATCCTTCCGCCCTTAGTCGCCACCGAGTTACTTCGCCGGAGCTTTTACTCATGAGCAAGAGAATGAGATAAATGGCATTCACCATTTGCGTTCGAAAAAGAATATTTTCCGTTCCAGAGAAGATATACAGCTGGAAGTCTTCTTTTTTTTCTTCCCAGAGTTTCTTGGCCGCCTCCCAGCGTTGACGTTGAATCAGATATAGGCATTGTAAAGACAGAGCTGTCCGGTACATTTCCTTGTAGCGATCGGTGAGAGGCCAATGTCGCTTTTTCCACAACCTTCCCCATGCAGAGTACCACGTTTCGTAGAGGTCCCATGCTCGAAGGTTAAGCAGGAGTATCCCCAGATTGAGTAAGGATAAGGCCAGGTGAAACTGTACATATCCCTGGGGGAAAGGCATCTTTCCCAAGAGGCAACGAATCATGGAGGTTAGCTTCTCCAAAGCCAGGAGAAAATCTTCTCGAGACACGCCTCTATAGCTTGCCTGCAGGACTTGGAGATATCCTTGCATATAGAGTGCCCATCGCTCTTCGGAGGGAGGATGTGGCAGGTTCTGCCCTTGCGGACGTCGAGAAATAAGCTGGCTTTCAGCAAATGCCATCTTCTGAATAATAGCACTATACCGAGTCGTTATGAGAGAAATAATTTTTTCACTCCAAGTCCCAACTTTTTCTGTAGGGGCAACCCAGTGAAAATCTCTGGCGTACACCTCTAAAAGGGAAACCCCCCATAGAGCCACTTCATACCATCCTATATCCATGGCAGCCTGCATGGCTTGTCGCCAGAGCACTTCAGCGAGGTCATACAACCCCCGTTGCCACAAGAGCACGCTCAGCCAGAAGCGATGCCAAATCCGCACCTCGGTGCCTATCCATTCGGTCTCAGGAGTGGGGAGAAGAGCCTCTATAAGCTCCCAAAGCTGCCTTTTGTACACGGGAAGAAGACGCCTATCCGCCATAGGAAAAGCCTCTTGGTAGGCTTCGAGAAGCTCCCGCTCTGAGTAGCTCCGCATCGCCAATAATGTCTTGAGCAGCCAGCCCAGACGAGTTCCCTTTACTTTGCCTCGCAACCGCCGAAGCTCTTTAGCAGAGAGCGAATGTACCACACGCCATACCGCAGAACCAGGCAATCGAACAGAAGCCACTTTGTCAAAAATAGGCTCAACTCTCACATACCCCTGCAAATAGGGAGCGTATCCTTCAGTAGGCCCGACCTGGTATCCAACGCGGCGCCAAAAAGCGTACCTTCGTTGAGATGCAAGCGGCCATGCAAACAGAAAAGTCTACTGCGACTCAAAGACGGATCCGGAAAGTCGCAGTATTAGGAGCAGGAGTGATGGGTTCTCAGATTGCGCTCCACTTCGCCGGCGTAGGGTATCCTGTTTGGCTCCTCGACATCGCTCCGAAAGAACTCAAACCGGAGGAAGCAGCTCAAGGACTCACTCTCGAGTCCCCCCAAGTCCGCAATCGCATCGTCCAGGAGCTCTTTCAACGGGCACTCAAACTTTCCCCTTCTCCTGTCTACGACAGCTCCGTGACACAGCGGGTCTCTCTGGGTAATTTTACCGATGACCTTCCTAAAATAGCCGAAGCCGATTGGATCATAGAAGTCGTAGTAGAAGATCTCTCGATAAAGCGAGCGCTATACGAGCAAGTAGAACGGTATCGCCGACCGGGCACCCTTATCACCAGCAACACATCGGGGATCCCCATGCGTTTCTTAGTAGAAGGACGCTCAGATGACTTTCGCCGGCACTTTGCAGGAACCCACTTTTTCAATCCTCCTCGCTACTTACCCCTCTTAGAAATCATTCCTGGTCCCGACACTGCCCCGGAGGTTATCGAGTTTCTGTTGGATTTCGGACAGGTACACTTAGGCAAACAAACTGTCCTTTGTAAAGACACCCCCGCCTTTATCGCAAACCGTATCGGCGTCTACGGCATCATGCATCTGTTACACGCAATGCCCCGATACGGCCTCTCTGTCGAAGAGGTAGACAAGATAACGGGACCTCTCATCGGGCATCCTAAGTCTGCAACTTTCCGCACGG
This sequence comes from Bacteroidia bacterium, assembly GCA_026413325.1. Taxonomy (GTDB): domain Bacteria; phylum Bacteroidota; class Bacteroidia; order SpSt-205; family SpSt-205; genus SpSt-205. The sequence continues at coordinate 25,448 of JANZYW010000002.1, read as the reverse complement.
CTGACGTTGTGGGACTGGATACCCTGGCCAAGGTAGCAAAAGGACTCTATGACAACTGCCCTGGCGACGAAGCTCGCGACACCTTCAAGCTCCCCTCCTACTTAGAGAAAATGCTCGACAAAGGACTCTTGGGAGAAAAAACGGGAAAAGGCTTCTATCAGAAGCTTCGGGTGAATGGAAGCAGCGAAATACAAAGCCTCAACCTGTCGACGCTGGAGTACGAACCCCAAAGGAAGGTGCGTTCGGCCCTGCTCGAGCAGCTCAGAGGAGAAGAAAATCTGCAGAGACGTCTGCGGCTCATCGCCCAGAACTCGGAGCCGTATGCCCAGCTGCTGCAGGAAAATATGGCTGCCCTTTTTGCGTATGTATCCCATCGCATCCCAGAGATCGCCGATGAGATTTACCCTATAGACGACGCCGTGCGAGCTGGCTTCGGGTGGCAGCTGGGGCCTTTTGAAAAGTGGGATGCCATCGGTCTCGAGGCTGGACTCGCTGCGATAGAGAAGTACGGTTTCTCAGCTGCGAAATGGATAGGCCGCATGCGTGAGAAAGGGTACACCCGATTCTACGAAGTGCGAAAGGGGCGCCGATACGTATATAGTCCCTCTCGAGAGGAATACATAGAGGTACCTGGCCAGGACCGATTTCTCCTTCTGGACACCCTCCGAGAAGAAAAGGTCATTTGGCAGAACACCGGTGCTTCTCTCTTTGATCTGGGAGAGGGGGTTCTCTGTCTGGAGTTCCACACCAAAATGAACACCCTCGGAGGAGAGGTGCTGGATGCCATCCACAAGGCCATCGATATCGCAGAAAAGCACTATGTGGGTCTGGTCATAGGGAACCAAGGGGAACATTTCTCCGCCGGTGCGAACCTGGCAATGATATTCATGATGGCTGTCGAGCAGGAGTGGGATGAGTTAGATTTTGCCGTGCGTGCCTTTCAACGCACAGTCCTGCGCCTCCGTCATAGCGATATACCAGTCGTGGTAGCCCCCCATGGACTCACCCTGGGAGGAGGATGCGAGATGACACTGCATGCAGATGGAGTGCAAGCCGCCGCCGAGACCTATATCGGCTTAGTAGAGGTGGGAGTGGGGCTTATCCCTGCAGGGGCGGGTACGAAGGAAATGGCCGCCCGCATCGCAGAACGGTACGTAGAGGGGGATGTAGAGCTTAACTACTTCCGGGACATTCTTACCCTGATTGCGACGGCCAAGGTAGCCACCTCTGCCTTCGAGGCTATCCAGCTCGGACTGCTGCGACCCTATCAGACCCGCATTACTCTCAATCGCCAGAAGCAACTTCGAGATGCCAAAGCACACGTTTTATTCCTCGCTGAGCAAGGATATGTGGCTCCTCAGCCTCGTACCCAAATACGGGTACTGGGACGAACGGCGCTGGGCGGAGTAGAAGCCTCTATTTACCAAATGTGGCAAGGAGGCTACATCACCGAGTATGACAGGCACATCACCCGAAAGTTGGCATACGTCCTGGCTGGTGGGGACTTAACGGGCACCCAATACGTCAGCGAATCGTATCTGCTCGACCTCGAAAGAGAGGCTTTTCTCAGTCTCTGTGGAGAAAGAAAAACATTGGAACGCATCCAACACATGCTCAAAACAGGGAAACCGCTGAGAAACTGATGATGGGGATTCTCGAGCGACTTCCCTCCTCACTCCTGCTGAACTCTTAGTCAGAAATGCCCTCTCTTGCACAAGCCTCCTTTTTTCTCTTGACGTCGATTATGGCACAAAAATGGATGTTGGGGTCTTGCCTCGTAGAAATCCGCGAACCCAGCCACCCCCCTCTTCGAAACCTCATCCTTCTTCCAGGCTGGAACTACAGCCGGACCGCCTGGTGCGAGAGGTCCACCATCTGCACACAAGCCCTCGGTCGAGGGTATCGCCTCCTCCTTTTAGAGATGGGGAAAAGCATCTACGCCTCTCAGGTGTTTCCCGAAACACGTCCAGATTGGCGAGCCTATCCCACTTTGCGCACGCTTCTCGATACCGTATTCCCAGAGCTGCAAAAGCGAGGGATATTAGCTGATTTGCCCACCTTTCTCCTGGGACTTTCTACTGGAGGAAGGGGTGTAGTACTCCTTCTCGCCCATACGGGAACTCTTTTCCGAGGGGGAGCTGCTCTATCGGGAGACTTCGACCCCCATTTAGACCCGAGGGATCCCCTCCTCACCGGCTGGTATGGCCGCTATAGCCAGCGCTGGGAAGAGGTAGATAACCCCCTCCGTTACGCCTCACAAATCCAGTCCCCCCTCTTTCTGGCCCACGGCGTAGCCGACAGAGTGGTTCCCTTTCAGCATTCTCAACGCCTCTATCAAGTCTTACAAGAGCGCAACCCGACTCTGCCATGTACGCTCCATCTCGACCCCGCAGGAGGACATGATTTCCTATTTTGGGAAAAATACGGGCTGAAAGCCCTTGATTTTTTTGATACCCTATGACTGAGATTACGTGGTTAGCAATACTCCTTGTGGCCCTCAGCGGAAATATAAGTGCCATAGCGGTACTCATCTTCTTTTGGAAACGGGAAACTGCTGAAAGAAAGCGCCTACACCATCAACAGGTCTTACAAACGACACTCCCTCTCCGTCTACAAGCACTGGAACGAGCCGCCCTGTTCTTAGAACGCAATGATCCCCAAAATCTTTTTCCTCGGATAGCCCCTCACACCTTCTCGCGAACATCCGACCTGATCCAGACGCTCTTTCAAATCGTACAGGAAGAATACCTACATAATGCTGCATATCAGATCTACATGGGACCTCGGGTATGGATGGCCCTGCGGAATGCCAAAAATGCCTTGCTTCAGACTTTGCAAGCCACCCTTATTGAATACCCTCCCCTCCAAACCCCCCCTATGCAATGGATAGAACGATTTAAGGAAAAATGGCGCTCTCACTCTCCGGATCCTTTCCAGGTAGCAGTCGCACATGTACATGGAATGATAGAGAATCTCACACAAATCGATTAATACTGATAGGCTGCCTATATTTGCACTGTGAGCGTGTGGAAGAAGAATGGAACTCCTCCCGTTAATCATGAAAAAACGCTCTCTCTCTTAGGAGAGGGAAGCAACACCAAAGGAGATTTTTTCACGCCAGGTGCCCTCCGAGTAGAGGGACGTTTTCAGGGCAGCCTTCGGGTGGAGGGGAGGCTCGTGTTAGCTCAGACCGCAGAAGTAAAAGGGCATATCCACGCCGCCCAGGTGCTTATAGCGGGCCAGTTTGAGGGGCAGATTACCGCCGAAGAGCTGCTCGAAGTAGCTTCTACAGCTCAGATTAAAGGGGAAATACGTGCTAAACGTATGGAAATGCAAGGCGGTGCCCGATTGGAGGTCCGCTGCTGGGTAGGAGAAACAATAGACACCGCCAGCTTACCTTCCTCCCCAGCCACTGAAGCACCGGCTCCCTCACCTCCTCCCCCTCAACCCCTCAGCAAGAACCGCCGTGGAAGCTGAGCCACCTTCCCCTTACCGAAAGCTGCTCAGCGTCCTCATATCCCTTGTCATAGGGATAGGCAGCTTATGGCCTTCTGCTTGCTCCTCCTCTCCCCAGAAAAGTCCTTCGCCAGATTGGCTTGCCCACCGCAGCCAGATACCTCCTTATGAAGCCTATCACTACCGAACCGAATGGCTGGACACAACCGGTGAACGTTACATACTTACCGCCAACCGGGTACAGCGTCTCCGAAAAAATGACACCCTTTACTGGAAGTTAGAGGGTGACATTTGCCTCCTTCACCTCAGCATAAACGCAGACACCATAGAAAAGCTCACATGTATGGAAGCCCACCTCTACCTCGAAAAAGGCCACTTCATCGCACAGCAAGCCGTTCGATTGCAAAGCCAAGAAGGTATAACACTTGAGACAGACTACCTGGTGTGGGAAAAAGCCTCAAATCGACTCCTTGCCCCTGGATGGGTACGTTTGCAAACCCCTAAAGAGACCTTGCGAGGAGAAGGAATGGAATACGATCTAACCACACGGACCTACAAGCTGCGCCGAACTCGCGGCAGCGTACCATCTCCCCTATCATGAGTTGGCTTGTTCTGGGTCTCGTAGCACTGATACTGAGTGCAGTCGCTTCGGGAAGTGAAATGGCTTGGTTGAGTGCCAATCCGCTACAATGGGAAAATTGGCGGAATCGGCATCCTCACCGATGGCGCATCGCACAATTCTTCCTTAAAAGGCCTCGTCGACTTCTCATCACCCTCCTATTGGGCAACAATCTCGCCCTTATCGGATTCTCGGCCGGTCTCAGCGAGTCGCTCAAGCCTTTGCTTGTCCTACTCAGCCCTTCTCAACGCTTCTGGATCGAAACTCTTTTTGGGACCCTTCTTCTGCTGACTGCAGGAGAATATTTCCCCAAAGTCTTTTCCCAACGCTGGCATATGGCGCTGCTCCCTGTCGTCATCCCCCTCACTGGATTGGCATATTTCCTCCTTTGGCCTCTCGTGGAGGTGGTATACCGCGTGACTACCGCATTCTTCCACCTTCTGCGCCTCAAAGAAGACAGTTTCCAAAAACCGCTCACCCGGGAAAGTGTAGCGCATCTTGTTCAAACCACAGAACCCGACTTCCGCGAAGTAATCACCAAAGCATTAGCCCTCAATGAAACCCCCGTTCGGGATTTCATGGTCCCCCGAAGAGAGGTCGTCTCTATCCCCCACGATGCACCCATATCGGAACTGCACCGCACTTTCATCGAAACAGAGTTATCTCGACTCCTCGTATATGATAAAACTCCAGACCAGATCGTAGGTTATATCCACGTACGCTCTCTTCTCCACAGCCCCCGGAGTATTCTCGAAGTGACAGAACCCGTCAGCTTCGTTCCAGAAACGATGCCTGCTACCCGCCTATTAGAAGAACTCGTTCGAGAAAAAAGAGCTTTAGCCGTCGTCGTCGATGCGAGAGGAGGCGTAGCTGGGATCGTCACCACCGAAGATCTGGTCGAGGAGGTCTTCGGTGAAATCCAAGATGAATACGATGAACCTGAATGGCTCGAGAAGATGCCCTCTCCCAACACATATGAGCTGGATGCCAGATTAGAGATAGATTACCTCAATGAAAAATATGGTCTCGGCCTTCCTTCTCATGAGGCTGTAACTTTAGGGGGGTTGGCAATGGCACACTTAGGACGGATCCCTCCTACTGGAACAACCTGGGAGACCCACGGCTTCCGATGGGAAGTCTTATCTGCAACCCCTCAACGCATTCTTTCTCTTAAACTTGAGCGGCTATGAGTGAGTATAAAACTCTGGATCCAACTCACATTCCCCTAAAAGAATGGCATCCTTACCTGATTGGAAGTATTATTCCTCGCCCTATCGCTTGGGTCACAACAGTGAATCGAGAAGGAAGGCCAAACCTTGCTCCCTTCAGTTACTTCAACGTATTTAGTAGCAAACCTCCTATTGCTGTTTTTTCTCCCAGTACAAGTGCTCGAACTGGCCAAAAGAAAGATACGCATAATAACCTCTTGGAGGTACCTGAGTGCGTCATCCACCTCGTCCCGTATGCCTTAGCTGCGAGAATGAACATCACGACGGGAGAGTACCCTCCCGAGATCAATGAGATCGAGCGAGCTGGCTTAGAAACGGTACCCTCTCTTATTGTACGTCCCCCTCGCATCAAAGGAACCCCTGTTCAAATAGAAGCCCGAGTACGGGATATTCTCTCTCTGGGAGAAACACCTGGAGCAGGCCAGCTGGTCATTACTGAGATCCTTCTTCTTCACTTAGAGACCCGGATCTTAGATGAAAAAGGATTACCTGACCCCCGGAAAATGGACATCATCGCGCGCTTAGGAGAATTTTGGTATGCTCGCATTACATCTGAAAGCCTCTTCTGGATGAAACAGCCGCGAAACCCTGCAGAGGTGATGAGCTGGGCAGAACTCCCGCAAGACCTCAAGGAGAGCCGTATCCTTACCGCTGCGGACATCGGGCACCTCTTAGCGCATCGTCCCCCTTACGTCGAGCAGCTTGCTACCCTCCCCAAACCTGCCCACCCCGATGCCCTCCATATGCAGATGCAAAAGCTCCTGTCTCAGGACCCTCAGGAAGCCTGGCGCCTCTATTTCGAATCCCTCCAAGCTGCTTCCAATACCCCTTCTAAGCCCAGATGAAAGAGAGGTTTCTATTCCCATTCCGCTCTCTACCTTTGTAAATCACCTATGCCGATCACTGAAATAGTTCCTATCGGAACCCATATATGGGAAGCATTTGGCTTGCTTTCACAAAATCCAGGGGCTTATACAGGTCACGGACCCCTTCCTGACGATGGAACCTACCACACAAATATCTCTCCCGTAGACGGAAAACCCCTTCCCGCAGTCCAGCGAGCCTCCTCTGCCGCTTATGATACACTGGTTCGTCGGGCCCAAGAGGCCTTCCTGGTTTGGCGGCGGATCCCCGCCCCTAAGAGAGGAGAGATAGTTCGGATTTTTGGAGAAAAAGTTCGGCAAAAAAAAGAGGCACTCGCACAGATCATTAGCTACGAAATGGGCAAAACTTATCAAGAAGCTCAGGGAGAGGTCCAAGAGGTCATAGACATGTGCGACTTCGGGGTAGGGCTTTCTCGGCAGCTGTATGGACTTACCATCGCTTCAGAACGACCCGACCACCGCATGTATGAACAGTGGCATCCCTTGGGAGTCGTAGGGATCATAACTGCTTTTAATTTCCCTGTCGCTGTATGGGCATGGAATGCCATTATTGCTGCCGTTTGTGGAGACACAACCATCTGGAAGCCCAGTGAGAAGGCTCCCCTCTCTGCTATTGCTATCTTCTCCCTTCTTCAAGAAACAATCCGAGAACACGATCTACCGGAGGGTGTATGCACCCTTATTATCGGAGATGCGCAGATTGGTCAGCAAATGGCTTGTGACCCTCGCTTGCCTCTCATCTCCGCGACTGGCTCCGTCCGCATGGGACGCTCTGTCGCTCAACAGGTAGCCAAACGCTTGGGGAGAAGCTTGTTAGAACTGGGGGGAAATAATGCAGTAATCATCACCCCCCATGCCAACTTAGACTTGGCTCTGCGAGCCGTCACCTTTGCAGCCCTCGGTACCTCTGGACAGCGTTGTACCTCTCTCCGTCGTCTCCTACTTCACGAATCTATCTTTGATAACTTTCTACAGAAGCTCATCGCCGTCTACCAGCAGGCATCCCAGCGCATCGGGAATCCGCTCCATCCTGAAACGCTTATAGGGCCTCTCATCGACCGAACCGCTGTACAGACTATGCAGGAGGCCCTCCAAGAAGTCAAAGACCAAGGCGGAAAAATCCTATTTGGAGGAGAAATACTGGAAGGACCCGGATACGAAAGCGGCTGCTACGTGCGTCCTGCTATCGTGACCGCAGAGAACGACTGGCCTATCGTACAACGGGAGACTTTCGCTCCTATCCTCTATGTCATCAAGTACCAAACCTTAGAAGAAGCCATTGCCATCCAGAATAGTGTGCCCCAGGGCCTCTCCTCGAGCATCTTCACAGAAAATCTACTCGAAGCAGAGCTATTTCTCAGCTCACGGGGTTCAGACTGTGGCATCGCAAATGTAAATATCGGCCCCTCAGGAGCAGAAATCGGCGGAGCCTTTGGGGGAGAGAAAGAAACGGGAGGAGGAAGGGAAGCGGGCTCAGACGCTTGGAAAGCTTATATGCGCCGGCAGACAGTAACCATCAACTATGGAGACACCCTTCCTCTGGCACAGGGCATCCGTTTCGAAATATGATCCAGGGAAAAAAAGTCGTCGTCGTCTTGCCCGCTTACAATGCTACGCAAACCCTAGAAAGAACAGTAGCCGAGATAGATCGGACGATAGTGGATGAAATCGTGTTGGTGGATGATGCTAGCCGAGACCATACTGCTGCTTTGGCACGCCGCCTTGGCATACCTCACGTGATCGTTCATGAAAAAAACAGAGGCTACGGAGGCAATCAAAAAACATGTTACCAGTATGCCCTCGAGCTGGGAGCGGATATCATAGTTATGCTCCATCCAGACTACCAATACACCCCTAAACTCCTACCTGCTATGGCACATCTGGTCGCTTCGGGACTCTATCCCGTCGTTTTAGGCTCGCGCATATTGGGAGGAGGAGCCTTGAAAGGGGGAATGCCCCTTTACAAGTACATCGCTAACCGATTCTTGACAGCCTTGCAAAATATCCTGCTTAGAGCCAAACTTTCAGAATATCACACAGGATACCGAGCCTACAGTCGGGAGGTTTTGGAGACCCTATCCTGGCAGAAAAATAGTGACGATTTTATCTTTGACAATGAGTTTCTCTCTCAGGTAATCTACGCAGGCTATCCGATAGGGGAGATTACTTGCCCTACCCATTACTTCCCTGAAGCCTCCTCCATCAATTTTACCCGGAGCGTAAAGTATGGGCTGGGTATCTTACGAGTCACCTTTCAGCATCTCCTGGGCAAGTGGGGGATCTACCAGCACCCCCGCTACCTCCTCCGAAGAACGGCTGTATCCGTTTCTCCAACTCTGTAAATCCAGCTACGAAGGACAGCCTGACGGCGTTCTGGTGATCATACCTTTGTTCAGTGTGGAAAGTCACCTGCCTCTTGGCATATACCCTGGCTCAAGCTTGGGACCCCACTCGCATTGAAATCTTCCGAGATAGCCTTGGCGTAGCTCATATTTGGGCTCCGACTGATGCGGAAGCCGCATTCGGAGCGGGATGGGCCCAAAGTGAGGATGTACCCATCCCCCTTCAGCACAATCTATTAGCCGCGAGAGGACAGTTAGGTCGTATTCTGGGCAAGGAAGGAGCGATCTGGGACTTCCTACTCTATTTTACGGGACTGGATACCATTGATTATCAAAAACACATACGAGCTGAGACCTGGGCGGTATTGGAAGGTTTCGCTGCGGGTGTAAATGCATACTTCCTCTCCCATCCCGAAAAACGTCTGCTTCCTGATGTATTTCCTGTCACTGCACATGATATCGCCCGAGGCTCCCACCTGATTTTAAACCTCATGACTGGTCTGGGCCGAGCCCTGCAGTGGATCCAAACTGGATACCTCTCCGACATCGCGGCGTTAGTGGATGGATACGGTTCTAATGCTTGGGCAATCTCTCCCCATCGGAGTGCAGACGGAGGAACCTGGCTCCTGATCAACTCCCACCAACCGTTAGAAGGACGTTTCGCATGGTACGAAATCCACATCAGCAGTGGAGAAGGGTGGAACTTTACAGGAGGTACCTTCCCAGGGAGTCCCATCCCTTTTGTAGGCTGTAATACAGCCCTCGGATGGGCCCATACGTTCGCGTATCACCACCTGACAGACGTCTTTGCATTAGAAGTGAAAAAACGCCGATACCGCTTTGGAGAAAAGTGGCTCCCTTTCAGAGAACGAAAGATAAAACTTCGACTCAAAGGACTGCCCTTCCCTCTGCCTCGAAAGATATACTCCAGTGAATATGGACCTGTAATGAAGATTCATCATAAGTGGTATGCATTTTCCCAACTCACGTATCAGGAAACTCGTGCCTTAGAGCAGTGGTACCTCATGAATAAAGCCCATAACCTCCAAGCCTTTTTAGATGCGATGTACCTCCAGGCTGTTCCTACCTTCAATACCATCTATGCGGATGGGGAAGGGCACATAGCTTTTCTTTCCTGGGTACAGCTCCCCGAACGGGACACCGCCCTGGAATGGAGTATACCCGTGAAATACCCTACTCCGGCCTATCAGAACGACCGCAGAAAGATTCCTCCTACGGAGCTACCCACTCTCATCGATCCTTCCTGCGGTTACGTATATAATGCGAACCAGACTCCCTTAGAGGCTACCTGCCCTGGCGAAAACTGGAAGCCCAGCCGAAAAATAGTTGGACTCCAGCGTTTCACCTATAACAGGGGAGAGCGACTGGCAGAACTCTGGCCACGATTCGATGGCCAGCGCTTCACCTTTGAAGCCCTTCGAAACCTCAAACATGACCGCTGTATCGCCCGAGAAGGAAGCTATCGGAAAGTATTTTCCCCGCTTTTCACCCTGTCTCCAGAGGCCCATCCTGCTCTCTCCGAAGCTATTCTCGCTCTCAAGCGATGGAAAGGATGCGCAGAACCCGAGGATACCCTAACGGCTCTCGTCATGCTGACTCACGTATTCCTGGAAAAGAGCATGAAAATGCGATTAGTAGAAGCTCTGATCTTAGGCTATCAACCCACCGAAAGGGAAGTTGTACGAGCTTTACATCGAGCTACCCGTATACTCAAGAAATACTATGGAACTCTTTATCCGCAGTGGCAGAGAGTTCTCCAACACGGCCGAGGAAAGGTTAGGGTGGGGGTAGGAGGTTTCCCCGAAAGCTTGGAATCCCGTCATTGGAAGTGGAATCCTCGCACAGGCAAACTCGAAGTGATGGGCGGCGATGGATTAACATACTGGGTTCATTGGGGGCCCGAAGGACAGACTGTATGGGGTATCCAGCCTTACGGCGCTTCTCACGTCCCAGATAGCCCTCACTACTGCGATCAGGTCAAGCCTTTCGCTGAAGGAAAGCTTTTTAAGAGACCCTTAGATTGGGGGTATATTCGGTCCCATTCTATGCAAAAGTATCATCCACTGCCCCAGGGTAAATAACAGCATCCTTCCTCAAGCAAACAGATATCCCTACTCCTCCTGAGGTCATGCAAAAAAGAAGGGCGCCTCTGCCATGCAGGGCGCCCTCCCCTTCACTAAAAGTACTGGACTTCGCTACAAGCGAATGATGCGAGACACAGCCCGACCTCCTGCCCCATCGATAGTGAGAAGGTACACGCCCGAAGGCAGAGCATGCATATCCCATACATACTCGCCCCAAAATCGAACTTCCCCAAGCACTTTCCCCTCGATCGTCTGCAGGCGAGCGACCACCGCACCTATGTGAGCTGGGACTCGAATGGTAACCTGGTCCATCGTAGGATTGGGTCCTATCCACACAAGTGCAGAAGAGCCTGTCGCTACAGAGGAGGGAGGATTGCTAGTCCGGCAAGAGGTTCGCACTACATTGAAGAAATCACTCGTCAATCGGGGAAGAAGTTTCACATAGTTCCACTGATAGGTCAATATGCCTTGCACACTATCGAGGACCGTCGTGTCGGATACGATACACAGCGGGATAGAAGGATCTATTAGGCCATCCGTTACCGCCCAGGTACTGTCGTTTACGTAAGAGACCTTGAGCGAAGAAAAGATATTGCTGGTCTGCCGGCCTGCAAGGACTCGGATACCTCGAAGGGGATCTGCTATATCCAATCCTACTCGATAGTCTCCGGCGTGCACATTCTGCGTAGAGACACGTGGTTGGACGACAGCGAGGGTCTGTCCAGCATTGTTATTCCGAAAACGAACCAGCATGCTCTCATAGGGTTCGGTAGCTGCATACTGCGTATCTCCATAGACGACGTTCAGAGGTACCACGACGGGCGCAATAGGAGAACCAGAAGGGCCGATGCGAGTCACTTGGGCATCGCGGAGATTGGTCAAGCCAAAGTACTCATCTACAGTAGCGCTGGTGACTACAACGCTATCTCCGATCTGAAGGTTAGGCTGCTGACTGGTCGTGCGTACCCATATCCCCCCCCACTCAGGTGCGCCTCGCTGTTGGATATGAATATAGCCCAGGTCGTTTTCGGAGGCGGTGACTATCCCCGGCACATTGTCCACGCTCAGACCCGCATAACCGGAGCCGAGATAATCTCGCCGAGAACTGGGGTTATAAGCATACAAAACGGAGGGGATCACGTACTGAATGTCTGTGATACGACAGCCAGCGCTATTGACCCGATAACTCTGAGGCTCAAATCGAGGAAACTTCACTTGATCATTGGTCTGGTCTCGAGCAACCACATAATAATGAACATAAGTCCCCTCTGGCTGAGAAGGAATAGATGCCTCATAGGTGGAGGTGGAGCCAATCTGGGTCATCGGAACGGCAGTATACGTCGTGTTTGCTCCTGTCGCCCAGTAAAGGGTGACCTGCGTGATAGGATCACTCGAGGGAGCAGTACTGGTGACATCTACCTGGACATTCACCGAAGCAGTAGGCCCCGGACAGACGGGAGTACGACGAAGATTGCTCACCCGAGGTACAGGATTCCCTACATACATAAGGCTATCATGCCATGGACATATTTCATACATCGGAGTCCCTGTCGTAGGCCAGTAGTGGAGAACAATACCCTTGACGGAATCCAACCGGGTGTTGGGGGGATAGTTATTGGTAAGCCCCTTGAACTCGCCAAACACTACAATCTGGTAACCGTTGTCATCCACACAAGTGATTCGGAGAGGGTTTGTTTGAACATTTTGCACAGTTAGATTTGTGAGTTTCACGTAACTGCCCTGCCATTGGTCCCCGCTTTGGAGGTTGTGGCTCCCATTGGAGAAATTGAGATCAGAAACGGATATAGGGGTTGGGCCCGCTATAGGAATGCCCAGCCCTAAGACGACGGGCGAAACGTTGGTATCTACCATAAGTTGGATCTCTCCCTGGAAATAATCCACTGTACCCGTAAGTTCAACGTATTGACCTTGGGTCAGGTTGGTGAATCCTGGAGGCATATCAGTGGTATTTTGACGACGGATCTGTAGCCCTGAGCGAGGACCACTTCGAGCGCTGTCTTGTAGCCAGATACTACAGCGTTTGCTGTTAGTTCCTCCACTTACACCGTAGTGCCTGTGCCAGTCACACTTCGTAACAACAACTCCTCGTACTCGAACCCGCTGTCGGTGATAGGTTGAAGAGTCTTTTCCAGCTGCTAAGTCTTGAGGAGTTTGGATTTGTTGAATAGAAACGAGTGGTGGCTGCTGCGCCAGCAGAAAGCCTAAAAATCCAGAGAGTATGACTACGTATCGCATACGCTATCGAATAATGACGAATTTTCCAGTTCGGATCTGTCCTGTGGCCAGGTCTTTTACTGCAAAGACATAAAGGCCTCGCGCAATGATCTGCCCATACCGAGAGAGGAGATTCCACCCATGTTCTCCGCCACTCATGACGAGCTTTTCTGGTTCGCTATAGGTCTGGTACCAGCGGCTATCCTGAGCTTGCATCGCTGGATCATCCATATGATGCTCAAAGCGATACACCAGATCTCCTGCTGCAGTGTAGATAGATACTTCACAGTGGGGGGGCAGATTAGCAAACATAATCCGGCGATCTTCATGGGCAGAGGAGCCTCCTTCCCACGCCGCCCGCTCATAATAAGGGTTGGGATAGACATAAGGATCACCTAACACAAACCCCTGATTAGGGGGAGCTCCCGCGAAAACTCTCCGAAGGGTCGCTTGCTGGCTGCTTTCAAGAGATTCCAAGTTACGGGTGGGATCCCCTTCATCAAAAGCAGTTAGAGCGATTGCATGCTGCCAACCGTTTGTCACACCCCGAATCTCATACTTGTAGACATAGGGAGTGGGATCGCCTGGGAAGTACTTAGGCTCTGGGAGGCGGATCGCAGAAAAGCCATTGTCATAGCCAATCCCGTTCCCAGGACGGTCAAACTGTGCGATGAGCTTGAGCTCACTCAGCACATCCACGACCTCTTTCACATCAAACCCCAGCGTGGTCTTGTAAATACGATATCCCTCGAAGTCTTTCTTACGGGAGATAGGATCTATACTTTCTTCTGCGGAAGCATCCCAGTACAGTCGAATCAGGTTAGGCTCGATCTCATAGCGAAATCGACGTATAGCAGGAGGACTGGGCAGGATAAATCGAGTAAGACGGCCATCGCCATTCAAGTCTTCTCCAGGGTCTAACACCCCATTGAAGTTTGCATCTTCTCCATTATAAGCGGCTTGAGCCCAACGAGCATTTTGGACCAGCTCGGCCTTCTGTTGAGGGGAATCGGCAGAGTTGGGATTCCCATCAGGAGTCTTGCGAGCAAAGACAAAAGCGAAGGCAACCTGAATACTATCTCCAGGGCGCACCCCTAAGTAAGGGCCTCCAGAAACGAGCATAGAGCGATTTCCAGCGATACGAAGTGCTGGGATGACCAAAGTAGCCCAATCAGGCCTATCTGTGAGAGAAGTGGACATCTTAACCCAGCGTTCCGCATCATTTTGTGGACTGCGAAACTGCCCTGTGAAGTCCCGAAAAGTCCAGCTCTGAAACGTCGTACGAAAACCCAAGGGAGCAGAGGGAAAGCGCGCAGGGTGGTAAAACTCTCCTCGATACTCACTCCCTAAAAACTTCAATCCGATGTAAGTATCAGTGAACCCTGGATCTCCAGATACATCGAACTCATACGCCATTTGGAGCGAATCTATGTAGCCGTTTCCTCCCCTATTGTAGAACTGGGTGCCCCCAGAGCCAGCGGGAGTTATGGTGGTATTTCGAATGACAGCATCTAACCAGAAGCCAACGAAAAGGCTATCCCACACTTCAAAACCAACATTCTTGATAGTGAAGTTGTAAATGAGGAAAAAGTTGGCAAAAGAGTAGTTCCAGTTGTAGGCTTCAAAGTGCACGTCCGCTTGGAGGGGACCGTTTTCGAGGTTCTGGATGGGTATCTGAGTACCCGGGACGACGGTGTACCTATCGGTAAAATCAGCAACCAGGTCTTGATGAGACACTGCAAGGGGGCTATATGTGATCTGGTCCGGAAGAGAGCTTCGCTCAAGAAGAGTAGCCCCTGGTTCCGCGCTAAACTCAAAGCCCGCCTTGCCCGTGGTATATCCAGAGGGGTCGTCTATCGCTCCTGTCGTGACAACTATACTATTTCCTTTCTTCGCGCCCAGCCAAAGCCCCCCTTCAAATACATGCTCGATACCCGAACCCTTCGGAAACTCAGCAGATTTGAAACCCTGCACGAGATAGCTCCCCTTGAAGCTATTCCCAATCATTCCCAGGTTATTGACCGTTACACGAAAGTTCCCTAACTGGGCTTGCTTCTCTGAAAAGCTAACCTGGACCCATAAAAACCCAAAGAGATACCCCCACCACATCTGCAGCAAAGATAAAAGCCATTCCGTGAAACCATGGTGAAGGATTTGCAAAAAACAGAAAGAAACTCGTATTTTTGTATTTATGAATTCCCTTTACTTTTGGGCTGTAGTTTGGATTGTACCCTCTCTCCTGCGGAGTCAACATGTGGGGATCGGAACGGCTACTCCTGCCAGTCGACTTACTGTGAATGGAAACCTCTCCATAGGAAGTGGATACAGCGCCACCGCGGCCCCAGCAGATGGAGCTATCATAGAGGGCCGAGTAGGGATCGGCACGGCTGCCCCTGCTCATCAGCTCCATGTGATAGGAGATGTGCGATTTGTCGGTGACTTTGTGAATCAAGAAATCACAGGTGAAAACACAGGTGCTATCCAAAGTATACCATACAACGCAGCGGCTGCACCTATAAACGGTACGACCGTATCTATCACCATCTCCGACGGAAGCGGCCCTCCTCATAGTGGGGTACTCATAACGGGCTTCGCTCGGGTGGTTAATGCGACCACTATGACGGGAACCCATTCCCTTGCAGGGTATTTTCTGGTTTTACGTAGGGCAGAAGACCCTGCTTTCACCGTAAATCCCACTCTCCTCACATATGGCTCTGGCATTTGTGCCTTGCGCTTCCCGAATGGCTTGGGATCCACGACCAGCAGCTTCAACATGAGCACCTCTCTAAGCTATGTAGATCTGAATCTCACACCTGGCATCACTTATTACTATCGATTGGAACTCTACGGAAACAGCTTTGGCGTGAATGGAGGCACCTTTGACATCTACGAAAGAAATCTCTCTGTTCTCCAGATCAAGCGATGACTGTTCTAAGTATTGATTTTTGTATATTTGCCCCTACCGAACAAGCACCCGTAGCTCAATAGGATTAGAGCACCAGACTACGGATCTGGCGGTTGGGGGTTCGAATCCTCCCGGGTGCGCAAATAGCTAATACAAAAGCGGGGGATAGATTTTCCCATTCCAATAGAAGCGAGTAAAGGCTATCTCCCTATTCTCTATGCTTTCCCCTCGCCCGTAGATGCACCTCCTCGAGTGATTCCTCCGCATGACTTTTTTGATGAGAGGGAGATTCATCGCTCTCCCACAGTTGGTCCCATTCTACGCTGGCGACGATGGTTTCTAAGTTTTCTACCCGCTGACGCAGTCGCTCATTTTCCTTTTTCAAAATCTCTATGTCTTTGTATAGACTCCTGAGCTGCTCGAGCGAAACAGGGTTCTTTCGTCTGTGTTTGAGCCATTCCTTATATGTAGCAAAGCCAAATGCACCCAGAATGGGGAGACCGATGACGATGAAAACTATGACCACTGCCATCATAGATAAGTCGTAGGAATCTCATTTGCAGAGATACAAAAATTTTTCCTCATAGAAGAGGGGATTTTCGTCCTTCTATGCGCTCTGCTAATCTCCGAATTTTCCGCTCTGGAGCGTCTTCTTCTCGAACTGAGGAGGGGGAAGAGGTGTCGAGCAGGGCCTCATATTTCGCTTTCCACTGCTCTACCTCTTCCCGGAGACGGAGATTATCCTCTTGCAGTTGGCGAAGGCGCTGGGACTCTTTCAAGGTAAGCTTGTATGCTTTGTAAAGAAAGATAGCCGCTATGATGAGGGCTACTCCCAACATACAAGCTTATGGATGGGGGCTAACCTGGACAAATTCCCTTCGGAGCGATGAGAAATTGTAGGCTGCCCCCTGCCCACCGTCCATAGAGAGGCGCAAGACGATAGCTCTTCCGCTTTTCATACAAATGTCTAAATGTACCCAAAGTAAGTAAATGCATTGTCCTCACCGCCAAGAGGCTCAGGGACCTACCATCAGTTTGTGGGTACCTATGAGACCTTTTTGCTCATGCTGGACTTGGACCAAATAGAAGCCAGGAGCCCATTCAGATGCAGGAAGAGCGATAGTCTGTGCAAAGTGCGCGCGAAAAACCCGCTGCCCCGCGGCAGTATAGACCTCGACCCAGTAACTACCAGGCTCACTCAGTTCGACACGAGCAGTTTGTCGAGTTGGGTTGGGATACACAACCATAGTAGGCATGAGGGAGGGGGCACTGGCCGATAGGTGAGAAACAAAACGTCCTCCTAAAACTGGTAACTCTATGTAGGAAAGCTTGTCCGGAGCTGAGTAGAGCGTCTGGAGATTTTGGCGAGGATACATCGTAACTCCATGGAAGATATACGGCGTGTTATCAAAAGGTCTTCTTCTGTAGAACTCTCCCGGCATGAGTGGTACATTAGGGCAGGGTTGAAAACGAGGATAGTTGGTCGCGCTCACGAGCACTTTTATGCGATGGCCTTTCCCCCAGCAATAAGCGATGGGAAGCATGCTGAACCGCCACTTGTAAATGCTGTCAGAGACGAGATTATACCAAGGCTTGGAGGTATCTTCCTGTCCATCTGCCCAGCTTTCTGCATACTCTCGAGCTCGAGCATTACACGCCCCTTCGAAAACATAGTACTCTCGTCCATCTGGATAAACATCTAAGACGCGCACGACTACGTCTCCATTCGCCGAATCGGGAAATGCACCCCATAGGGGCTTGAGGGCAAGATATAGCTGCGCAGTGGAGAAGCCAGCCACGCATAATGACTCCGAAATAAAGTCTGAGGTATAGCTGATGAGATCGGAATAGTTTTGCCCCTGTACGGAGTAACGGGCTGGACGATCCAGGACAAGATCTCGATATTGAGGATCTGCAAAATCCATTTGGCCTTGGCTTAGGCGAGCTCTATCGGGCGTATAAGAGATCATCTCAGGCCCACCATGCGTGGGTACTGGATCGATCGGGTCTGCGATGAAGCCACGAGGAGGCTCTGGAGCCGTAGGAGGAACCTCTGACAGCCGTCCATCCCCATGTAGATACAGACGCAGCCGAGGAAGCC
Source organism: Bacteroidia bacterium (assembly GCA_026413325.1). Classification (GTDB taxonomy): domain Bacteria; phylum Bacteroidota; class Bacteroidia; order SpSt-205; family SpSt-205; genus SpSt-205. Next base: position 7,572 of record JANZYW010000002.1, on the reverse strand, counting down.
CGGGCAAGGGGAAGGTATCGGCACTGACCCAGTAGTTCCCCACCGAAGGATTTCCCCCATATCCATTTATGCTATCCGCAACCGGACCTACGACATAAAAGCGCACGTTGGCCCTGCCTCCTGGTCGAGTCGCATCAAACTCGTACGAAGGCTCTGTGATAGGAGTACCTGACGTATCTCCAAAAAGAGACTGCCCCGTTGCGGGGATAGAGATATTTTGGCGAGAGGGGGTGCCATTCGCCCCTATCTTGAGCTCTATGGGGAAGTTGTCTAAACTCCCAGTTCCATTTAGGAAGTTAAAGAATGCATAAAAGCCTGTACGGAAGGTATCCGCAGGGATACGGACATAGACATCTTGACCCAGAACATTTCCCAGATTCTGCCAGGCAGAGTCTGGCGGAAGCTGAAAAGTGGGAGTACCCAGAAAGTATCGGAACCACCCAATGACCTCAGAAGTAACCAGCTGTGCAGCTGCTTCGACGTTTAGCTCGGAAACATCAGGAATATTGAATTGCTCTATAACATTTTTCGGGTATCGGTGGTCTCGGCCATCGGGTAAGATACGCATGTCCCCCGTCGAGCGGGTACCGATGGTCTGGTGTGCCCAAGGGCCGATCACAAGCTTCTGAAACTTTCGAAGAGAAGGAGGGAGATGCTTCATGAGATATTGCCATGTCTGGATCTGGCCGTCAATAAAGATATCCCACCATCCTGTTAGGTTGTAGACTGGTACTTGAATATTTTCATACCGACTTTTAGGGCCACGCCACTGTGGGTTTCCATTTGCATCGAGAGTGGCATGGCTGATATCCATGATCGCCCGTGCAGCAGAGTTGGGGTAATGGCCTCCACCCATTGTAGTCCAGAAATCTATACAGGCTTCTGCCGCCTGCTGTGGGTTTTGGATAGAAGGCCCATAATCTGCCACTGTATGGATAGAGTCATAGGGATCAGCCGGAGCATTTGCCCAATGTCCATAAAACTCCACCTGCCCTCTGAGCCAGCCATCGATGATCCGCTCTCGAAAAACACCATTGTGATGACCTGTGCTGTGATAAAACTCCCCTGAAGCTACCACAGGCATGAGACATTTCAGACCCCGACCGTTGGGGTCAATCGGATGAGCCGCCGCCAGCTGATATTGGCTGTTCCCTAAAGCAGAGCCGCCAAACATGCCTACCTTCCCATTGCACAGGAGAGAATCCGCAGCAGTAATCTGGCCATTTCCGTCACTATCATACCGAAGAGAATTTATTATCCACTGGTACGTATCCCATCCATCTTCGTGTGTGTTAGCTTCTTTTGTTGAGGTCATATCCAAGGGATGCCCTGCATAGGCACCTATGTGCATAATGTATGCTGTCTTCTCCCAACTGTCACTATACATGGGTAGATATACCCCCCACGAACGGTAACGCCCCCGCATATCCTGCTCTATGCCCGCATATCCCAGCAAAGCATACCCCTTGCTCAATTCAGTGCCTCCTTTATTGTATGGAGTTCGAGTGAAGAGAACGGGCAACGCATAGGGATTAGGCTGCCCTGGATAAACGAAGTATTGCGTACCTGGATATGCAAAACGAACCCGTCGTACGCCTAAACCTGGAAAAAGACTGTTGAGGTTTATATCTATCTGAGCCGTATCGGAAAAAACGGGAACATTTACACTCGTAGCGAGAGGAACTCCATCTCGCATCAATACTTTGTACTCTGTATGCCGAACGAGGTCTGTCAGGGTGTCAAGCAAGCCATTGGGCTGTTGTGTCCATGCAAATGCCCCTAAGCCTACCGCAATACATAGGATGATTCGCATGGGCGCAATATAAAGAAAACTTATGATTGACCAGGGCTGGATAAACCCTGGATTTACCCCTCAAAACTCTAACCATAACGTCACAGGACCATAGTTACAGGCTTCCACTTTCATATGAGCCCCAAACCTCCCCGTCGCAAGGGGGATATCCGGAGCCTGAGCGTGGATCTCTCGAAGGAAAGCCTCATACAGCCGGAAAGCTTGGTCACCGGGAGCAGCTTCTGTGAAAGATGGCCTGAACCCCTTCTCTAAGCGTCCGTAAAGTGTAAACTGCGAAACTATTAGAAGGCTTCCCCCCACCTCCCGCAGAGCAAGATTCATTTTTCCATCCGAGTCTTCAAACACTCGGAGATGCAAGAGCTTATGCACTGCTTTGGGTAAAATCCCTAAGTCATCCTCTCTGTGAAAGCCCACTAAGACAAGGAGGCCCTTGGCTATCTGCCCCACCGTTTCTCCTTCTACCTCCACCCTCGCATGAGAAACCCGTTGAATCAGCAGACGCATTATCGAGAAATCTTTGTAAGTTCTTGAAGGAGAGCTAAATACGTATGATACCGAGAAGCCGCTATAGCTCCCCTATGGACAGCCTCTTTGACGGCGCAATCTGGCTCATCTACATGCAAGCAGTTACTGAATCGACAGTTTATAAGACATTCACGCATTTCTGGAAAATAATGAGAGAGCTCGTGTGGCTCGATATCTCCGGGTCGAAACTCTCCAAACCCAGGTGAATCGATGATCTCTCCTCCTATAGGCAGATGATACAAGGCGGAGAACGTAGTAGTGTGGCGCCCTCGATTCGTGGTCCGAACGAGGGGCTGGGTAAGAAGGTCTATACCGGGTATGAGCCTGTTGACGAGAGAGCTTTTTCCTACGCCACTCAGACCCGTAAGGAAAGTTCGTTTTCCTCGCAAAAGCTCTTCTAAATCGCCTATGCCCTCTCCCGTGAGGGCGGATATCGAGAGCACAGGGTAGCCCAACCCTCGATATAGGGTCATAAAATGGAGCCTCTTTTGGGCGGAACGGGGTTTGAGCTGCACATCCGATTTCGTAAATAGGAGCCCCGACGGTATACCATACAATTCACACAAGACCAGAAATCCATCTATGTAACGAAGAGGAGTAAAAGGCATTTCAACTGTCACGAGAAGAAAAGCCTGGTCTATATTACAACACAAGATCTGCCTTTTGTACGGGTTATTGGGGTCTACGCGTACGAGCCAATTTTTGCGGGGAAAAATCTCTTCGATTACCATCCTCCCCTCTTCTTCACGAAGGCGCACCTTGTCTCCGATACCTATCGGTGCAGTATAGGGGCCTTCATCCAGTCGAAATCTCCCCCTCAACGTCGCTAAAACCGTCTGCCCGATCGCTGTGCGTACATGGAGGTGTTCCCCCGACGTCCGAACAACTACCCCTTCCATTCTCGTACCTTTGGCTACAAATATGCGTATTCTTCTGACGGGAGCTGCGGGCTTTATCGGTAGTTATGTCGCCCAGAAGCTCATAGAAGCAGGCCATGAAGTTATCGGGATCGACAATCTCAACGATCACTATAGCCCCTCCCTCAAGAAATATCGCTTGGCTCGTTTATTGCCCCATCCTCAGTTCCGATTTTTTCCTGCCGACCTCTCCGATTGGGAGTCTCTACAAGCCGTTTTTTCCTACGCAGTGCCACTCGATGCAGTGGTGAACCTCGCTGCCCGAGCGGGCGTGCGTGTCAGCCTACTTGATCCCGTCCTGTACCACCATACCAACGCCACTGGCAGCCTCCACCTCTTAGAACTAATGCGACGACATGCAATCTCCCGCTATGTTTTGGCTTCTACGTCCTCTTTGTATGCGGGGGCCCCTCTTCCTTTTACAGAAGAGAGCCCTGTAAATACTCCCATCTCTCCTTATGCCGCTTCTAAAAAAGCAGCGGAAGTATGGGCTTACACCTATCATTACCATTATGGGATCCATGCCGCTGTTCTTAGATATTTCACCGTATATGGCCCTGCTGGACGCCCTGATATGAGTATATTTCGATTTATCGAATGGACCCATAGAGGGCAAGCTATAGAGCTTTTCGGAGACGGAACGCAGTCACGAGATTTCACCTATGTAGAAGATGTGGCGGAAGCCACCGTCAAAGCTTTACAAATCTCTGGATACGAGATATTCAATATCGGCGGAGGCAAAGCACCTACCTCTCTTCTGGAGGTTATCGCTTTCATAGAGAAAAAACTCCAACGAAAAGCTTCCATCATCCAACACCCCATGCCGAAGGCCGATGTTCTACATACACAAGCAGATATATCAAAAGCACGAAAGGTACTCAGTTGGGAGCCTAAAGTAGACTTCTGGGACGGCCTGGAAAGGACTATCGCCTGGCATCAGCACAACCGCCCCCTGTTAGATACCCTCCCTCTCCCTTGACCCCAACCGAACGGTTAAAATGACTCCCCCTTTGAAGTGGGTTGCTTCTATTGTTATGTTCTTCGTGAGTAACCTCCTTGCTCAAGATTTTTATCAGGATACCCTTTATCAGAGGGCGCAAAAAGTATACTTCCTTGCGGTACAATCAGAAAGATACCTTCCTCTAGCGGAGACGCTTTTTCATACCCTTATCCATCGATATGGCCCCCAACCTGCCCTTCAAATGTACACCTACGGAATAACCGCTCTGAAAGCTCGTTATGCACTCAATCCGCTCAAGAAGCGCGAATATCTGTACCAAGCCTTTGCCCAGATGGACGCTCAGGTACAGCGCACCCCTCATGACGTGGAAGTACGCTTTCTGAGAGGTTCCTTTTACTATTACCTTCCCTTTTTCCTCGGGAAAAGAAGCGCTGCACAAGACGACATTCGCACACTTACTCGTCTATTGCTCTCTCAACCCGAAGTATACAAAAAGCGATATCAAGAGGAAGTGCTTCGCGCTATAGTAGGTTTCCTTCAGCGTACCGGGTGGATCGAAGAAGAGATGATAGATCGCCTTCGAACTGTCTATGAATAGGATAGAGAGCCCCATATTTGCTCCTCTATGACCCCACGTCTATGGATAGCTGAAAATACAGAGAGACTTCTTCAAAGGTTACAGGATTTTTTGCGATTTCCCAGTATTAGCGCGCACCCTACCCATCGCAGCGATCTACAACGGACTGCGGAATGGCTGCGGGGCTTTCTCTCTCGAATGGGATTTGAGGTAGAGCTGCTGGGAGATCCTCCCACCGTATATGCTCATTACGCAGGGCCTGAGGGGGCGCCTACGCTCCTCTTCTACGGACACTACGACGTACAGCCTCCTGACCCTCTGGAGCTGTGGGTCTCGCCCCCATTCGAACCGCAGATACGAGACGGTGCCATTTATGCCCGAGGGGCCTGCGATGACAAAGGACAAGTATTCGCTCATCTGGGAGCGTGGGAGTATTTTATTGAAACTCAAGGGCAGTTGCCCTTATCCTTACATGTACTGATAGAAGGAGAAGAAGAAACCGGCAGCGAGACCCTGTATAGCCTCCTGAAAGAAGGGCGAGAGAAATGGAAAAGTGATGCGGTAATCGTGTCAGACACGGCCTTTTTCGCCGAAGATATTCCCACCCTCACTGTAGGTCTGCGTGGACTCTTGTATGCGGAGATACGAGTACGGGGACCGCAAAGAGATCTCCATTCAGGGAGCTTGGGAGGAATAGTAGAGAATCCAGCTTTAGCTTTGGCTTATATTCTTACCGCCTTGAAAGGAAGAGATGGACGAGTGCGAATCCCTGGGTTTTATCAGGGGATACAAGCTCCTGACGCACAAGAGCGGCAGCTCTGGCGGAGCCTTCCCGCCAACGAAGAGTACTATCGAAAGCTTACAGGATCGCCTTCACTCGCAGGTGAGGTCGGTTTCACGCCTCTGGAGAGAGTGAGTATCCGTCCTACCCTGGATGTGAATGGAATGAAAAGTGGATATACAGGCATCGGGGCCAAGACGATCATCCCTGCCGAAGCCTCTGCCAAGGTATCCATGCGCTTAGTACCTGGGCAAGACCCTGAATCTATATGGGCTGCTTTTCGTGCGTACGTACAAGCAATCTCTCCTGCAGGGGTGGAAATAGAAATCGAACGACTTCACGAGGCTGCTCCCGCTTTTGAGACGCCTACAAACTCCCCTTTCTACAAAATAGCTGAAGAGGCCGTAGAGACCGCTTTTGGTCGACGGCCTATCCCCCTCCGCGAAGGAGGGTCTATCCCCATCCTTCATACCCTTCGTGAGGTCGCTGGTGGGTGCCCCGTGATTTTGATGGGATTTGGCCTTCCAACGGATGCTGTGCACAGCCCCAACGAGCATTTCCGTCTTGATCAGCTTTGGAAAGGAATGGAAGCTGCGATCGAATGGTACCGAAGAGCGGCAGCGGTGAACAAGTAGCCAGCCTGCGTATCGCATAGAACCGCACATTCTCGTGATTTCTATCTGAGACTGATAGAGAAGAAGGCACAAGAGAAAGTCTATAGCGCTGGGTTGTATCTCTGTATGGCGGGGGGCCAGCGCCTGTAGGCGCTGGCCCCCCGCACAGCTTCTGCACCCAGAAAAATTTCAGCTTCTGACCCGCTACGAAAAGAGGTTTCTGCTCTCTAAAAGAGCGAACGCTATTCCTTAACCAGTCGCAACATATACCGCTCCCCAGAAGATAGCTCTACCTCGACGAGATAGACACCGGTTGGGAGTTTATCGACCGCAAGACTCTGCCGCACTTCCCCGCCCTGGAGAGAAAAGGTGCTCTGCTGGAGTATCTGGCCTGTGAGGGAGACCAAGCGATAGAATAACCTTCCAGCGCTCGCATGCTGAACCCAAAGCTGCACCTCTTCCGTAGCAGGGTTCGGGAAGAGAGAGACTACAGGCACACGAGAAGAATGTACATAAGAGGTACTGACATTCTCCCGAACTTGAATGCTATCGATATATAAGTTATTCCCCATTTCTGTGATATTCTCGAACCGGATGAGAACGCTTTTGCCCTTATAAGAAGCCGGTATAGGCACAACCTCATGGACCCAGTCCGTATTACTTCCAGAGGGGGGCACCGATTGGTGTTGAGATGCACTTGGGTTGGTCCCGACCACCTGGATGGCAGTTCCCGTCACGTCTAAATCCTCCCCTCCCTTATAGTACAGCCGACTCCATGTCGCCCCACAATCGTCAGAGATAGACACAGCAAGGGTGTCCCCGTAAAGGTATCCATAAGCAGGAGGAGAGGCAGTACTATTTTCCCAGTAAAGGGCCCGATAGTACACATCAAACTCGACTGCAGGATTCTGAGCAGAAGCAGGAATGGAAATCAGCGGAGTGATGAGATAATCTCGCTGGGTTCGATTGAAGTAACTCCAGTTTCGAATACGCACGTTGGCGTTGCTGGCTCCGAAGCTCCCTCGTCCCGCAGAAGAATACCGCTCCCATGTGAGGTTGCTATTGCCAGTAGCAGCATCGGGATTGACACGTACCCAACCAGTAGGGGGGAAAGTACTACTCTCAAAGCCCTCTGTAAAAGGAAAGGAGGCTGCCTGCGCGGGATCGCGCACCACTAAAAATCCACTGTAGAGGGTATCGTCAGAACCGACCTGGTTCGACACCGACAGATATACATCATAGGTACCGGGCGCAGCGGGGGCCGAAATGGTGGCGCAGGGACCATCCGTTGAGGAAACCACTACAGAAGCGCCCTGTCGAATCTCCCACTGGAACTGATGGGGCTTCCCCCAACTGTAGCTCGTGAAGGTGAGAGATTGTCCAG
>JANZYW010000029.1 GCA_026413325.1 Bacteroidia bacterium | reverse complement strand
GTCAGATGTGTATAAGAGACAGGGAGCCTGCAGAGAAGGGAGAGCCTCCCCAGTAGGTAGGCACTGCTCGCAGGAAACCTACGTCTCCTATGCCGTGGCTTTGTAGGGCTTCTCGCAGAGAAGAGCTTTTCCCCAGTCGCTGGACTAGATCCTCCTGCGAGGTACCCCCTGCAAAGTCCGGTATGATAAGGGTCCAGAGCTCTGCCCGAGAAGCAGAGTAGCTCTGGGCATAGGCAGGGTCTAAACCCGATTTGAGAGAAACTTCTTTCTCTTGCTCTCTCTCCAGTTCAGTCCCGCCCCGTATCGAGTACTTCCCATATTCATAGAAAGGAAGGAGACTCCCTATTTGAGACAAGCTCCCTACTCCTGCAGTGAGTCCTATCCCAAGTAAACTCACAAAATAGGAGCGCCACGCTTTTGCTCGCCATGCGTCTATCAGCCATTTTAGTTCGTAGGCCGCTATGACAGTTAGGGCATAATAAGCCATTTGAGGATGGTTCCCTCCCGCTACGGCAGCCCACCCCAGCAGAGAAAGTAGTACGCCCGCTCCCCAGCGCTTTCGGTGCAGAAGTCCTAAACCCGCTAATACATAAGGGACGGAAAAAAGCACATTGCTCTTTCCCCAGTGGGTCGCCACGATCATGTTTGTGTAGTAACTGGTAAGCACGAATCCTATGGCGCCCCCCAGGGCCCAGCTCCAGCTTACCCCCTCGACCCGCAGAAACACATAGAAGCCCAGAAGTCCCACAAAAAGGATCAAAGGAGGATAGTGTCGAAAAACGGGTCCCAGTATATCTATGGCCGTCCAGAAGTATTGTCCCTCAGGCTTGTAGTACACTAAATAAGCGGGCATACCGGAGAAAAGGTGGGGGGCCCAGAAGGGAGGCTTCCCCCTCTCTTTTTCAGCTTTCTCTTGGGGGTACACCATATACCCCTGCTGTATCTGGTCAGAAGCCTTGAAACGATATCCTTGGTACCAAGGGAAGAAATAGACAATACTAAAAAGGGCCATTAAGAGGAGCGGGATCCCCCACTCTGTAAGCCATTTTCGCTGCATGGCAGCCAAAGTTACCCAAACTTTGTACGGTGAACCTTTTGGAAATAGTAGAAACGGTACATCGTATCCGATGGCGCCTCTCCCGACCTGTAACCAGCCTTCTTATCGGCCCGTATCAGTCTGCTTTCAAGGGAGAAGGTATAGAGTTTAGTGATACCCGTCCTTATGAGCCAGGAGATGACTGGCGCAGAATCCACTGGAGCCTCACCGCCCGAAAAAACCTGCCCTACATCCGACTGGGACGGGAAGAGCGAGAGCTTATCTGTGTGATTGCGATCGACAGAAGCCCCTCCATGCAAATCTCAGAAGAAAAAATCCGCCTTACTATGGAAGCAGCCGTGGCGTTGGGTCTCTCTGCTCTACTCAATGGCGACCGCGTCCGCTGGGTAACTTTTACAGACAGAATCGAAGCTTTTTCCTCCGTCTGCCGAGGAGAAAAACTGATTTGGGGTAACTTAGCCCTCCTATTAGATAAGCCTGTACGTGGCAGGCACACTCGTCTACAACCCCTGTTAGGCTGGTTTTCCTCCTTTCATCGTCGTCGCTCTTTCTTCATCTTGATCTCGGATTTATTTTTTCAGGACTTAGAGACCACGCAGCCGAGATTACAGGCATTATCGCTTCGCCATTTTGTATTACTGGCCACGCCGAGGCTCCCCCAAGAAGCCATCGATTTGCCTTGGGGTTACCTCCCCACTGAGGAGGTAGAGGCCGGAGCTCGAGCCGTGATACGTAGCGCCCGTCTCTCTTCTTTACCCATCAAAGGAATACGAACAGCTCTACTTCTCCCCAACACTTCCACCGTGGTCTCTCTTCGAGAGGCCCTTCTTCCCCCTTTGCGTTAGACGAGAACTCTGTACCTTTGCGGCCAAACTTTTCGCCTATGAGCAATATCGAAGAACGCGTGAAAAACATCATTGTCAGCAAGCTTGGCGTTGAACCAGAGAAAGTTACTCGCGAAGCCACCTTCACTAATGACTTAGGGGCTGACTCCTTGGATACGGTAGAGCTCATCATGGAGTTTGAGAAGGAGTTTGGTATATCTATCCCAGATGAGGTTGCAGAAAAGATAGAGACGGTCGGCGACGCGATTCAGTACATAGAACAGCATGCTAGCGCCTGATGCGGCGCGTCGTGGTCACGGGTGTTGGGGCCCTTACCCCCATAGGATTGGACGCCCCCACTTATTGGGAGAATCTCCTTAGGGGGGTTAGCGGAGCAGATTATATCACCCGCTTTGATGCCTCTCAGTTTCGGACTCGCTTCGCATGCGAGCTAAAGGGGTTTGACCCTGCTGCTTATATCGACCGAAAAGAGGCTCGAAAAATGGATGCATTTACCCAGTATGCGCTGGTGGCGGGTGACGAAGCGATTCGAGACGCTGGCTTAGACAAAGCCCATATTGATAAGGATTCTGTGGGGGTTATTTTTGCTTCTGGTATCGGCGGGCTTCACACTTTTATTGAAGAAATGCGCGGCTATACGCCCGGCGTTCCACCTCGCTTCAATCCCTTTTTTATCCCCAAAATGATCATCGATATCGCAGCGGGTCATCTCTCTATCAAATATGGCTATCGGGGCCCCAACTATGCTACCGTCTCTGCTTGTGCCTCCTCCTCTCATGCATTAGCGGATGGATTTCTCCTGATCCGTTCGGGGATGGCGGATGTGATGGTCGTGGGAGGCACGGAGGCAGCTATCAACGAGGCCGGGGTGGGAGGCTTCAATGCAATGCGAGCTCTCTCCGAGAGAAATGATGATCCTAAGACCGCCAGTCGCCCCTTCGATAAAGACCGGGATGGTTTCGTATTGGGGGAAGGAGCCGGGGCCTTGGTCTTAGAAGAGCTGGATCATGCCCGGCGTCGTGGAGCGCGCATTTATGCGGAACTGGTGGGAGCAGGCCTTTCAGCGGATGCACATCATATAACAGCTCCTTGTGCAAAAGGGGCAGCTCTCGTTATGCGCAGAGCACTCAACTCCGCTGGCATCTCCCCAGAAGAAGTGGATTATATCAACGTACATGGCACTTCTACCCCATTGGGAGATATATCAGAGACTCAAGCCATAAAAGAGGTATTCGGAGAACACGCCTACAAGCTCAATATCAGTTCAACGAAATCCATGACGGGGCACCTATTGGGTGCAGCTGGAGCCATAGAAGCTGTCGCTACCGTGCTATCGTTATATCATCAGGTGGTGCACCCCACTATTAATCACTTTATAGATGACCCGGAGTGTGACTTAAATTACACTTTTCATTCCCCTGTGCGTCGTGAGATACGACATGCACTAAGCAATAGTTTCGGCTTTGGTGGTCATAATGCTTGTATTGTCTTCAAGCGATATGTGGAATGAGGGGCTGGCTTCACCGGTTTGTAGGACCGGAAAGTAAAGGGTATCGGCAACTCCGGAAACTCATCGGTTCTTGGCCTCGTGATATTAGGTGGTATAAGGCGGCCTTTTCTTTGCCTTCTCCCTCCCAATCGAGAGAATCGTACCTTGCAGATTCTTACGAACGCTTAGAGTTTTTAGGGGATGCAGTTCTCCAGCTGGTGGTGACGGATTATATCTTTCGACACTATCCTCATTTCGATGAGGGAGAAATGACTGAGCTACGGGCCAAAGTCGTCAACACGGAACATTTGGTCGAGATTGCTCAGCGGCTAATGCTTCCCTCTTTTCTCACCACTTCGGGGTCGCTACCTAAACGGCCAGACTACTTAGCTGATGTAGTGGAGGCTTTGATAGGAGCTATCTATATGGATTTGGGATATAAATCCGCCCAGAGCTTTATTTGTAAGCAGATTTTTCCGTTGATTAGCTGGAATCGAATAGAAACCACCGAGTTCAACTACAAAGGGCGTCTTCTGGAGCTTGTGCAGCAAAAACAGTTAGGGCAGGTAGAGTTCATCGTGCAGGAGCGGCGCAGGACCCATCGAGGAGAGGTTTTTTTAGTCTGTTTGAAGCTAAATGGGAAAGAGGTGAGTACGGGCACAGGTCTGCGCAAAAAGGAAGCAGAACAGGCCGCAGCTCGAGCAGCGCTTCGTCTCTTGTCTGAGTAGAACTTGCAACTGCGTAAGTCGTCTTCTTTTCCTTCTTGCTCACCTGATGTATGGGATAAGGTCGCTCTTGGATGGATTAACGGCCTTGGAAGTGGGTATTTGCCTTTTGCCCCTGCTACGTGGGGAAGCGGAGTGGGCTGGCTACTGGCTTGGATCGAGAGCCTTTTCCCATGGTGGGGCAGGCTCTTCTTTCTCTTAGCGGCTTTAGCTTTTAGTGTATGGGCTGCCAAGCGTCTCTCTCCCCTCCCCTCCAAAGACCCGAGATGGTTCGTGGCGGATGAAGTGATAGCCCTATTGGCTATCGCTTGTATCGATCCCTGGATCTCGCTGGGGAAAAGCATTGGCGCATTTTGCTTCTTCCGATTTTGGGACATCGTCAAGCTGTGGCCGGCCGAATCTGCTGAAAAGCTTCCTACCCTTTGGGGTATTTTTATGGATGATGCGATAGCCGCTTACTATACCCTCTTATGTTTGCGACTTCTCGCTTGAGAGCATGGGTGGATTTGCTACGTGTACATCAGTATACAAAAAATGTTCTTTTATTCGTTCCCCTTCTCTTTGCGAAGAGGTGGGATCTCCTCTTTGAGGGGAGCGTGGCCTTTCTTCTATGGAGCTTAGCTGCTTCTGCAGTGTATGCAATGAACGATGCTAAGGATTATGCTAAGGACCGCCTGCATCCCCGGAAAAAGTTACGTCCCGTAGCGGCTGGCTTGATCCCGCCGCAGGAAGCCTACTTCCTCGCTGCAGTGCTGGCTCTTTTTTCCTTGGTCGGGGCATTTACATTGGGAGCGCTTTTTGGCTTTCTGCTTTGCTTATATATCCTCAACAACCTTTTATATACCTTCTGGCTCAAGGATCTCCCACTATGGGATGTATTTAGTATAGCGGCTGGCTTCCTCCTACGAATCTATGGGGGGGCTGCTCTCGGAAGCATCCCTGTTTCTGGCTATCTATTTATGACGATATTCTTTCTATCCCTTTTCCTTGCTTTGGGCAAAAGGCGCCATGAACTCTTGCTCTATGCCGAAAATGTCGAGGAAGGGCGCAGAAGCCTCAAAGGCTATTCGGTTTATTATTTGGACCAACTCATGGTGATTTCCGCTACGCTCACCCTCATAGTCTATATGTTGTATCTTATGCATACCTCCTTTCGCTGGCTGATGGCTACCCTTCCGATTGTCGTAATGGGGATTTTTCGGTATTATCACCTTACCCACAATCGCGGAGCTGGAGAACCCAGTCGAGACCTTTTTGCAGATCCGTTCCTCATCGTGCTGGGAGGGGCCTACATCCTTCTGGCTTTGTTAGAGATGTTAGGTATACCCTGGATCTGGTTCTAAAACATGGCGGAGCAGAGAGTCAGCGGCTGGGGAACCTATCCCTCTGGAAAAACAAATAGGATAGATTGGGAAAGGGCTGCTCCTTTACAAGGGATGGGGATTCCCCGGGGATTGGGCAGGAGTTATGGAGATGCTTCCTTTTACAGCGGAGGTTACACATGGGATGTACGGGGTCACAAGGCGCTCTTGGCATGGGATGAAGATCGAGGTTGCTTGGTCGCAGAGGCGGGAATGAGTCTTTACGAGGTGATCCAGCGTTTTCTACCCCAGGGCTGGTTTCCCATCGTAGTGCCTGGAACTCAGTTTGTAACCTTAGGGGGGGCTTTTGCCAGCAACATCCATGGCAAAAATCACCACCGAGAGGGAAGTTTTGCTGACCATGTAGAATGGATAGACTTGTTTCTCCCCTCCGGAGAAGAGCGACGGGTCACGCCTGCTGACCCCCTTTTCTGGGCTACGGCTGGGGGAATGGGACTTACGGGTATCATAACCCGTATTTGTATGCGCCTTGCCCGTATCCCCAGCGGGTATATCCACAATCAAGTGAAGAAAGCTCCCGATTGGGAACGGGTGCTACTAACCTTGAAAGAGGAAGAAGGCAAGTTTCCTTATGCGGTAGCGTGGTTAGACCACTTTCATCGAACCAATCGAGGTATCGTGCATCTTGGGCGATGGGCAGAGATTTCTTCGGATCTACCCGCTGCTTATAGGAAAAAACCTTTTCGGATTTATCGGGGAGCTCAATTCGGTGTTCCTTTCACTCCTCCTTTTCGGTTATTCAACTCTTTCGGTCGTGCAGTGATCAGCGCTTGGTACTGGTATCGGCATACAGAAGAGGAGACAGTACTGCCCTATGCGCCCTATTTTTTCCCCCTTGATGGGGTCCAAAAGTGGAATCGACTGTGGGGGTATCGAGGTTTTTTACAATTTCAGTTTATAGTCCCCAGCGAAGAAGGATTTCGGGTGATTTGGACAAAGCTCCAGAAAGCACCTGCTCGAAGTTTTCTGACCGTAGTGAAACGTTTAGGAGCACAAAAAGGACCTTTGGCGTTTACTGGGCCAGGGTGGACTCTGGCGATAGACCTCCCCAACACGCCAGAAATGCGGTTATTTCTGAAGGCTCTCATAGATGTTGTTCTCGCATGGGAAGGAAAAATCTATCTCACCAAAGATAGCCTTCTCGACCCCCAACAGTTTCGAGGGGCTTATCCCGAATGGCAATCTTTTTGGGAGCTCAAAGTACAAGCGGACCCCCTGATCCAACTTCGCTCTGATCTAAGTATTCGTGTAGGTCTTACCCCACCGTGAAAGGCTATCTTTGCCCGCGATGGAATACCGAAAGCAGACTTGGCTTTTCGGCGGCCTGGTTTTCCTCACAGCCTTAGTTACTTATGGACTGACGGTGGCCCCCACAGCCAGTTACTGGGACTGTGGCGAGTTTATCGCCACGGCGAACGAACTGCAAGTGCCTCATCCACCAGGTGCACCCCTGTATTTGGTCGTAGCCCGAGTCTTTGCCCTACTTGCACCTTCTTCGGATAAAGTAGCCTATTTCATCAACTGGGTGAGTGTCCTATCAGGAGCTCTCACTTCTCTTTTGATAGCGTGGGTGACCATGCATTTTGCGAAGAAGGCCACAGGTGTGCCTGATAGCCTCCGAGTGGGTCTCTCTGGCCTGGTGGGAGGGCTAATAACGACTTTTGCAGATTCCGTGTGGTTTAATACAGTGGAAGCAGAAGTGTATGCTCCCAGCGCCTTTTTTACCGCCTTAGTGGTTTGGCTCATGTGCGTGTGGGAGGAGACGCAGAGTCCCCGCCGGCAAAATCAGCTTCTGATACTGATTGCATTCGTGTTTGGTCTCTCTATCGGCGTGCACCTACTCAATCTCCTCACTTTACCTGGCTTGGCACTGATGTACTACTTCCGGAAATCGGAAAAAGTCTCCTGGAGAGGCGCACTGCTGGCATTTTTAGTAGGAGGCATCCTACTGGGCTTTCTTCAATATGGCGTAATTCAATACACAGTATCCTTAGCTTGGCCTCTTGAACGGTGGTTAGTTGGAACTACTAATCCCGAGACGGGGGAGGTAAAGGGATTGGGCTTGCCTTTCGGAAGTGGACTTGCTTTATTCATCGTGCTTCTTTTTGGGATATTGGGGGCTTTCGTATGGTATGCACAGCGTAAAAAACACCCGATTTTGAGCACAGCGGCCTTGAGCTTGCTTTTCATCTATTTAGGATATTCGTCTTATGCAGTTATTTTCATACGATCTCAAGTGGGAGCTCCTATAGATGAGAATGATCCAGGAAATGTACCCAACTTTTTGAGTTATCTCAAACGCGAGCAGTACGGAGAAACTCCTATCCTATGGGGAACTCTCTACAATGCAATGCCCGTAGGAACAGAAGAAAAAGGGGAGATCTTTCTTCGGTATCCCAACTCTGACCGATATACGTATGAGGGTCCACGGCTTTCCTACAAATATGCGGGCAAAGACTATCGGTTTTTCCCTCGGATGTGGAGCCCTTCCCATTACTCGGGCCAAGGTCCTTTTAGTTATATAAACTTTGTAAAAAATAAAGGTTCTGACCCGCAGAGTCCGTATGATGATAAGCCTACAGGCATAGAGAATCTCCGATTTTTTTGGGAGTACCAGCTTTATCATATGTATATCCGTTATTTTTTGATGAACTTCGTAGGGCGAGAATCGGAGGTACAGGATAGCGACTGGGAAAGCGGCCTTGCTTTTTGGAGAGATAAAAAGCTTCCTTCCCGCCGAAAGAAGGACCCCTCCCGAGCGCATTACTACTACCTTCCCCTTCTGCTTGGCATTTTGGGCATAAGCTGGCACTCTCAGCGACATAAAAGACATTTCGCGGCTCTGACCGCTCTTTTCTTTTTCACGGGGGTGGCCATCATCCTCTATCTCAATCAACCGCCCAACCAGCCTCGTGAGCGAGATTACTCATATGTAGGGTCTTTTATTCTCTTTGCCATATGGACTGGGTTAGGAGTGGTCGCCTTAGCTGAATATGCAGAGCGGTATTTGAAAAAACAGGTTGACCTTCCTGTTGGGGTGGCATCTGTGGGAGTTCCTCTCCTGATGGCTGTCCAAAACTGGAAGGCCCATTCTCGTGCGGGCAACTATGTGCCGCCCGATAGCGCGTATAACTTTCTCATCTCTTGCCCTCCCCATGCGATTCTATTCACTAATGGTGACAATGACACTTTCCCACTATGGTATCTTCAAGAAGTAGAGGGGGTTCGGACTGATGTGCGGATAGTCAACCTAAGTTTGCTTAACACAGATTGGTACATCACGCAGTTGAAGTACCAAACTACGAATGGTGCTGCTCCTCTACCTATTTCTGTTCGTGATGAGTTATTCATGGGAGAAAAGGCTGCAACAATCCCCTTTAAGCGTCAATCCCTCCGGTTACCTATAGACAAGGATTCCTTTTTGAAAAACTATCCCCAACTTCCATCTGTAAGCCTTGAAATGTGGGCTGACACCCTCATTTGGGAGGTTCCAGTACGAGGGAACGATCAAAACAGCTACCTCCTCAAGCAGGACTACATGACATTAGACATAATCCTGACCAATGCCCGAGAGGGATGGAAGCGCCCCATATGCTTTGCGAATACCTTGCCCAGTTTCAGTTACCTGGGTCTGCAGGATTATCTGTATGTGAGAGGGCAAGTGTATGAACTGCTTCCTCTCAAGCCGCAGGGAGGTGCTCGAGGAAGTATCTATAATGCCGCTATTCAAGACAGTCTGACGGAGCAGTTATTGACCCAGGTCTACCGATACCGCAATCTCGATCGGCCCGATATTTTCTACGATAGCAATACCCAACGAATGATAGCCAACTACCGCTCAGTGTTTTACAGGTTAGTGGATTGGTATGCACAGAAAGCAGATACCCTTCGGGATACCCTTTTGGCGTCTCAGCTGAGAGAGCGGGGCAAGGCTCTTCTCCGATTTTTGACAGAAAAAATTTCTTGGGAAAGTTGTCCAATGGAGCCTTATCAGATCGCTCAAGAGGCAGGCTTGTGGTTTGCCTTGCGCGATTCGGCTCAAGCTAAGCTATTGTATGCGAAAGCTTTGGAGATACTGAAAGAAGAGATAGAATACGCTCAGTCCCGACGCATTCCTTTAGATGACATGCTTAGTTATGGACTTGAGATGACGGCCCGAGGGGCGATGGCTTTAGGAGATACAACTATTTCAGAACAGGCTCTCAAGCTGTATGAGAGTAGCCGTTCTCTGGCTGTGCCTCGTTCTGGTCGCTGATGCTCAGGACATTTGGATCGAGCGAGCTTCTCCAGACATGGGTTCTAAGTTTAGTGTGCAGATATTTCGTATAGACACAAGCTGGTGGGTTCTTTGCCTTCAAGTCAAACTTGAAGAATGGCTTCCTTATGCGTTTGATACGGTGATTTCTGTCTCTTTGCGTGTGCAGTCAGAGAAGGGGGAAGCGGCAGAGACTACGTTCTCTCTCCCAGCGAGACCCATTTGGGAGGGTTCGTTAGGCTGGTATACATCGAGTATCTCTCCAGGGAGCATGGTTGCTTTGTATTTGTCCTGCCCAGAAGCTTCGGAAGGGCCATTGTATGCACGGGCTCTCTGGCCTTGTATTTGCACCCCAAACTGGGTTGAAACTTCTACCTGTGTGTTGCGTTTACCTGTAAAGGTAAGGTACCGCGATGTGTTCGTGGGACAGGCACTACCTGGTGATAGCATCTGGTCAGCGATTTTTGTGCCAGCGGATGTAGATACGACTCCTCCTGCTCCTCCTTATCTCTTGCGTCCCTATCGTAAAAGGTCCAAATCGGTGCCTTCTCCGTGTGCCTGGTATCTCAAGGGAGATAGCAGCCGAATTTTCTGGACCTGTCGTTGGCCTCCTGCAAACTACGCTTCTCCTGGGGCAACCCTCCCTCCTCCCTCTGCTGAAAAATGGGAAGTAGCTTTTCATCGTTTTTCGGACATCAAATCGGGTGAACGTTCCGATAGAGGGTTGATCTATCTATTCTATGGCACTCCTCCCATCCTTTTGCTCACCCCTGTCCGAGAAGTCTGGGTTTATCCTCGAGAGGGAGTTTCTTTTCACTTCTTCTATGAAGGAGGGACTTGGCATCTCCAACGTCGTTTAGAATATCAAAGTGTGTGGAAAAAATAAAGGTTACGGACATCCGTGCGTTGAGGCGAGCTATCGAGGGAGGAAGCTGTGTGGAAAAGGTGGTATGGCGGAAGGGAGCCCCCCCTCCCCCCTCTCTATGGGAGCTCATTAAGAAGCATCGAATTCCTTTTCAGCAGGTCCCTTCATCAGAGCTGCAGCCAGGGCACACCTGGTGCGCGTATCTGAGTCCTCTTTCTCTTTATACCGCAGCTCACTTACTGGAGGCTTCTCCTTCTGGAGTGGCTTTAGCGCTAATAGGGGTCACTGATCCGCGGAATGTGGGAGCGATTTGTCGGAATGCAGCTGCCTTTGGGGTAGAATGGATTCTCCTGCGAGCAGAAGGTAGCCCTTTGTTGTCAAATGATGCTTTATGGCGAGCCAGCGCAGGCACTTTGCCTCTCCTCAAAATCATCCGAGAGCTTCGGCCCATTTCAGCCCTGAAAGCTCTACAAAAAAAGGGATGGACACTGGCTGCGACAGTTTCGCCCAGAAGGGAGGCTATACCCTATTGGGCTTGGGATTGGCTGCAGCCGTCGATTTTATTGATTGGAGCGGAGGGAGAAGGTCTCCCTTCCGACTATGAGCGTATTTGCCAGGTTCACCTCACCATTCCTCACAAAAGAGAAGTTGAATCCCTGAACGTCAGTTCAGCTACAGCTCTATTTTTAGCCGAATACTATCGAAGGGTTTTTAACAGATAATGAGGAGAAATATGTGGGGAAAAGAACATTACTTGGCTTTTGTTAGGATAGTTTCTCACCTGGTCCCTCAACGGAAGAAGACAGATTCTTATTCGGACGATGAGCCCAGCGACGCAGTTGGCGGAGCGCTATCTCGAAGTGAGAGGGAAGAGCCGCCTCTGCTGTAAGTTTTTTTTGCATGACAGGGTGGTGGAACCCCAGGTAGCCTGCATGGAGGAAGATGCTTTCTGGAGAATGGAGAGGTCTTTCCGGTTTTTTTCGAGGGGGCTTGTATCGAGGGTGAAAGGAAGAGAGATAGAGGGGGTTCCCTCCATATTTTGTATCCCCTACAATGGGGAAGCCGTAGTAAGCCAGGTGCAGGCGCACTTGATGCATTCGTCCCGTAGCGGGCACGCAGAGAACTAAGGCATATCCTCGAAAAAACTCGATGGTATGGGCGATTGTCAGGGCAGGTTTCCCTCCATGTGGGTCGATGCGAGGAGGGTCCGAACTGATCGGAGCGACTAACTCTGCCCCATCAAAGTCTGGCTCCCCCTGTACGAGTGCCCAGTACTTTTTCTCTACTTGATGCTGTGCAAACTGCGCATACAGTTCTCGAAAAACCGCAGGGTCCCAGCTGGCTACTAATAGGCCCGAAGTGGGTTTGTCCAGGCGATGGAGAAGGTTTGCTTCTCGGTGTACGTGCATTCGCAGCCAAGTGAGGGCATCCTTTTGCGGTGCGTGATTCCGTTCGGGTAAACTGGGAACGCCAGAGGGCTTAACCGCTATCACCAGAAACGGATCCTGGTAGACGATTTGCATCTCCAAAGCGCTTTTGCCAATGGCGAAGAATCTTGAGAAATCGATCTCTATCTGCGGTGACCATGATAGGCAAGGCTAACTGGGTGACCATATTGACCGCAGAGAGCACCTCTCGAATCTGATGCAGGGAAGCCTGGGTATGGGTATCTGCCTGTACGTCTGGGCGATGGAGAAGCTCGGATAGCAGTGCGTTGATGGGTGCTATCTCCCGCTCAAAACGTTTTCGCACGATATTTGATGCGATTAGCCAGATGTCCCTTTCAGCGGTATAGAGAGAACGTCGGGTGCTGGGTAAATCTATTTTATGGATCAGTCCCCATTCGATGAGCTTTCGGAGGTTTATACTTACATTTCCCCGACTGATAGATAGCACCTCGATGATAGCGTCGCTATCCAAGGGCTCTGGGTACACGTACAATAAGGCAAAAATCTGGGCCATTGTTGGCCCTACCCCCCAGGAATGGGCCAATCTCCCCCATACTTCGATTAGTTGATTCTGGCTTTCAGTCAAGGATATGCGCTTGGGCTGGTACATTTGCTAAGTGCGAGTGCAAAGGTACATACGGTTAACTATTTTTAGTCTACTTGTAGGATGCAAAACAGATGTGGAGCTCATCGCACCAGAGGCACGGGAGCGTCTCGTCGTATATGCTATTCTACATACAGACGCAGACTCTCAGTACGTTCGTGTAGGTCGTCTGTTTGTGACACGAGAAGATGCAGCAGCCTACGCCGCACGCACGGACCTGAGCGTTTCTGCAGTAGTTCGTCTTTCCGATGGGCAGAGGGAATGGATTGGTATCCCCGAAACCGTTCTCAAGAATCCCTCTCAGCCTTTTTATCCCGTACAGGTTGTCTATCGCCTTCCCATGCGGCCTCTTCCCAGGCAGCGATATGCACTGTCGATCGAAGTTCCCGACAATCCCCTCCTCAATGTGCATGCCTCCACCGTGGTGCCTTCTCCTCCCTATATCGCCCGTCCTGAGTCTACGGTTCTCATTGCGAACCAGCTCTCTTATCCTACGATAGATTTGACGAAACGATACGTACTTCAATTTTTCCCTCAGTTCAATACCCAGCTTCCTTCCTTAGCAGGCGGGTATGAGCTAAGCTTTATTTTTTTCTACGGCGAGATACAGGGTTCAGATACGGTTTGGCGTACCCTTCGGATTGGACCTCGAAGACTGGCTCCGACTGGCCCAGCTTCTCAGAGTTACACGATTCAGGAAAAAGAGCTTCTTCGTACGGCCTATGCCAACCTAAACAAGCCGGGCGTGCGCTACGTGTATGATAATAGCCGTTTTAGCCAAGCCTGGTCTCTTCAGATAACTGCACTGGACACGGCTCTGTACAACTATTTACGGGTGAATGACCCGGCCACGACCGATTTCACCACTGTCAAACCCGAATATACCAACGTTCAGGGGGGCCTGGGTATTTTTGGCTCTGCGGCTGTCGCCCGACGATACTTCCGCATCGATAGTTGCTCAGAGTATCTGCTTCGATTAAATGATGCCCCTCCACCCTCCACTCCCTGTAGCTTGGAATAAACATGCGGCTGCGGTGGATCGCCCTGGCCATTTCTCTTTTACTGCTTTTTTTCATCGCTATATCTGCCTATGCTCGAGTTTTAGCAACTCGACTGCTTCGGCAGCAGACGACGTTGGTGCATTTCTATGCAGACGCCCTTCGATATGCGGCACAAGCCCCAGAAGAATGCTTAGGCGAATTTCTGTGGGAGTATCTTTTCCCTGATAAAAAGGCAGGCTCCCGTCTTTTTTTAGTTCCATTGATTCTCACGAATGAGAGTGGGAGAGTTCTCAGTCATAATCTACATGAAATAAAAGAAGATCTTCCTTCTGCTCCTTATGTAGAGAACTACCTTCCCCTTCTACATGCAGACACGATAGAGTTTCCCCCTGTGAAAGTCAACTTTGCAGAAGGGCGGTACCTAAAAATTTACTATGGTGAACCCCTCATTTTGAGGCAGCTTCGGTGGATGCCTGTGGTAAGCTCTGGATTGATATTCATCGCAGCTATCGTATGGGCATTCTTTCTCTATACAGCACATCGGTACAAGCAAGATAGGTTATGGGTAGGACTTGCTCGAGAGACCGCTCATCAGCTGGGTACCCCCCTTTCTGGTTTAGTAGGAGCCATAGAGATCTTAAAAGAATCTCCCTCTCTTCTTTCAAGAATGCTCCCTCACATGGAAGCGGACTTGAAGAGGCTAACCGAAATATCGGATAGATTTTCGAAAATCGGATCGGAACCTCAGCTGAAAAGTCAACAAATAGTTCCTATTATATCCGAAGTGGTTGAATATTTTCAGGCAAAGGTTCCTCCCACGATACGAATCGAGTTTATCCCACCTTCTTATTCAGAGGTGGTGCTCCCCGTTAATAGCATTTTGCTCAAGTGGGTAGTAGAAAATCTTATTCGAAACAGCCTCGATGCGTTGCCTCCTGAGGGAGGAACGATTACTATCCGAATGACCCTTCGACGACAGGAAATATGGATAGATGTACAGGATACAGGTCGAGGGATCTCTCCTCCCCAGTGGGAGGAAATCTTTCGCCCCGGTTATTCCACTAAAGCACGAGGCTGGGGCATTGGTCTTAGCCTTTCCCGAAGGGTGATAGAAGAATATCATAAAGGAGCGATTTTCGTCCATGAGAGTGGCCTGGGTCAGGGAACGACGATTCGGATTCGATTACCACTTCGAGGGAGAGGCAGACTCCTTCCGCGACCTTGGAGGGCGTATCTTTATCGTTTGAAAAATCTCTGGCGTCGGTTGAAAAGTTTCCTTTTGAGAAGCAAACTACTTTTTCGGTGACTGCGCCCTGGTATTTGCCTTACCTTTGCTTAGCTTATGCTAACGTGGATAGCCCGCCTTTTCGGTAGCAAGCGGGAGAGAGATGTGGCTCGGCTGCGCCCCATAGTGGATGAAATCAATCGCTTATCCCCTGCTTTACGTGAGCTCTCTGACCAGGGACTCCGGGACCGTACCCAAGCCTTGCGAACCCAAATACGGCAAGCTATAGCAGCGATCGAAACCGAGCGGGCTCAGGTCGAGCAAGCGATTCAGGAAGCCATCTCGACCGGTGATGTACCAGCTCAAGCCCGCCTCTTCCAGCAACTTGACCAGCTTCGCCTGGAGCGAAATCGCCGTCTCGAAGCTATCCTCAAGGAGCTCCTTCCCGAGGCGTTCGCTATCATACGGGAAACGGCCCGTCGACTTACAGAAAATAAACAGCTGGTTGTTCCCGCCTCTGACTGGGACCGAGAAATGGCCCGAAAATATCCGCACATCCGCATAGAAGGGGATCAAGCTATCTGGCCGAATATATGGAAAGTGAGAGGACATGAGCTGGAATGGAACATGATACATTATGATGTCCAGCTCATGGGGGGTATCGTTTTACATGAGGGGAAAATCGCTGAAATGGCCACTGGTGAAGGAAAAACACTCGTCGCCACACTACCTGCTTACCTAAACGGCCTGACCGGATTGGGGATGCACATTGTTACCGTAAATGATTATTTGGCTAAGCGAGATGCGGAGTGGAATGGTCCCCTTCTGGCCTTTCATGGCTTGCGTGTCGATTGCATAGACTATTACGAGCCCCATTCTGAGGGTAGGAGACAGGCTTATCAAGCCGATATCACGTATGGGACCAACAATGAGTTTGGTTTCGATTACTTGCGCGACAACATGGTAACCTCACCCGATCAAATGGTTCAG
Organism: Bacteroidia bacterium; assembly: GCA_026413325.1. GTDB lineage: Bacteria > Bacteroidota > Bacteroidia > SpSt-205 > SpSt-205 > SpSt-205. Next base: position 7,921 of record JANZYW010000029.1, on the reverse strand, counting down.
CGAGAACACCATTATGCTATCGTGGACGAGGTGGATTCCGTTCTCATAGATGAAGCTCGTACTCCCCTCATCATATCAGGTCCTGTCCAACATAGCGATGACCACTTATATAGGCAGTTCAAACCCTTGATAGAAAGATTGGTAAATGAGCAGCGAAAAGCTACTCAAGAAACCCTCCATCGTGCAAAGAAACTAATCGGAGAAGGAAAGAATAAGCCCGAAGAAGGGGGTATCCTTCTTTTGCGAATCCAGCGCACTACCCCGAAGTATCGTCCCTTTCTGAAGTTTCTGGCTGAACCCGGTGTCATGCCTATCCTCGAAAAAGCAGAAGCATTTTATCTGCAAGATAACGCCCGTCGGATGCCCGAGGTCGATGCCGATTTGCTCTTCGTAGTGGATGAAAAGAATCATTCAGTAGAGCTCACTGATAAGGGGATAGAACGAATAGCTCAGTACGGGGAAGACCCAGCTCTTTTTACAGTGCCAGATTTGGCCTCCTTGCTCTCTGAGATCGATGGAGATACCACCCTGTCCCCCTCCCAAAAAGCGGAGAAGAAAGAGAACCTGTATCGGTCCTATGCGGAAAAAGCCCAGAAGCTGCACGCAGTCCAGCAGCTCCTCCGCGCCTATGTCCTGTACGAAAAAGACGTAGACTATGTAGTCATGAATGGCCAAGTGCTCATCGTAGATGAGCATACAGGGCGGATCTTGCCCGGACGTCGCTACTCAGAAGGGCTTCACCAGGCTATCGAGGCCAAAGAAGGAGTCATCGTAGAAGGGGCCACTCAAACTTGGGCGACCGTAACCCTACAAAACTACTTCCGTATGTACCACAAGTTAGCTGGTATGACAGGTACTGCGGAAACGGAAGCAAAAGAGTTTTACGATATCTATAAGCTTGATGTGGTTGTTATCCCCACCAATAAACCTTGTATCAGGAAAGATGAGGAAACGATTCTCTTTCGCACTCAGCGAGCCAAATACAACGCGATTATCGAGGAAATACAGCGGCTACATGAAGTAGGTCGGCCAGTACTGGTTGGAACAACCTCTGTCGAAACATCGGAACTCTTGAGCCGAATGCTTAAGCTGGCAGGTATTTCTCACAATGTACTCAATGCCAAACAGCATCAACGAGAAGCGGAAATCGTAGCTCAAGCAGGCTTGAAGGGGGCTGTAACGATTGCGACCAACATGGCAGGACGGGGAACCGATATCAAGCTGGGGCCTGGTGTGGCAGAGCTGGGAGGGCTTGCTGTCATCGGCACCGAGCATCATCAAGCTCGTCGCATAGACAACCAGCTACGGGGACGAGCAGGCAGGCAAGGCGATCCAGGCTCTTCTCAGTTTTTTGCCTCCTTAGAAGACGACCTATTGCGGCTCTTCAACTACGAGCGGATGAGCAAATGGATGGACTTTCTCAAGTTCAAGGAAGACGAGTCGATCCAGGGACGCATGGTAACCCGCACAATCACCAATGCCCAAATGCAAGTGGAGCGCAACCATTTCGGAGTCCGAAAGCGCCTTTTGGAATACGATGAGGTAATGAACCAGCAGCGCAAAGCCATCTATGCCCGAAGACGAAGTGCCCTATTCGGAGATAGGCTTCAAGTGGACCTGTCCAACATGCTCCAAGATTTTCTCTTAGGTATGGTAGGGCGGTACTCTCGTCCAGAGGATGCAGAAGCGCTCGCATATGACTGTGTGCGCACCCTCGCATTCTTACCGCAGATAACCGCTGCGGATCTCGAGCCTTTCCAACCCGAACGCATAGCGGCTCTTTTGTACACCCAGGCACAATCCTTCTATCAAAGCAAACGGAATCGCATTAATCGTTTGATTCATGAACACACACAGTCTATCTATCGTCAGTTTGCCGATGCACAGTGGCTGCAAGTAGACTTCACGGATGGCACGCTGCGGTTGCCAGTGGTCCTTTCTATACCCGATATTCTGCGTTCGGAGGGACGAAGTGCTTTTATGGAAGTGGAGAAAGCAGTTACATTGAGCCAGATCGATAGCCTATGGGTAGAGCACCTTCGTCAGCTCGATGACCTTCGTCACAGCGTCCAAACAGCGGTATATGAGCAAAAGGATCCACTTCTGGTGTACAAGTTTGAAGCTTTCAAGCTCTTTCGTGAGATGGTAGATCGGCTCAGCCAGCAGGTTCTTTCCCTTCTCTTTCGGATGGAGATATATGAGGAGCGACAAACTTCTCATCGGCAGCCACGTGCTCGCGATCTCTCTCGTATGCGGGCCCAGCAAGCAGAGGACTACTATTTTTCCAGTAGTAGCTCCGGTCCTGCTCCCCAATATGAGGCCATAAGCAGTTCAGCTGCTCCAGAAAGTTCTCCCTCCCCCTCTCGTCGGGAAAGACGAGCGATGGAAAGGCAGCAGAAGAAGAAAAAAGCTCGTTAGAGCTCTTCCCCACTCAATCCTCCTCGTCCTGCTTAGTATTTCCCTCTTTTCCGATGTAGCCTGCTCCTATGATGTCCGCTTTGCTCTTCCTCCTATAAAAAGAACAAACTTCCTCTCTGTTGGAAGCGCCTATGTATTCTCTGCTTGCGCCTTTTCTTGCCCTGAAGCTTTTCCTTATCTTTGACTGGTGCTCACTCTCGGCCTTTTTTTACTGGCCCTTAGTCTCTTGATTATCATCCATGAAGTAGGGCATTTCCTCCCTGCCAAAGCTTTTGGCATGCGAGTAGAAAAGTTTTATTTGTTTTTTGATTGGCCCCGTAAGCTTTTCAGCTGGAAAAAAGGCGGTACTGAATATGGCATCGGTCTTTTACCATTGGGAGGGTACGTCAAAATAGCGGGAATGGTGGATGAGAGCCAGCTGGGTAAAAGATCCGACATTCCCACTCCTCCTCAGCCAGATGAGTTTCGTGCAAAGCCTCTCTATCAGCGAGCTATTGTGATTGTAGGGGGGCCCTTTTTGAACATATTCTACGCCATAACTGTTTTGACGGCCCTTTTCTACGCATCAGGTATCCAACGAATCCCTCTTTTCCGGTGGAAAGATGGAATAGAGGCTGTTCCCCTTTTGGGCATACAGGCTGGAGATCGCCTTTTGGCTGTGAATGGAGAGCCCGCTTACCTGGATAAAGTGGCCTCCCCAGAGTGGTTAATAAAGGAAAATCCCTACTTAGAGATCGAGAGAGGGGGGCGTATGATACAGCTACAAGTCGATGCTACCCAAAGAGACAGTTTATTGAAGCTCTATGGAAAGGAAAAGGAGGTATTTCTCCCACGTCTACCTGCTGTGGTGGAGCCTATACCGGGTGGACCTGCCGCTCGGGCTGGGATCCAAAAAGGCGATCGCATCACCGCTGTAAATGAGGTCCCCATCCAGAGCTTCTCCGACTTGCGTGCTGCTTTACAACGGGTAAAAACAGATTCTGTCACATTACAAGTCTATCGAAAAGGCAGAGCTTTTTCTCTTACAGTAGGGCTGGATAGCGCAGGTCGGATTCACGTAGTCCCTGGCGTCGATCTACCCCAGGAGTCGTATACTCTCTCCATAGAAGGGGCGTTTTTAGAAAGCTTCCGTCAGTCGTATAGGCTCACCGTAGGGAATCTAAAGGCCTTGTATTACCTCATCACAGGGCAGATGCGCATATCGGACAGCCTTTCGGGGCCGATAGGTATCGCTCGTGTAGCAGGGCGAAGCTATGCAAGTGGGGGGTGGAAGAGTTTCCTGGCCTTCACTGCCGCACTCAGCTTGATTTTAGCTATAATGAATCTCCTTCCTATCCCGCTGTTGGATGGAGGGCATCTTCTTTTCTTAGGGATAGAGGCAGTATTTCGGCGAGAACCGTCTTATCGCCTGCGAGAGATAGCTCAATATGTGGGTTTAGCTTTCATTTTAGCCCTTATGATGTTTGCTTTTTGGAATGACCTCCGTAAGCTATGAAAAAGCTCTTTTTCTTACTGGCCTGCGTCTGGGCCCAAGACCCACGGACAGCTATCGAGCTCTTCCGATTAGGTCGCTACCAAGAGGCCTATCCTCTTTTCAAGCGCCTCTTCGAACGTACCCAGGATTACTTATGGGGAAGTTACGCAGTGGAATGCCTTCTACAGACCGATAAAAGAGAAGAATACACGCGATGGATACAAAGTGAGCGAACTAAAAATCGTCTTTCCCCGTGGGGCACAGCGTGGGAGCTTCGTAAACGGTCTCTAAGAGGGGACACCCTTGCGAACGCAGAATGGGAAGCTTTCCTGCGCAGAAGTGACCTTTCTCTCCCCACCATAGAAGCACTGGCAGAGGTAAGTCATCGTATCTGGGGTCAAACTGAATGGCAAAGAGCTGCTCTCTATGCAGCTCGACGACTTAATCCCCATCCTGCAGCTTATGCGGAACTTCTCATAACCTCCTATGAAAAGGACAATTTATGGGTACGGGCTTGGAGAGAGTGGCTCCTCCTTTGGAAAGCTCGTGAGGTACCTCGTGATACCCTCCTCTGGGTTTTACAACGCCTTACTGAAATAGGGGTAGCGGCAGACAGTTTGGAGCAACCTTTACTGGAACAGTGGCAAGAATCACCCCATCCTACCCTCGCTCGTGCCTTACAGCGACTGTACACTCTCTCTACTGATTTCAGCGAAGCCCTCCGCTATGCAAAAGCAGTTTTTCGCCTCGAGCATGATTGTAACCCCCTTTATGAAGTGGGATGGAACGCCCATGAAAAAGGTATCTTCACACCTGCTACAGAAGCATTTCGTACCCTCATTCAAACAGGTGAAAGCTGCCCCCACTATACAAATGCGCTTACTCGATACCTCCAAATAGAAGCCCTGCTCAAGGACCCTCACAAAGCACTCTCCCTTCTCGACTCTCTTTTACACCGCTTTCCGCATTCTATTCCTCTCGTTCTTGAAAAGGCCGGATGGTACCTGCGTGTGGGTTGGCCTGATTCCGCATACAACCTCTTGGAAACGATAGAACCTACTTCCCATTCTTTTCTGGCACAGAAGTATTTGCTTCTCTCTGAAGCCGCTCTTCAACAAGGAAACTTCCTCCAAGCAAGACTCTCGCTTCTCGAAGTAGAAAGCCGTTTACCTCAGTCCTCATGGCTTAGTGAAGCTTATTTCCGTTTAGCCCGCCTGGCTTACTTTCAAGGGGAGTTTGAACTGGCCAAAACTCGCCTCCGTTTCCTCAAAAATAATACTCAGGATGACCTCTCCAACGATGCCATTCAGCTCTTTTGGCAGATCGAAGACAACCTAAAACCCGACACACTCACCGAGCCCCTTCGCCTGTATGCAAGAGCGGAGCTTTATCTTCTTCAAAATAAAAGCGAAGAAGCCATACGTCTACTGGACTCCATTCCCTATCTATACAAAGGCCACCCTCTTGTCGATGATGTATTGTGGAAAAAAGTACAATACCACATCAGCCTCCGAGATACGACTTCCGCTAAAACTTATTTAGAAGCATTAGCGAACTATCCTGATTCCGAGAGTTTGTATCGGGATGATGCCCTTTACCTTTTGGCTCAACTGAGTCGGACCCCTGCGGAGGAAGCCCGGTACTACGAAAGGCTCCTCCGAGAGACTCCTGGCAGCCTATACGCTCGGATCGCACAGGAGAAGCTCCGAGAGCTCACCCGTTGACCCTTCATGGGTCTATCGTAGAGGAAACGAACCCTTACCTTTGCGATAATGCGTGTTTTTCTCATCATGGGTCCTCCTGGAGCCGGTAAGGGCACCCAAGCCCGTCAGCTGGTGGAACGATACAAATGGGGCTACCTTGCCACAGGGGACCTCCTGCGAGAAGAGATCCAACGGGGTACCTCCTTGGGAAAAGAAATACAAGCACTGGTAGAAACTGGTCGCCTCGTGCCGGATGAACTCATCATTGCTCTGGTATCAGATCGATTGGATCAGGATAAAGATTATTTACTGGATGGCTTCCCACGTACAGTTGGTCAAGCAGAAGCCTTGGATAAGCTCCTTCAGGCGAAAGGGGGAAAGCTGGCAGGTGTATTTCTCTTAGAGGTGCCAGAAGAAGAGCTCATCCAGCGGATCTTGCATCGAGCAAAGGCAGAGGGGCGAAAGGATGATACACTCGAAACGGTACGTACCCGTCTACAAGAGTATCGGATCAAAACAGCGCCCCTCATCGATTTCTATGTCCAGAAAGGCCTTCTTCATTCCATCCCGGGGACAGGCTCCGTAGAGGAAGTCATGACTCGGTTAGAGTCCATCCTGCAGGTTTTGTTAAAATCTCCGTAGCTATGGACTCCCTTTCCATCCGAGTAGATACGATAGAGGCGGCTATAACTGCCTTACAGCGAGGATCCATGGTGATCGTCGTAGATGATGAATCCCGAGAAAATGAAGGAGATCTGGTAATGGCGGCTCAGTTTGTAACCCCTGAGGCTATCAATTTCATGGCCCGAGAAGCGAGAGGCCTCATCTGTGTGCCCCTTACAGAAGAGAGGGCTCGTCAACTCCGACTCCCTCCCATGGTGACAGAAAACACTGCACCCCACCATACAGCTTTTACCGTATCGGTCGATTATATCGGCGAAGGGAAAGTAACAGGTATCTCTGCGCAAGATCGGGCGAGAACTATACGAGCCCTGTGCGATCCTGAGGCTCGTCCTGAAGACTTTGCTCGACCAGGACATATTTTCCCCCTTGTAGCGCGGCCTGATGGGGTACTCCGTCGCGCAGGTCATACGGAAGCCGCTATCGATCTAATGCGACTTGCAGGCTTATCGCCCATCGCCGTAATCGTAGAGATCATGCGAGAAGATGGTAGCATGGCCCGCCTCCCCGAACTGCGCCGCCTGGCAGATCAATGGCAGTTTCCCCTCATCACGATACAAGACCTCATTGCTTACCGTTTGCGGATCGAAAGTACGATAGCCAAAGAAGTCGTGGTCGATATGCCTACTAAATATGGGCATTTTCAGTTACATGCCTACAGGCATACTATCACAGGCGAACCGCATATCGCACTTGTGAAAGGGAGTTGGGAGTCAGAAGAACCTGTTTTAGTAAGGGTACATTCTTCTTGTTTTACGGGAGACATATTGGGCTCGCTTCGGTGTGATTGTGGAACCCAGCTCGCTTTAGCTCTCCAAAAAATCGAGGCCGAAGGCAAAGGAGTCCTGGTTTATATCAATCAGGAAGGAAGAGGCATCGGCTTTTTGCCTAAAATGCATGCCTATAAGCTGCAAGAAGAAGGATTTGATACGGTGGAAGCTAACCTCCTGTTAGGATACAAGCCAGATGAGCGAGAATACGGAACGGGAGCTCAGATCTTGCGTGATTTAGGGATTCGAAAGATGCGACTCCTCACCAATAATCCCACCAAAAGAGCAGGATTGGCCGGATATGGTTTAGAAATAGTAGAGACGATACCCTTGCTCACCCCTCCAACCCCTCACAATCGCCGATATTTGGTAGCCAAGAAAACTCGTCTGGGGCACCTTCTCCCAGAAGACATCCTGTCCCTTTCAGAAGAGAGCCGTATTTCCTAATAGTTCTCTCCCTAAATAAAATCCAGTACACCTCTGAGGAGCTATTTCCCAATACAAAATCGGGAGAATACATTCCCCAGGATTTCATCTGGGGTGATTTCCCCTGTTATTTCTCCTATGGCCATTTGAGCGGATCGCAGCTCTTCTGCGACAAGTTCGGTTCCCCCCCCCTCTCGCAGCAGTTTGAGAGCTCCTTTCAAAGATACCTGGGCTCGATAAAAGCTTTCGTAGTGTCTACCGTGCGAGAGAAGAACTTCTCCACTCAGGCCTGCCATTCCTAACCTTTCCAGGATGGCCTGTTGCAGATGCTCGAGTCCTTTTTGGGAAGAAGCTGAAATGGGGATCGCCTGAGAGAGCCAAGTTGGAGGATGAGGAAGCTTGTCGATCTTGTTGGCTACCCAGAGTATAGGGGCTGTCTCTTATACACA
>JANZYW010000028.1 GCA_026413325.1 Bacteroidia bacterium | reverse complement strand
GTGGAAACGGTGGCGCAGGACATAACGGCATCGCTGCTCGCATCCAGCTCGTAAGCGGCTCTGCCCCGACTCTTACGCAAGGAGGCACTTCTATCACAGTATCTACGGGTTCGAACAACCCCACCTCCTTTGGTCTCTCCAGCCAGCCCGTCATCACAGTCTCCGACATCGCTTGTACCAACACAGATGTCAACTTCGCTGCGGGCAGCTCGGCAGCGTGGAACTTCGGTGCTGGGGCTACCCCCGCTACCGCTACTACGAATAGCCAGAATGTCCAGTACTCCTCCACAGGCCGCAAGACCATCACTTACAGCGGAAATACCTATACGGACTTCTGGAATATCCTGATACCTAATCAGACGCCCACCATTACCGCCTCAGCCACGAGCATCTGCCCCGGTACGGCGGTGAGTTTCACCGCTGATCTCACAGGGATAAACTACCAGTGGCAGCTTTCTGACGATCCCACTTTTTCTAACATTATAGCTACAGGCAATACGCAGAATTGGAGCTATACTTTCAATACGGCTGGCACTTATTATGTGCGGCATCGCCGCTACACCGACTGCTGTGAGTGGAGTAGCTGGGCGGCCACGCTGACTATCACCGTACATCCGATACCCGCAGCGCCGACCGCATCGGGGACCTCACCTGTATGTAGAGGGGCTGCACTGGTATTTACGGCGACAGCGCCTGCAGGGGTGACCTTTGAGTGGTACACTGCGGCCTCGGGTGGTACGCTCGCTGGAACCGGACCCACTATCACGATACCTTTCACCACTGGTGCAGCCTCTTGGCCTACAAACTACAACGCAGCGGGTACCTACACCCTGTATGTGGAGTCCGTTTCTGCGCAAGGTTGCCGCAGTAGCCGCACGCCGGTCAGTATCACCGTTAATCAGATACCGGCTCCTTCCGCCTCGCCGGTCTCCCGATGCGGTCCTGGACAAGTCATTCTTACCGCCACTTACGGAGGATCAGGTACACCCACCTTCAACTGGTGGGATGCCCCCACGGGAGGGACCCTCCTCCAAACAGGCGGCTCCAACACCTATTATAGTTTCTGTGACCACCACCACGACTTTTTACGTCTCCGTCGTCGTACCTGGCTGTGTGGAAAGTGCTCGCACCCCCATAACGGTCACGGTAACCGCTGCCCCGGCCACCGATACCTGGACAGGTACTGTCAGCACCGACTGGTTTACAGGAGGGAACTGGCAGAGCGGCTGTGTACCCAACTGCGGAACGAGCATAACCATACCCGCAGGGGCCCCCCGTTATCCCGTTATCACTTTCAATCTCGTCCCCGCAGCCTGTAACGACATCACCATCCAAAATGGGGCTTCGGTAGGCTTCGCAGATCCGAATGCTGAGTTACAGGTGTGCGGCCATTTTATTCACAACGGGACAATAAACACTCCGAATGGGGGGAGAGTGCGCTTTGTCGGTTCAGGTATCCAAAACTACACCCGTAATGCTACTGCTACGGGAACCTTTTATCAAGTCATCATAGATAAGGGTGCCGCTGTTCTTGCCAATCGTCGGGTCGAGGTAACGAACCTCCCGATGGTTATTACGAATCAGCTCCACTTCGTAAGTGGTCGAATCGGTACTACCGCTACCAACCATGTAGAGATAACCAATAGCAATCCCGTATCTATCACTGGATACGGCATAGACAATTACGTGATGGGTCGGCTCATTCGAGCGATCCTACCTGGCGGGGGACTGTATGCCTTCCCTGTAGGCGATCGCCACGAGTCCGAAGCAGCAGGCAACCGAGGATATCAACTCGCTGAGGTCAATCTCACCAATCCAGCCGCTGTGACTGCGCTAATAGCCTTTTTCACCCCCACACCCCAGACTGTTCCCACACTTGGCGAGCCTCCCTGTGGAACGAACTACACTTGCGCACTCAATAATGGATTCTGGACGATCCAAGTCGCAGGTGGAAGCGGAGTTCCTCAATATGACCTTGTCCTTTACTCGAGAAACTTTAGCGCTTGCACAGGAAATCCTTACTACAGCATCTATAAACGAGACGGAGGCCCCTGGTATCTCGACGGCGTTTGTGCATCCCCTTCTACGGCGACTCAAACCCGCCGAAATGCATTTACAACGGGATTCTCCGACTTCGTGGTGGTGGGATCCAGCACCCCTCTCCCTATCGCTTCCCTTCTCCTGTCCGCTCAGGCAGGCGCTTCTGCCATCGCTTTAGGATGGCAGCCAGACCGAGAAGAAAACGTAAGTCGATATCATTTGCTACGCTCCACCGATCTCCATCAGTTCAGTCAGATAGCAGCGGTAGAAGCAGATGGGGGCCCCTATCGATACTTAGATACCCAAGTGCGAGCTGGAGAGCTTTACTACTACGTAGCGATAGCTCAAGATGCAGAAGGACGAGAAATTCTCCGCTCCAATATCGTACAAGCAAGCCTAAATACGGAAGCCACCCCCTTCGCAGCTGCCCTGCAGCCTAACCCCACCCGAAATGGGACTTGGCTGCTGCTTTCGTTACCCGAGAGCGATTCCTTAGAGATCCGAGCCTACAATGCACTGGGGCAGCTCCTGTATCGACATAGAGGCTTTTATGAAGCAGGCCCCTATCGTCAACCGCTCCCCTCGGGTGAGTGGCCTACAGGGGTCTATGCCATCGAAGTAAGGGGGCAACGGTTTAGCTGGAGCGGCAAACTGGTGAAAGAATAAAGTGTTCTTTTCCGACACAGGAGGGAGGGGCGAGTGAAGGATTTCATTCGCCCCTCTCCTTTTTCGGGGCTCTCCCTTCGCATCCAAATGCCTAAGTTTGCCCCATCCATGGCAGGAGTTATCCAGAAAATTCGCGACAAGGCTGGCTTAGCAGTGATTCTCATCGGCGCTTCATTGCTAATTTTTATACTAACTGACCTTCTCCAAAGCAACGCCTTCCTTCAGGAGACCCTATGGGGACGAAGCGATATTGTCGCTCGGATTGGGGGAGAAGAAGTACGCTATGCCGACTACAATCGACTCTATGAAAGGGCTCTTCGAAACCAACCCACAGAAGACCCTCTCATGGAAGAGCAGCTAAAGGGAGCTGTGTGGCAGCAGCTACTCAGTGATAAGCTCTATGCTCTGGAGACGCAAGAAGCAAGCATAAGCGTCTCGAATGAGGAATTGTATGAAATGTTTGTTTCAGACCAGCCCCACCCGTTGGTGCTCCAGGTCTTCTCTCAAGGAGAGCAGGTGTACGACAAGCAACGGGTACAGCAGATCCTCTCGCAAGCCCCTAACAATCCTGAGATAGCCGCTCAACTCAGAGAGTTTGAGGACTACTTGGTCCAGGTGCGGTTGAAAGAGAAATACGACGCTCTCCTGAAGGCTTCTGCCTATGTAGCCTCTCCCCTCGCAGCGTATCAAAATAGTCTCGATAATACCTCGGTCAGCTTCAGTTACCTGGCTGTAAGTTACAGCGCAGTGGCGGACTCGCTCGTTCCTATTTCCGACTCAGATATTAAAAGATACTACGAGGAGCACCGAGAAGAGTATCGAATCCGAGAGCCAGAACGCACACTTCGGTATGCGGTTATCTTCAAGGAGCCTTCTCGAGAAGACTCTCAGACGACCTATCAACGGGTTTTAGAGCTCCGGGAGCCCTTCCAGCAAGCATCGGATGACTCTCTCTTTGCTGCTGCCAATAGTGACTTTCCGATAGAATTTTCGCTGAAGCGATGGCCAGACCTTCCTTCTGAGGTTCGAGACTCGATCCGTACGGTAGGACAGGTCATCGGTCCCTATCCGACCCAAAAGGGATATGCCTTAGCCAAAGTGGATACCCTCCTCATGGATACCCTGCCAGTTTACCGCCTAAGACATATTATGATCGCAAAAGGGCTTGATTCCGTGAAGGCTCGACGACGTGCAGATAGCCTTTTCCGGACTCTAAAACCAGACAAGTTTGCGGAGGCTGCCAATCAATTCTCAGAAGATTGGCAGACCAAGTTTTCCAGCGGAGAAGTGGGATGGTATACTGCTGAGGGGCGATTTGGCAAGGCTTTCTACGAAGGGCTGGGCAAAGCTCCCATAGGTCGCTTGTACGGTCCTATCGTGTCTGATCAGGGGTATCACATCGTAGAAATCCAAGAAAAAGAGGCCCGCCGAGCCCGTATTGTCGTCTTAGAGAAAGAAATCGTTCCCAGTACACGAACCCTATCTACTTTGCGCCAGCGAGCCCAGCAGCTGGCCAGAGATGCCCAAAACAGCTTTGACGATGCTGCCCAAAAGGCAGGTATAAACCTTCGAATCAGTCCCGCTCTGAGGCCCTCCAATACGGCCATACCTGCCCTTGCAGGCGTGAAAGAGGTGATCCAATGGGCTTTTAGTCAGAAAACAGGCGCCATCTCTGGTGTATTAGAAACGCAAAATGCCTTTGTTGTGGCACAAGTTCTTTCGGATGCAGAGCCCCCCTATAGAAAGTGGGAAGCCATTCGGGACCAACTCGAACCCAAAGCGCGCAATGCTAAGAAGGCTACTTATATCCGTCAAAAAGTAGAAGGAAAGGGGAGCTCCTTAGAAGCTCTAAAGGAAGCCTATGGAACCGGCGCCTATATAAGTCGGGCAGAAAATGCCCTCTACGGAGGGGTAGCTGTGCCTGGAATAGGGATAGAGCCTAAAGTACTGGGAACGGCAATGGGTATGCCTGAGAACCGACTAAGTTCCCTCATAGAAGGAAACAACGGCGTGTACATCTTACAAGTTTCCCAGAAAAAGTTACCTGAGCCTGCTTCTGAGAGTACGGCCCGAAGCTATGCAGCAGGGCAGTCCAGCACGCAAGCCAGTCTCCTCCAAAACCGGTTTCAAGAAGCCCAGAAAGAACGCCTCCAGATAGAGGACCTGCGGTACCGATTCGGTTTTTGAAAAACATCGGGCTCATCCTTCTTGCAGGAGGGATCGGTATCTCTCTTTTCTTTCCAGCGGGTTCTCCCGCTTTAGAGGGAAGCTATGTACTTACAGCTGACCGATGGGCTCAAGGCTATCCACTTTATACCCTCCTACACGCTCCAGTAGATCCCCTTTTTGCTCTCCTATACCGATGGGATACCTCCATCGGAGAAATTGCACTTCGATTGTGGAAAGCGTGGGGAGTGCTTGCGTTGGGTCTTTTCTTCCGGTTTAGCTTCCCACAGGAACGCCTCATGGACCGAACCTGGATAGGCCTCGGACTGTGGTTGGGGATATATGCACAGCGGCGCTGGGATCACCCATTAGAAGTAGGAGAGCCTGTCTTCTGGAGTCTGTTGCTTCTCTATCGGAGTTCTCGTTTTTCCTTCGAAAAGGGAATTCTATGGGGCATAGCAGGCATACTCTTCCCTTTCACGCTCTGGAATGTGGGGTGGAACATATATCGCCGATTAGAAGACAGAGAGGCAAGACAGCTCTTATACTTCCTTTTAGGGGGGGGGTGGGCGGGACTCGCCGGAGTTGCGCTTCTCAAAAAACTTTCTCAGCTTGCGGCCTACTGGGACGCCTACTGGAGCTTCTCCTGGACTGGATTAGGAGAAAAATGGCACTGGAGCTACTTGGCCTCCCTAATTGCGTTTTTTCTGTTACTCGCCCGAGGGGAGAGTTACGTTCGGAAGGCTTATTCCGAAAGACGACTGTATAGGGACCGCCTTTGGCTTTCTCTCTTCTCAGCTCCCATTGCATGGCTTCAGGGAGCTGCCATCTGGTCCTCTCTTCTGGCGGAGCGTTGGCCGACCCGACTGCTTCGCATCGGTACAGCTCTTCTTTTTGTAGTCCAGCTTACTAAGGCGGGATGGGAAGCAAAAGAATACCCCTCCTGTGCGAGCTCTCTACCTCCTGAGAGCTGTATCTGGGGAGAGCCGCCCTGTTACCTCACCCTCAGAGGAAAGTATGGATGTCACCACACCAGCTTTTATCGCTGGGAGGCAGAATGGGAACAAAAAGACTGGGAGTCCTTTTATGAACGATGGGGAGATGCCCGATATATCTTCGATGCAGCAGGGGCCTGGAGCGAAGTTCATTATCATCTACCGCATCTCAGCGCACCTTATACGCGAAAAGATACCCTATTGCAGTCTTACACGGTTTATCAACGGCGATAATCATACCCCCACACCTGATATCCTTTCGGTATCTTGAGACTTTCTGGGTCGAGCCGCATAGGCTGGAGCCGAACCGCCGTAACTTCTATGATCAAACCTTGTCGCTTGCGAATCATCTTCAGCGGTATAGCTCCATACAAGCCTTCATTCAGAAAGAAAGCCTGGGCCCGTTTCTTCCCAGCAAAAGAGGCGACGTCAGCCCTGTATTTGGGGCTTACATAATAGATAATCTCCTCATCTGGCTTTTTTACCTGGAAAGCATAGCACCAATTGCCCAGGATTTGTAAGCTATCTCCTATGTACCGAGCAGGGTAGTTCTTCGCTTTCTTACGATATTTTTCGTACTTGAAAGCCCGCTTGAGCTTGGGGTCCAACACATAGACCCAGTCTGAATCGGGGTCATACAATCGACTCACCGCAAAATCTGCCCCTGCTTCATTGATAAGGAAACGATTTCGCTGAAGGTAAAGCTGCATTTCTGTGGGTGGGTTATTTTCCTTCAGCACCTCTGCAACTTCCCCTCGGGCCTTTACTTTATAAATAATCAGCCCTTCAAAAGGAGGAGAGGATGCTCTAAAAGCCTCTCCCTGTGCTCGGAGGAACCCTCCGATAACGAGGGCAACGCATACCTTACTCCACGATGCGGATACCCACCAGCGTCGCATCATCTGTGGGAGGATTATCGCCCATCCATTCACGTTTCCAGATATTATTAAAGAGGGCCCGCTGTTTGGCCATACTGGGCTCAGCCCAGATCTCCAAGAAAGTCTGTCGGAGACGAGGGGTACCAAACCGTTTGTCTTGTGGACCTCCAAACTGATCTACGATCCCATCTGTAAAGAGGTATATTCGATCCTCAGGCTCCAGCTCAAGGGTATATATCTGGAACTCGACATCTTCCATGAGATTTTCCCCCCCTATAGGCTGCTTATCGGTTTTGTACTCGATAAGCTCGCCCCTCCTGATGAGCCAAAAAGGACGGTTAGCCCCTGCAAACTGTACTTCACTCATAGCATAATCAAAGCTGCACAAAATGATTTCCATCCCATCTTTGACGAAGCGACCACTTTCTTCGACCTCCTCTTGCAAGAAATACTCGCGCAATCCTTTGTGTAGCTCAGCAAGAATCTGATGGGGAACGGCTATTCCTCTATAGAGGACGATTTGGTTGAGAAGATTATAGCCTATCATCGTTAGCAGCCCTCCAGGTATGCCATGCCCCGTACAGTCAGCCACTGCAAGGAAAGTCCGATTTCCTGTGGGGGTCCGAGCTAACCAGCAAAAATCCCCACTTACTATATCTCGTCCATTCGCTAAAAGAAAACTTTCAGGAAAGTATTTCTGGAGCGCATTGACTTTCGTGGGGAATATCGCTCTTTGAATGCGACGCGCATAGCGTAGGCTGTCTTCAAGGTCTGTTTTTAGCTGCTCCAGTGCTTTTTCTGTCTCCAGTCGATAAGTGGTATCATACGCCAAACCTAAATAGCGGTAAGGCGTCCTATCTGAAGCAAATATGGGCAAAATCAAAATATCTATTTGATACAGTTCATATTCTTTAGTACGATTCTTGATTTTTCCTCTCCAAGGCTGGCCCTGGGTGATGGTATTCCATAGGTCTCGGAAGTAGCCCGGCTCGTTGGCATCGCTGCGGAGCAGGTTGATATTTTGTCCCAAGAGCTCACTGGGCTGGTACCCTGCCGCTCGAGCAAAGGGTTCGTTGACGTAGGTGATAAGCCCCTGTGCATCCGTCTCCACCAGAAGCAGCTCCGGATGATAATCTCGGTAGAAGTGATCCAACGCCTCTACGAGAACCAGATGCTCGGGTGACGGGGTAAGATGGGGATAAAGCTGCTGTACCTGTGCCCATAGAGGGGTAGGCAGAAGGGTACCCTCAGGCGATAGGGCCATACCCCCGAAAGGATTGTAAGAATCGGAGATCATTTTGACCGAAAAGACGCAGATCAGGTATACCATACAAAAGCTGTGCCAAGCGTTCTACCCCCAATCCGAAAGCAAAACCCGTGTATCGCTCCGCATCAATGCCGCAAGCGTCAAATACAGCTGGGTCCACCATACCGCAGCCCAGTACTTCTACCCACCCTGTATGTTTACAGACTGCACACCCTTTGCTCTCACATAACAGACAACCCACATCTACTTCTGCACTCATTTCTGTGAAAGGAAAATAGGAGGCCCGCCAACGAATGCGAGTATTGGCTCCAAAAAATCCCTCTATGAAATACTCGAGGGTAGCTTTGAGGTCTGCGGCGCTGATTCCTTCATCGACACACAGACCCTCTATCTGATGAAAATACACATGGGCCCGTGCGGAAACCGTTTCATGTCGGTAGACCCGTCCTGGAGCGAGAATACGGATAGGAGGCTGACTTCGTTCCATTACTCGAACTTGTACCGTCGAAGTGTGCGTGCGCAGGAGAATGCCTTCTTCTGGTCGAAGGAAGAAAGTATCCTGCATATCGCGAGCAGGATGGTCCGGCTCGAAGTTAAGTGCCTCAAAGTTGTGCCAGTCGTCCTCTATTTCTGGACCTTCCGCCAGAAGATACCCAATACGTTGAAAAAGGTATATGATACGAGACTCCACCAAGGATAGAGGATGTCTCCCCCCTGCTTCATGCCTAATCAGAGGGAAAGAAGGGTCAGAAAATACAGGCGTACGGGAAGGGACAGAGAGGTGACGTTCTTCAGCCTCTGCTTGTGTCAATCGGGCTTGAGCCAGCTCTCGCAGGGCATTAAGAGCTTTGCCTTGCTCTTTCCGAAGCTCAGGGGGAAGGGTACGCAAGGCTGCAAATAGCTCATCTAAAACTCCCCCTTTGCGCAAAAAGCGTTTTTGAAAAGCTATGCGGCGCTCAGGAGAGCTAAGATCAAAACTCTCCACCTCTTTTTGCAACTGGGTAATATCCATTTTGGGCAAAAATACCAACTTCGCTATCATGTATGCATGGCGTTTACATGGATCCCTCCCACGAGGAACCTCTCCCACAGCGGAGAAAGTGTGGGAAAGCGTCTTAAGGTGGGAAGAGGTGGAGCTCCCCCCCCTTCCTCCTTCTTATGTACGGATAGAACTGAGCGCAGCGGCACTCAATCGAAGAGATCTGTGGATCGGACTGGGATTATATCCAGGCATTCAGTACCCTACTATCTTAGGGTCGGATGGATGTGGCGTTGTAAAAGAAATCGGCGCAAACACCGATCCCGCCCTCATCGGCCAGCGAGTTCTCATAAACCCCGCTTTAGAATGGGGAACGCAAGAAAAGGCACAAGCGGAGTCATTTCACATTCTGGGCATGCCTACGTGGGGTACATTTGCAGAATACGTGGATGTCCCTGCGGAGAACGTACACCCCGCCCCTATTCATCTCTCAGATAGGGAAACAGCGGCGGTACCTCTGGCAGGGCTTACTGCCTACCGAGCTACGTTTGTGCAGGGGAAGCTCCAGCCTGGAGAGAAAGTTCTCGTTCCCGGGATCGGAGGAGGAGTGGCTGTTTGGGCTCTTCAGCTCGCTGTAGCAGCTGGAGCAGAGGTATGGGTAACCTCAAGTCATCCAGAAAAAATCGCTCTCGCCCGCCAGCTGGGAGCCCAGGGAGGAGTCTTATATACCGATGCAGAATGGGCAGAAAAGCTGGTCCGAGAAGCTGGACATTTTGATCTCATTGTAGACGGGATCGGAGGTGAGGCTTTCTCCAGCTATCAAACTCTTATCGCTCCCGGTGGACGCATCGTCGTCTATGGCGCTACTCGAGGCAATCCGCCTCTCTTCGATCTGCGTCGAACCTTCTGGAGACAAATCCATATCATCGGTTCCACTATGGGAAGTCCAGCGAATTTCACCTCTCTCCTCCATTTTATTGAAGAGAAAAAAATTCGGCCTTTCATTCAATCCCTTTTCCCCCTCTCTATGCTACCTGAAGCGCTCACTCGCTTGTGGAGGGGGGAGCAAATAGGAAAAATCGTACTGCAACGGACCTAAACTATTTGATTTTCTATCAAGTGCGTATCTTCGTTACGATATGAAAAGGTTAGCATTTTTAGGATTAGTAGTAGGGCTTGCTTATCCTCTGTACGGCCAGTGCAATCTGTGTCCAGTTTCTAACAATCTCCCCCCCCGAACCTTTGACCCTGCCTTTCTGGTTATCGAGGCAGGCCGAGATACGGATGTGGTTATCCAGTTCGCCTTACCGGAAACGGTTTCTGCTCCCGCTCCCATCAACTATGTCTATCCTAACTTCGCCATCTACGTGGATAGCTTGCGTATGGACGGAGGGAACACCTACGTCTCCTTAGCAGGTAATCCCAGTATTGCTCCCGCCTACAACACTTCTAATCCCGCCGCAGGAGCCATGCGATTCGACCAAAATCATCGCTACAAGCAGGTAAGAAGCTCTTCTCCCACCCATGATAATGTAGTGGTCTACCGAAATCCTGGCGGGGGGGGCCCCAGCAATCCTACTCCTCCCCGAGGATGTGTACGAGCCTGTATCCGAGGAATAACTCCGACTCCGACCGCAGATACCCTCCGAATCTATCTCCGAGGATTTGTCGACCCGAATTCTATTAATATATTCACTGGGGCTTCCAATGACATCAATAATAAGGACACGTCGAATCTGATGCCCAACTTGGCAGGCCAACCTCTGTACTCGGATACTTGGACAAGCTATGCCGTGGTAGTGAGGAGTCCCGTAACGGGAGTGAGCTATCAAGCACTCACTTCTCTCCAAGCCTACCCCAACCCCACATGGGGGCCTGTCACCGTGCACTACTCGCTCAGCCGCCCTGCGAATCTCACCCTAACAGTTCTTTCCCTGAGCGGTCAGCAAATACTCCACGAGAAAGTCGGGATACGTCCTGCGGGTGAGAATCAGTTCTCCCTCTCTCTCCCTCCTGGAATCTACCTCATCGAACTTCACGGTGAGGGAGAAACACTGAGGGGACGTGTGGTAGTACTCCACTAAGTGCTATTCTGTATTTCCACCTTATCTCGGGGCACTTCCTATCGAGTGGAAAGTGCCCCATTTTATATTCAGTCACTTCTATCTCCCCAGAATAGGCTTGTGCCTATGAATTCCCTTTCGAAAGTCTACACACAATAACCTTTTTGACAATCCCTTGCTCACATAGCCGTTTATGAAATAAAGTTATATTTGCATTATGAACGTTTTCATCCCTCTGGCTTGCATAGGGCTTATCTGGGCCCAGAACTTTGGCATCGGGACCACCAACCCTACGGAACGATTAGATGTAGAAGGAGGAAGACTTCGGGTGAGAGCTTATAGCTATACAGGGCCAGGGCTTCGCTTAGCTACAGTTGACCCCACTGGAGTGTTTGGAACGCTAACAGGCAATGCTCCAGGAGAGATCCTACAATGGAATGGCAGCGCCTGGACACCAACCCCTGCCCCTGGCGATAACTGGGGGTCCCAAACCGCTACCACCTCCAACCCTATCATCGGAACCGGCCTCCCAGCTAACCCCATCACTTTCGCTCCCGGCACCGCCGCAGGCCAAGTATGGCAATGGAATGGCACCAACTGGGTACTCACCACCATCAGCGGCGATAACTGGGGGTCCCAAACCGCTCTTACTTCTGGCCCCATCGTCGGTGATGGCACGGCGGGCAACCCTATCTCCCTCCAAAGCGGAACAGCTGCCGGTCAGATACTCGTGTGGACAGGAGCGGCCTGGAGCGTGACCACACCAGCAGTCCGAAACGGCCTCTCTTTCGTAGCTACCCCAACCCCCGCCATCGAATTAGGTGGACCTCTCATCAAAAATACAGATATACCCCTTGCGGGCTTCAATCTTACCTTCACAGGAGCAACCGGGAACATCGGGATAGGTACTCCCACCCCCACCGAAAGGCTTCACGTGGAAGGGAACTTTCGCCTCCAAGGAGCCTTCATGCCGAATAATCTACCCGGTAGCAATGGCAGCCTCCTTTTATCGGCTGGAGCGGGAGCTTCCCCCGTATGGTTGGCTCCTGGGGCGGTGGGGAACGTTCTGCTGATAGGACCTGGAGGAACCCCTATCTGGGCTCCCAATCCTATCTGCGGGACGGCTATCACCAATCGCCTCATGAAGTTTACTTCTCCCACCGCGACATGTAATACTACTTTAGCTGAAAATGCTTCAAATCAAATCTGGAATCAAGGAGATGGTCCAGCTGCTCCATTCGCTGGAGATAAGGTCTCCATCACCGCCACAGCTACCAATCCTTGGGCCGTCAATGCGTATGCTTCCGCCGGCGGCAATACAGGAGGAGCTGTGTATGCCGAAAACCAGTCTGCCACGGGTACTGCGATTATTGGGGGAGGAAATGGTATCGCTCCTTTCATGCTGATGGGCGGCTGCGGAGGGGCTTTTACAGGAAGCCAATACGGTCTTTTCTCCAGAGCAAATAATACTACGGGGGATCGGGCTGCAGGAATCTTTATTGCCAATGCCGCTCTCCCCAATCAGTGGCTCGTAGGAGCAGTAATAGCTGGGACCCCTACTAAGATCTCAGGACCCGGCGCCGCAGCGACACTGGTCAGTACCCCTGGCGGTTCTTTCCGAGACAAAATCATGTTTGCGCCAGAGGCACCCGAAATTCTATTCATGGACTTCGGAAGGGGAAAACTCAATAACGGAAAGGCTTATATCAGCTTAGATCCCACTTTCTCACATAATATCATCGTTGATGATACACACCCGCTGCGGGTATTCATCCAGTTAGAAGAAGATTGCGAAGGGGTCTTCGTAACCAATCGAAGTGAAAAGGGCTTTGAAGTGCGGGAACTACGGGGGGGTAGGTCGAATGCTTCATTCTCCTGGTTTGTCGTGGCGAATCGGCGAGATGAGATTGACCCCGCCTCAGGACAAGTCGTGGGGAGATATCAGGATGTACGTTATCTCCCCGCCCCCCTCTTTCCTACCCCAACCCAAATCGTAAAAAAGAATAGTCCCAATCCCTAACAGAGTCACGTCCAGGTTATGAAAGCTCTGATTTGCATAGGAGGCTTAGTATGTGCCCAATCCTTTGTGACCAATACAGGGGTCCCTCTTTATTTAGAGCCAGGAGGCATCATCTGGTGTGAAGGGGGCTGGGATAATCAGACTGGTGGGACCTTCCTCAACCAAGGAACGGTATATATCGCTGGGGATATTCAAAACGGAGATGCGGGGCAGTTTTTTCCTCCCGCACCATTTCCAGGGACCCTTGTGCTAAACGGTACTGTCCAGTCCTTAGGAGGGCCCTTCCCGATTCGTACGGATACCCTTCGCCTCCAAAATACCGCTCCGAAGATTCTTTTTACTGATTTGTTCATCGATCGTCTCTTAGATCTGGGTGATAGTGAGCTGCGTACGCAAAGTCGTTTCGCAGCCGTGCGCAGCGCCGAGCCTGGGGCTATTCTTCGCCAGACAGGCTTCGTCTCGAGCGAATCGGGCGGGTATCTGGAACGAGCTACTGACCGAAGTGCGGTCTATCTCTTCCCCGTCGGAGGCACTACCCCCTTCCGCTATCGACCTGTAGAGCTCATCCCAAGTAGCTCCGCTCCACATCGATTCGCTGCCCGATTAGCGAACGGAGACCCCACATTGGAAGGAAGGCCCCGAGATCAACTTCACCACAGTCTCTGCGAGATCAATCCCCTCTACGACCACTACATAAATCGACTCGCAGGAAGTGACCCCGTAGAACTGCGGGTATATTATGCCGTAGGGGACCCTGTCACAGGCCCCCTTGCTCAATGGAAGAATGTACTATGGAATCCCACTCCCGCTACCCCTATACCATCAGGCTGGAGCTTGTCAGGATGGAGTGATTTTACAGACCCCTACTTCGCCTTCTCAGAGCGGCGTATCCAAGTAAGCCTCACCGCCTCTGCCGACACAGTCCAGGTCGGGCAAGTCCTTACCCTCTCCGCCAGCAGCCAGCCAAATAGTCCTACCTACCTGTGGAACTTAGGGGATGGTACGACCCAATCCGGCGGAGCTCTCCAAAATCATTCCTATAGCCAACCAGGTACTTACACGGTCGCAGTAAGTACGCCTCCATGCAGCGACACCACCTATAAACGAATCGTAGTAGTGGCTCCCGCCCTACTTAGTGTCCCCAATAGCTTTTCTCCCAATGGAGATGGTATAAACGACTTCTGGCGAGTAGAAATCGTAGGACAGATACGCAGCCTGCGTTGGAATATCTATGATCGATGGGGGATCCTCCTCTTTAGCGGGGAGGGGACTTCCGCTCGCTGGGACGGCACTAAAAACGGCCAACCCTGTGCAGAAGGAGCTTATGTGTACGTAATAGAAGCAGAAACCTTCTTGGGTGAAAAGTTCATCCGTACAGGTACCCTCACCCTCCTGCGGTGAGCTTTTTCCTGGTAACGCTCCCCTTTAGGAGTTCCTCTCCATCGTAAGCCTTTCCATTTGGATTTCCTTATTTGTCACCATGTAGAGCCGAGATGGAAGCACACGTTCCTCGATCTTCGTCATCCTATACTCTCCAAGAAGATGACCCGTGGAGTCGCATACCAATCCAGCTAAGGGATATGCTTTTCCAGGTAAGCTGAAGTGTTCTTGTCTGTCTCGCCACTCGAGTAATATGTTTTTTATATTTGTTTCATGAGATGTTACGTCTGGATAGCAATATTCATCGCAGCTGACCCGTTTTCAGGTCCACTCTTAGCGCAGAATTATCAAGGCGTCTCTCGTAGGGCTGGTTTGGGCACGGGCACAGCCTACTTCCGGGAGAATAGGGGTCAAGTCCGCTATCAGAACTGGCTACCTCGCTGGGATATTCTTTATAGTGGAGAGGCAGGAGGGCTGGTATATCATCTAAGAGCAGACGGTCTCCACTATGAGCTCATTCACCAAGAAGAAATAGATGATCCCGGGGAAAGCACCTTTTGTAATGGGCCAAGCGAAAAAGAAGAATGCCATACCCTGGTGATCTACCGAGTAGATGTGGAATTTATAGGATGTAAGCAGCCGCAGATAAAAGCAGAAAGAGAAGTTGTAGGGTATGAAAATTTCTATAACACACCCTCTGGGGTGAGGCCCGCCCTGTTTGTACGCAGCTATGAGCGAGTTCGATACGAGGGGCTTTGGGAGGGCATAAACGTCGTATTTTATCGAGACAGCGAGGAGAACTCGAGTATGATTTCGAAGTAGGAGTAGGAGTGGAGGCATCAGCAGTGCGGCTTCGAATACAAGGAGCAGAAATCCAGATGAAAGGAGAGGAGCTCCTCCTTTCTACCCCTTTCGGAGAGATAGTACAGGGAGCTCCCCGAGCATGGGCAGGAGATAGAGAAGTGCAATGTAAGTGGAAGATAGAAGGCGATGAGATAAGCTTTTGGATAGAGGGACGTCGAATAGAGGAACCCCTGCGAATAGATCCGACTGTCCAGCGGGTTTGGGGTACCTATTACGGAGGAGAAGGTCACGAAGAGCCCAGTCCATATCAAAGTATAGCCGTAGATGGAAGCGGACATGTGTATTTCGTGGGCATAACTCCCTCCATAAGTCAGATAGCTACTGCGGGAGCGCATCAGGTGACTATAGGGGCAAACAATGATGCCTTTTTGGTAAAGTTTTCCTCATCTGGAGTTCCCCAATGGGGCACTTATTACGGAGGAAGCGGGGCAGAAGAAGGCTATTCCTGTGCCGTAGACGGAGACGGAATGGTCTATCTGGCAGGAAGCACTTCTACCTCCCACACGGGCTGTACAAACTGCATAGCTACTGCAGGGGCGCATCAAGTGCTTCATGGCGGTGGAAGCGATGATGCGTATGTGGTAAAGTTTTCTTCGGCCGGAGTTCGTCAATGGGGCACCTACTACGGAGGAGCAGGATACGATTATGCTACTGGTGTAGCTCCGCTCATGGCAGGATACGTCTTCTTAGGGGGTGCCAGTTACAGTGTGGGAGGACCTGGACCTATCTCCACTGTGGGTGCCCATCAACCCAATCATGCGGGAGGAGAAGAAGATGAGTTTATCGTCCTTTTCTGTGAGGAGGGTAGCAGCGGGTGTGCTCCTCTTGCTCACACGACCTTAGAGCCGACCCATCCCCAGGCTGCTTCTTCTTTTTCCTGGTCGGTACATCTGATACCTTTTTCGGGAGAAGTAGAACTCCACGCAGCTGAGACCACCTCTTTAGAAGTCTATGACCTACAGGGACGTCTTTTAGTATGCTGGAGACTCGAGTCAGGAGAGCGACGCAGAGAAGTAATCCCATTCCCAGCAGGACTCTATGTGATACGGAATAGTGCAACTGGGGAGGCGGTTCGAGTGGTATTTCCTTTCTAAAAGAAGCTTCGGGATAAGGAAACAGGTGCACTTCAAATGCTTTAGTGGGTGTGCCAGCGCCTCTGGCGCTGGCACACCCCCCATCAGAGCGTACCCAGCATAGCTATCCAGTCCCATCCTCTCCTTCTACCTAATTTACTCAAGAGGCCAGAGACCAATCTTAGACCCTTCTTTGACCTGAACTTAGCCCGTAAACAACGCCCATCCCCCCTAACACTATCACCAGCAACGTCTGCAAAGCATGTGCGGCTACTACCGTCAACTGGGCAAGAGGTTTCTGCCACCCTACTGAAAGGAGGAGTAAAAGTCCAATCGCATGAAAAGTTCCTATTCCCCCCGGTACGGGTAGAGCCATAGCTAATCCAGAACCTACCAATAGCACCCAACCAGCCCACAATATCGACGAGAGGAGCATTTCTTCCCCAGCCCTCTGATAAGCCAGCATTACCCCGACGATAGCACCCCAGTACCCTACCCATATGCCGAACGAAAGCCCGACCATCAGGCCTCGAGGACGCACTGAAGCTGCACTAAAAAAACCCGATATAAGCTGCTTTAGCCATGCCTCACTCCGCTTTTGCAACCAGAAACGCCAAAGGAGCCAGAGAACCAGCCCTGCTATTCCTATCCCCCCCAAGATGTAGGGGAGGTAGGCTTTCAAATGCAAGAGGTCTAACCAGCCGAGCCCCTCTACCGCAACTACGCTTATCGCAAGAATGCCCAGCACTCCTACATCTATGAGCCGCTCCGCCACTACGCTGCCCAGCGAGATGGCCACCGGTATCCTGCGCCATCTCCACAGAAGGGTACATCGAAGCAGTTCTCCCACCCGCGGAAGGACCAGATTGGCCAGATAGCCTACCATGAGAGCCCACCAAGGCGCTACGCCATCCGATGTCACTCCACTTGCCCGAAGCATGAGCTGCCAGCGCCATGCCCGCAGCACATGGGCGACGGTCATAATCATACCTCCCGCGACCAGCCAAAACCAAGTGCGAGGAACCATTAAGAGACCCTCCCAGGGAAAATCCCGAAGAGCCCAGACGAAAAGGCCTCCCCCCACGACTAACCCCAGCACTGCTTCTCCTATGCGCCGTCTCACAATCGATTCCCCTCTTTAGGGAAAACGAGGAACGGCTGATACCGAGCAGCTTCTTCTTCGGTTACCCATGCATAAGCAAGGACTATTACGATATCCCCTACCAGACCGGTACGAGCCGCCGGACCATTGAGCCCCACAATCCCACTGCCTCGCTCTCCCTCTATCACATACGTTTCTATCCGACTTCCATTGTTCACATTGAGCACATGAACCTTCTCAAAAGGGAGAAGTCTCGCCGCATCCATCAAATCTCTGTCAAGCGTTAGGCTCCCCACATAGTCTATATCGACTTGCGTGATCCGCACCCGATGAATTTTAGACTTGAGCACACACACCCACACCTCGCAAAGGTAGAGAGCTCCCGCAAACTAACCTGAGAAAGGATACACTCGCTTCTGCGCAAGCCCCTACCTTTGCAGAGTGGACTTTTCTGGCCTGCGCTTCATGGTCATAGGAGACGTGATGTTGGACCGCTATTTGTATGGCAAAGTCCAACGCATCTCGCCCGAAGCCCCTGTTCCCATCCTCGAGTTAGAAAGAGAAGAAAACCGATTGGGAGGAGCCGCCAACGTGGCTCTCAATCTTCGTAGCCTGGATAGCCAGGTAAGCCTGGCAGGTATCGTCGGAGAAGACACTGCGGGTGAGACACTCCTCCGAGAGGCCAGCGAGTTGGGTATCGACACCTATGGCATTCTGTCAGACCCCAGCAGGCCTACCACCACAAAGATCCGCCTCATCGCACAGAAACACCAACTGCTGCGAGTAGACCGAGAAAGTAGACATCCCCTTGCTCCACCTCTCCGAGAGGCACTAATCCTGAAAATCAAGTCCCTGCTCCAACATGGACTCCAGGCTATCATCATAGAGGACTACGACAAGGGAGTCCTTTCTCCCGACTTTATCCAGCACCTATTCAAAACTGCCCAAAGGCACAATATCCCTGTGTTAGTAGACCCTAAAAAAGAAAATTTCTGGTCCTACAGCGGAGCTACCTTATTTAAACCGAACCTACGAGAGCTCAGCGAAGCCCTGCATACTTCCTTAGTTGAAGCTCCTTTGGAAAAGCTGAAAGAAGCTGTTCTCCACTTGCGGGAGCGCATGCCTCACACCTATACCGTCGTAACCCTAAGTGAAAGAGGAGTCTTAGCGTATGGAGAAAAGGAAGGCTTTGTCCATGTGCCCGCCCACTACCGAAATATCGTGGATGTATCAGGCGCTGGAGACACCGTAATCAGCGTGTTGGCCTTAGGACTGGCGCTCAAACTTCCTTTGGAACAGACGGTGGCCTTAGCAAACTTAGCTGGGGGATTGGTCTGTGAATACGTAGGGGTAGTACCGCTGCCACGCGAAAAATGGTTAGAGCAAAGCAGACAATTAGGTTTGTTGTGACCTCAGCTTCTCGATCAGGTCTTCTATCTCTTCTTTCGTATTGTGGGCATGTAGGCTAATCCGATGGGCAGGCCAAGCCACAGTAGGAGGGTAGAGTTTTTTGAGGAAGGGGATTTCATCCCTACCCCGCACCAGACCTATAGGTCCTTGAAAACCTTCGTAGGTAATCCCCTCCTTCTCAAAAGCATATCGGGTGAAAGCGATAAGCTCCCCCAGACGTCGGCGGTGAGATTCCCACTTTTTCGTGGAGCGAAGGATCTCTGCCACCGCCCAGGCAATAATAGGGGGCATAGCCGTGCTATAGATACCTGAGAAACCGGCTCTTCTGAGATAAGCAATGAGCCATTCTGGAGCTACCCAGGCTGCCCCTGCCAATCCTACTGCTTTACCAAATGTATAAAGATGAGCCAAAGGAGTCATGCCAATCGTTTGTGTCCACGACCGCCCTTCTGGCAAAAGAAGAGTCGTATGCGCTTCATCCACTACGATCTGACACTCATATCGGGCTTGAAGATATCGAAGGGCCTCTACATCAGGTTGGGTACCCCGCATGGAATAGAGCGACTCTATAGCCAGAAAAACAGTCCCTTTGGCTCTACGTATTCGCTTCTCAGCTTCTGCATAGTCGTTGTGGGGGAAGCCCCAAGCAGCGGCTCCACTCAATCGAATGCCGTGCCGGATAGAAGCATGCACCTCCCTATCAAAGACCACCGTATCTCCCCTTCGAGGCACAACAGACCAGAAAGCTAAGTTAGCGCTCATGCCACTGGAGAAAAAAAGAGCAGCTTCTCCGTCGCTCCCATGCAAGGAAAGAATCGCCTGTTCCACCTCTTCATAAGCCGTGCAATCCCCACCGAGGTAGCGAGAAGCTCCACTCCCTCTCCACCACTGCAATGGAGCCTGTCGTAGAACTTCTTGCACCACCCCTGTACGTATTAAGCCCAAGTAATCATTCGTGGTAAAATCAGGTGTATGGGTGGGATAAGCCCAAAAAGTACGTTCTGGCGACTGGGCGAGAAAAGACTCAATCCTTCTCTGAAGGTCTGCCATCGAGCTTAGGACTTGTACGCAGGCGAAGGACTCCCATCACCCCTCCGAAGCCTAATGCGATGAGTACTACTTCACGCCACTTCGTAGGGGGGAAAGAGGGCCATATTGTCGGATACGATAAAGAAGGCCATGTTCGAGTAGACAAAAGGTGCAAAGCCCAACCGAGAGATACCAAGGGAGCCGCACCTAAGCTGTGTCCTACGAAAGCTTTCACCGACAGGACAGGTACCTCTCCCCACAACCGACGAATGGCTTCCCATTCCGCTGCATCTCCTTGACGAGTGCCGGGTGCGTGTAGCATGATCCAGTCTGGAGGCTCTTCGCCGCCTTCCTTCCGTAGAAACTGCAGAAGCGCTTCAGTAGATACAGCTGTAAAAGCCTTAGTTGGCTCAACAGGAGCTGTACCCAAAGCGATATGGGTGAGGGAAAAAGGGGCATCGCCCCGGGTAAGGATACCTAAAGCGACAGCCTCTCCGATAGCCATTGTATTTTCCCCTCCTCCCGGCCGCACATAAGGGAAATCTTGACGATGACTGTAAATACGAAGCGCCGCCATTGACTCTACGAAAAATGGATGAAGAGGCACTTCGACCGCCCCAAAGAGAACACTTTCCACTTCTCCACTCTGGATGAGAAGGGCAGCTTGATACAAAGCTAAAAGGCCACTGAGGCAGGTCTGACTTACCGTGTAAGCAGGACCCGAGATACCGACCTTTCGAGCAATATAGCTGGAAAAGGTGCCTGCGGTCGTCTCAGGCGAAGCAAGAGGAGAAACTTTTTCACCAGCTTTCCACCCTTCATATAGGTGGAGAAAATGCTCCATTTCTCCTCGAGCTGTCCCCACTATGACCGCGCCAGGCTGGGCAGCTTGTATTTCTTTCTCATACCTCTCACTCAGCTGGTCCAGGAGGCCTATGCCTCGGGGTTTATTTGCAGTAGAGATCTGCAGTCTGAATACAGGACGCCCCTCGAGCACTACCCATGCTCCTTCTTGAGCGTCCGGTGCAGAGGGCCAAAACCCCATCCACCGAAGGCCCAGCGACAGACCTTTCATCTCTCTTCATATAGACGACGCAGGCGCTCTAAGAGAGAAAGCGCCTCCTCTATCGAAAGCATCGTAGCCGCATCACTCGGCGACTTTTCTGGCGTTGGGTGGACTTCCATAAATACACCGTCTGCTCCCGCAGTGACACCCAATCGAGCATACAGCTCGACGTATGCTCGTTCCCCCAAGGTAACTCCAGCCCCTGTATTGGGACGCTGGACCGCATGTGTCGCATCCATCAAGACAGGATATCCCCCCGCCCGCATCCGAGGGATGTTTCGGAAATCGACTACTAAATCTTCGTATCCGAAAAAACTGCCTCTCTCTGTGAGAAAAATACGGTTATTTCCTGTTCCAGATACCTTTTCTGCAGCAAAAAGAGCCGCTTGTGCGCTCATAAATTGCGCTTTCTTTATATTTATCACTTTTCCTGTGGCACCCGCAGCTTGTAGTAGAGCCGTCTGCCTGGCCAAGAATGCGGGTATCTGCAGGACATCCACCGCCTCAGCAGCCATGGGTATCTCGAGAGTTTCATGTACATCGGTGAGAGTGACAAGGCCAGCTTCGTCTCGAAGCCTACGAAGAATACCCAAAGCGGCTTGATCGCCGATGCCCTGGAAAGAAGAGCCCCGGGTACGGTTTGCTTTTCGATAGGAGGCTTTGAATACGTAGAAAAAACCCAAGCGATGGCAGGCTTCTTGAAGGGCATCGGCTACCTTCCTGCAGATATCGTAACTCTCTACAACACAAGGTCCTGCTACAATACAAGCCACCGCTCCAGATGCGCCAGGAAACCAGCTTCTCCACTGCTCAGGCTCCATCAGTAGAAAATAAACAAACGATTCTTATTCATGCCCGAAAATGATAGCAGAAATAAGAAAACGAGACTACCTTATACAGAGGTACAAAACTTAACGGCGAAGAAAAGCTCTTAGAGGAATCCATCACCTCCCCTGAAAGTTGGGTTTGCGCTTTTCTACGAAAGCCTGGATACCCTCTTGGTAGTCTTCGGTACGCCCTGCCAACTCTTGATAATACAGCTCATACCGAAGCGCTTCCTCATAGCTCCGCTCAAAACTCCTAAGCAAAAGTTTCTTAATATATCCTACTGCTTTAGGAGCCTGTGAGGCATATCGTAAAGCGATAGCATGCGTAGCCTCTTCGAGCTTCTCATCTGGGACGACTTCATTAATGAGTCCCCATTCAAGAGCGGTCTCAGCCGACAACCGATCACCCAAAGTCGCCAGGGCGAAGGCTCGCTTCAGCCCTATCGTCCGCACAAGGTGAAAAGAAGTCGCCGTATCAAGGGAAAGCCCCACATTTACAAAAGCGATCACGAAAGAAGCAGACTGGGCTGCGAGGATGTAATCACACGCCAGCGCCAAGCCCGCACCTGCCCCTGCGGCCACCCCATTTACGCTGGCAATGATAGGCTTTTCCAGTTCATGTATGGCCTGGACCATGGGATTATACCGCTTCTCTACTGAGTCTCCCAGGGAACGTTTCACACCGAGTATGTCCTTAAGATCTTGTCCAGAACAAAAAGCTTTTCCTGCTCCCCGGACAACCACCGCCCGTACCCCCTTGTCTTTGCGCACTTCTTTTAGTGCGGAGAGGATCTCCGCACTCATCTTCTCATTGAAGGCATTAAAGCGATCAGGACGGTTTAAGGTAATATACGCAATCGCATCTCGTATCTCGTAAAGGAGAGTCTCATACATGGAGCAAAAGTAGGGAGACAAGACGGTATGACAAGTTGCCGCCCTCATCAAAAAGAAAAGAGCGAGGCGACGCCTCGCTCAAGAAGACCTCCCCCTCATACCCAGAAATATCCTCAGAAAAGGATGCTCAACTCGATTATCGTATCACAGTCACCGTCCCTCCCCGCCGAAAAGGTTTATCCGAAGGCGGAAGCTTGCCTTCTATCAAAACGGTGTAGGCATCTTCTGGGACGGGCTTCCCTTCATATGTCCCATCCCAGTGGCGACTCATGTCCCCTTGATTATCAAATACCAACACACCCCAGCGGTCATATATGCGCACACGAGGATCCTTGATCCCAAAGTTTTTTATCTCAAAAAGATCATTGATTCCGTCTCCATTGGGGGAAAAGGCGGTGGGCAGGTACAAATACGGATCTCGAACCCGGATACATCCCCTGGTAGAGTCTACACAGCCCTGGTTCTCCACCCACAGCATAAAGCAGTATTCCCCAGGTTGAGTGAATCGCACATTCCAGGTAGGACCCACATGAGTCCCATAACCCGGGATCTCCCATCGGACAGAACTAACCTGGGAAGAAAGGCTCGAGAGCGTGAACACAGTGCCGACAGGATGCTCTTGGGTCGTGTCTGGCGAGATGTGATACGTCGGCACGGGAGGAAAAGAGACCTGTACACTCGCCATGGCGGTATCCGTACATCCATCCGCATTCCGCACTACCAGAGAAACGGTATAACTACCCCCTAACGGATAAACATGAAGGACGAGAGAGTCAGTGCTTACCGTTCCATCTCCTAAATCCCAGGAGTAAGTATAAGGTCCCACCCCAGAAGGAAGGGCAATCCATTGAACCACCAAGGGTGCACATCCCTGCGCATGGATGGGTACCACGGCCAGATCGACATAGCTACGATAGGTGAGAGAGAAACGAATGGTATCCCTACATCCTACATCATCTTGAACTACCACGGTATAGCTCCCTGGAGACAACCCCGTCGCAGTAGGTCCATTATATTGAGGATGGCTGAGCCATATCCAGGTATAGGTTCCATTTGCGCTCGTTCCACCTGTAGCGGTAAGAGAGACGGATCCGTCCGAAGCCCATCGGCAGGTGGCATCTGTGAGAGAGGCTATGCTTCCTACCAGAGGAGAGGGTTCTGTCAGGATAACTATCTGGGGTGCAGCTTCACATCCATTTGCATCCCGAAGGGTAAGCGTGTAGCTACCCGCAGGAAGGCTAAGGGTAGCAGCAGAACCGTAACTACCATTCACGCCATAGGTATAGGGAGGCGTCCCTCCATTCGGAAGAAAAGTGAGAGAGCCTATGCCCCCATGACAAGAGGGAGAATTCGCTTGATAGGAAAAAGTCAATGGCTGCGGCTGAGTGATTACTACGGTAGAAGAACTTTGACACCCATTCCCATCCTGAACCGTTACTACATACGATCCCGCAGATAAACCCCCAAACGTCGTAGAACCC
>JANZYW010000027.1 GCA_026413325.1 Bacteroidia bacterium | reverse complement strand
GCCGAAGCCTGCCCCCAATTCTTCACAAGCGCAGGGTAGCTTTCGTGGAAGACGGGGAGAGCGGAGCTCTGCACTATGCAGAACTCCTTGGGCTCGGAGAAGTCCCACTAAAGCGGCTTCTGCTCGGGAGAGGTAAGCCTTTAGGGTATCTTCTGAGAGCGGAGGAGCAAAGTTGTGAGGGAGGAGAGGTGGGGAGGAACGCTGGTGGCTGTCTGAGCTGGGGACAAGGCTGGCATACATTCTCTTTTCCATGGTTTCTACCTGTAGAGTGAGTGTCTTCAGGGTGTCTCGCTGTCCTGTCAGGAGGTGTAGCTCTTGCAGGTAGTGCTCGTTCTTTTCTCGAGCTTTTCGTACCTCTGCCGAAGGCCACCAGCGAAAAAGAAGGTAAGCGGTGCTCCATGCACCTCCTACGACAGCCAGCATAAACATAGACCATCGCCCTATCCGGAGAGTCCGCCAACGAGGGAGTCGTCGAAATTCCAGCTGTTTGGGTAAGAACTTGTACTGACGCTGCGTCACTTTTGCTACCTTTGCGCTTGCGGAGGGCACGACGCACTCCTTCCCAACTCCCCCAGGTCCGAAAGGAAGCAAGGGTCAGAAGCGAGGCGGGCGATGCCCATCCGCATTTTTTTATTTAGGCCAGTCGGTGCGCGCTCATCTTGAGCTGACGCAGTTTTTCGATTCGTTTGGGGATGGGAGGGTGGGTGCTGAAGAGATTTCGCAGAATGTCACCTGCGCCAGCGAAAGGGTTGGCGATGAAGAGATGGGCTGTCGCGCTATTGGCTTGTTGCATCGGGATGGCATGGGTGAGCTGGTGGAGCTTGGCTAAAGCACTGATGAGGCCATCGGGTCGGCCTGCCATTAGAGCTGCAGTCCGGTCGGCTTCATACTCCCTGGCACGAGATATGGCTAACTGGATGAGGGTGGCAGCAAGTGCGGCCACTATTCCTACGACGATGACGAGAATGAGTCCCAGTCCATTGTCTCCTTCCCGATCTCGGCTGCTTCGAAAGAAGGCCGACCACCGCAGCATGTCGACTAACCAGGTGATAGCTCCGACGATGGTGGCAGCGATAGTCATCGTGAGCATGTCTCGGTTTTTGATGTGGGCCAGCTCATGAGCCAGTACCCCTTCTACTTCTTCGGGTGTCATGCTCTGAAGCAGCCCCGCCGTAAAAGCCACGATACCTTGGGAGGGAGAGGGGCCCGTGGCAAATGCATTGGGCTGCATCTCGGGTATGAGGTAAAGCTTCGGCATAGGGAGGCCCGCACGTTGGGTAAGTCGGCGCGTCATCTCGTACAGCCAGCCGTATTCTCGCTCTGGCAGCGGTTGAGCTCGATACTGCCAGAGAATGATTTTATGCCCAAAAAAGTAAGCTATCAGGTTCATGCCCGCTGCCATGATGAGAGCGATCGTCATGCCTACTTGTCCTCCTGCTATGCGTCCGACGATAACGAGCAGTACAGTAAGAGTAGCGAGCAGTAGGAAGGTCTTGATGCTATTGCGAGTCATGCAGCAAATATACCAAATTCGAGGCCAGCTGCCAGTATGACAGATGAGCGGGGCTACTTGCCCGAGAAATAAACCAGGATTCCTACCACAGCGATAGCGAGCAAAACGGCTAAGAGTACTTTTAGCCAGCTAATCGGTCGATCGCCGCTTACTACTCCTGTCCGTCCGTGGATGACTACCCTATAGGGTTTCCCTCCGTAGCGATATGCCAAAATGTAGATGGGTAAATAGATGAGCTTTGTGGTCAGGCCAGAGAGCTGAAGCTGCATCCGAAAATCTCTGTGAGTGTCCCCTGGAACCGCTCGTTTGCAGGCAGCTTCTGTCAAGGAAACAATCTGCTGGTGCCCCTCCTGCCAGGCATCTGGTAGCGGCTTGTCGGGTAAGGCGACATCCCACCCCAGGAAGTATGCCGCTTCATAAGCACGCAGATCCGTGGTAGTCGCAAACTCGCCGATGCCTTGTAGGTATCGAGTAGGAAGGCTATTGAGTCCGGAGACAAGTACATCATCGTAAAAGTCTTGATGGTGACCTGAAACTGGGGAGGCCCACTCTATGTATTGGACGCTTCGGGTTCGCCAGCTCTTAGAGGCTTGGTCGTAGTAGGACTCCGTACGAGTTCGATAATAGCCTGGGGTGGCTGTCCAGTGTGCCCATACGTGAGCATCAAAAGTCCAGCTCGGAAGGTATACTCCTCTCAGTTCTTCGATTCGGCTTTGGCGACGCAGATCAGAGGGGGCGAACCACAAACTCTTTACCCATAGATCAAATGCTTTACGAGCTTCTTCTGGAGAAATACCGAATGGGAGTACTCCTTGAGGCTTAATGGGCTGTTCTTGAAGGCTTTTCTGGCTGACGGCTTCCGCTCCGCAGAAGTCGCAAGTCGCCCGAGCTTCTTTATAGGCAATCTGGGCTCCACAGCTTTCGCAACTGAGTATTTGATGGGTAGAAAGTGTTGTTTTTTGCTGGATAGCCGTTTGAAGGGCGGTATTTAGGTCTATTTCGGTGATGCCTTCATAAGAAAGGGGTATCTCTTCTTCGGCCCCACAGAAAGGGCATTTGAGTTTCTCTGCAGTGGGGTCGAAAGACACAGAAGCCCCACATCCTTTGCATCGGCGTGTATAGATATCCGACATCTGAGGACAAAGGTAACTCCGTTCCCACTGCTATGGCTGAAACTGCATTGATCTTTGGGGTTTTGCTTCAGTTTAGAAAGGGCTATCTGACAGGTTGCTTGATTTTAGAAACCCTAATGGATTTGCGTATGCGAGCGATTACGGGGGGGCAAAAGACTCTGAGGCGAAAAAACTGTTCGTTATTCTGAAATACGATAGAGAAGGCGGTAGAAAGCGGGTATGACAGCCAGCGCTAAGAGTAGGCAAATAGGCATGCCTAATACAATGGTGATGGCAAGCGGTTTCTGTACTTCGGCTCCCATGCGCTGAGAGAGAGCTGCGGGCAAGAGGCCTAAAGAGCCGATGAGCATCACCATCACCAATGGACGGATTCGTTCTCGGATCGCTAAGGAGGCTGCTCCGAAGCTGCGTTTGCCCCTGAGATCGCCTAAGAGTAGGAGGGTGTTTATAGTGTTGACTCCCAGGAGGATGATCATTCCTACTCCCGCAGAGATGCCGAAAGGAGTTCCTGTTAGGACCCAGGCGGCCATCCCACCAACAAAGGAAAAAGGAAGGGTCAAGCCAGCCAGTAGAACTTCTTTTCCACCGCCAAAGTGAAAGTACAACACAAAGAGTATCAAGCCGACTACTGCAGGTACGATGACGGAGAGGCGTCGAGTAGCCCGTTCTTTGCTTTCAAACTCTCCTTCCCAGCTTACCGTGATGTGTCGAGGGAAATGGAGTTTTTTCTGGATGGCCTTTTGGGCTTTTTTGATGGTCCCCCCCAGGTCCCGACTGGTCACAGAAAAGCCCACTGCCACGTAGCGTTGATTGCCTTCCCGATAAATAAAAGCAGGTCCAGTGAGCAAACGGATATCGGCTACTTCTGATAGGGGTATCTGGCGACCTGTGAGGGTGGGTACTCGTACCGAAGCGATAGCTTCTGGATCATCGCGGTAGGCTTTCTCCAGACGTACACGGACATCAAAGTAGCGTTCTCCTTCATAGAAGTGGGTGGCAGTTCGCCCGCCTATGGCGGTTTCTATGACAGCTTGCGCATCTCTTAGGCTCACGCCGTAGCGGGCGAGCCGAACCTCATCCAGGCGGATCCGCAGCTCAGGGAGTCCCAGACTTTGGAAGACTACGATGTCTTCAATATGCGGGCTCTCTCGAAGGATTTCTGCAATCTGGACGGCATAACGCTCCAACTCTCCTAAATCCTGGCCATATACTTTCACAGCGATGGAGCTCTTCACGCCAGATACGTATTCTTCCACGTTATCCTGGATGGGCTGGCTAATGGCCCAGCGAATCCCGACGTGCTGGGCGAGTTTTTGTCGAACCTCCTCAGCAAATCGCTCACGTGAGAAGCCTTTTCGCCATTTCTCCTGGGGATGAAACTGTACGTGAAACTCTACATTGAAGAATCCGGTGGGGTCTGTGCCATCATTCGGGCGGCCGGCTTGGAAAAGAACGAATCGCACCTCTGGAGTCTTCATAAGCTCTGATTTGATCTTTTGGGCCACCTCTACAGTTTCGCTGAGTTTTATGCTAATCGGGAGCGTCCCGCGAATGTACAACGCCCCTTCGTTGAGTTTGGGTACGAACTCAGAACCGTAAAAGAAAAACGTAACTCCAGTGAGGATTACTACTGCGAGATAACTCAAGATTACCCAACGGGCATGTTTCCATCCCCAGGTAGGGAGGTAGTACCAAGGCCTCAGGAAGGTTTCTATCCACTGAAGGGAGGCTTCTTTAGGAGGGGTTGCATACAGGAGCTTAATCATCGCAGGTACATAGGTGAGGCTGAGAATGAGAGCCCCGGTCATCGCATATCCTAAGGTGAATGCCAATGGCTTGAAGAGCTTTCCTTCCACTCGTTCGAAGAGGAAGATAGGAAGCAACGCTAATATGAGGATGAACTGGGCTGTAAAGATGTACCGAGCATTTCGGGTGATGACCTTGCGCAGGAGCCCCGCTTTTGCACGTTTTCGGGCTATTTCTGGGGGAAACTGCTCCTCCAGGTGAACCAGCGCTACGAAGGCACTTTCTACGATTACAAGGGTTCCTTCCAACAGCAATCCAAAGTCCAGGGCACCCATCGATATGAGATTGGCAGGTAGCCCCTGGATGCGCAACAGAAGGATAGCAAAGAGAAAGGCCAATGGGATGACAGAAACGATAATAAGAGCAGCTCTCCATTCCCATAGGAAAATACCCACCACTAAGCACACGAGGAGGGCTCCTTCTATGAGATTGTGGGTAACGGTCTGTACGGTGGTGTTGACCAGTTCGGTTCGATCCAAGAAAGGTTCTATACGTACCCCAGGGGGAAGGACTCGCGTATTGAGCTCTTGTATTTTTTCTTTTAGGCGAGGTATGACGGCAGAAGGGTCCTCTCCTCGTCGCATGAGGACTATACCTTGCACTACATCTTTATGCTCGCTGAGCCCACAGTGTCCAAGCCTGGGTTTAGCACTGATGACCACTTTCGCGACGTTTTTGACGTAAATGGGTACATTGCCACGGAGAGTGATAAGTAAGTTTTCGATATCTTCTACAGATTCGAGCAGTCCCACGCCTCGTACGACATAGGCTTGATCCCCTTGCTCAATCACATCTCCCCCTACATTGATATTGCTACGGGCCAGGGATTCTACCACATCCAATGCGGTCAGTTCGTAGGCTTGAAGGCGGGCTAAATCCAGTTGTACCTCATATATCTTTTCTTCGCCTCCGAAGGAAACCACATCGGCTACTCCAGGTACTTGCAGAAGGTTTCGTTCTACTACCCAGTTTTGGAGAGCGGTGAGGTCGCGGATAGGACGCTCACCTACCAGTATATATCGGAATATCTCGCCTGTGGCACCATAAGGGGGCTCTACGTAAGCATCGGCTCCATCAGGGAGGTCTACGGCGGAGAGGCGTGTGGCAACGTATTGTTGAGCAAAGAAGTCTTCCACGTCATCTTCGAAAAGGACGGAGACGACTGCCAAGCCGAACAGAGAAATGGAGCGAATCGCCCGCTTGCGAGGGATATTGCTAAAAGCTTGTGTGAGGGGGAGGGTAATGAACTTTTCTATCTCTTCAGCACTTCGTCCAGGCCACTGCACGATCACTCGTGCGCGTGTGCTCGTGACATCGGGATAGGCTTCGATGGGGGTATGGAGGTAAGCTACTATCCCTCCTATGCCTATGAGGAGCGCTGAGAATACCACGAGAATAGGTCTTCGCAGCGCAAATGTTACGATTGCTCTCATAGAGTGCGGGTCAGCTGCTGGTAGAGAAAGAGGACCTTCTGGGTGGCGAGGGTTTCCTGAGGGGTTATTCCGTCTATGTATGCGGTGTGATGGGTTTGTCGGAGTACTTTGACAGGACGAATTTCCCATCGACAGGGAGTTCGGTAGACGATAACGTACCGCTGGTCAGCATCGAGTATGAGGGCGGAGAGAGGGATGGCTACGGCTGAATCTTCTCTGAGGAGGCGCAATCGAGCTTGGAAGAACCCACCGGGCCGCAAAAGCCCCTTTTCGTTAGGAACATCCGCATAGCCGACAGCGGCTCGGGTTTCTTCTCCTAATACAGGGGAGAATCCTGCCAGACGAAAGTTTACAGGTTCCTCTTGTCCAGGGAGGTAGGCTTTGCCTTCCATCCCGGGCTTGGCTTGTAGTAGCTGTTCTGGGTAGAGGTACACTTGCAGACGTATTCTTTCTAAGTTGGCGATTTGGAGAAGAGGGTCTCCTACCTCCACGTTTGAGCCTTCGCTGACACTTAGTCGGGTTATCGTTCCTGGGCGAGGGGCTAAGAGGAAAAAGTCGGCACCCTCTCGTCGGAAAAGTTGAAGCTGTTCGGCTAATCGCTCAGCTTCTGCTTGGAGGGATAGCAGCTCTGCTCGAGCCAGGCTCAGCTCCGTTCGAGAGGCCAAGCTATCTTGAGCCATGCGTTCCAGAGCCTGTACACGTAGCCGCTGGGCTTCGATTTGAGCTCTGGTTGCCCGGTAGCGAGACTCCCATTCCAGTAGCTCGGGAGAGCGGATTCGTAAGAGAATAGCTCCTCGCTGAGTGGTTTGACCGACTCGTACGTATACTTCTGTGAGCGTCCCTCTTACGGGTGATCGTAGGTCGGTTGTTTGGTCTGGGATAGAGGTTATCTCTCCCGGTACCCGCATTTCGACAGGCACCGCCTCCACAGAAGCGGGACGAAGAGAAAGGGTCTCAATCAGACTATCTGGCAGACAGCCTGCGTTTTTCTCCTCCCCGCCAGGAGAAGGGGTACACATCGTCAGGAGAAAAAGGCTACTCAGTTGTACCCACCGCATAGGAAAGTTCATTGAGGGTTTGATGGGAGAGATAAAAAAGCTCCATTAGCATTTCCGTAAGGTCTCTGTAACTTTGGAAAAAATCCACATAGGTGAGGAAGCCGATCCGGCCTGCCAGTAAGTTTTCCCGATAGGCAGTTTCAGCTCGGCGATATCGCTCTAAGAGGGTTGGGTCGGTGTTCTCCCACTGCTTTTGGAGTAGGAGAAAGTTTCTCCAGGCCCGTAGGATTTCTGATTGAGCGGTAAGGATGGTCTGTTGATACGCTGTGTCCGCTGCGTATGCGCTTAGCTGAGCAGCTTTGATGCGTCCTTGGTTTCGAGCAAAGAGAGGGAGAGGCAGTGCGAAGCCCACACCAAGTTGATTGAGTCGGTACCCTCCAAGTCGGTCATAGCTCACCAGCACATCTACATCGGGATAGGCCAGAGCTTTTTCAAAGGCCCAGCTTGCCTTTTGGTAGCGTGAAGTTTCTTGGGCTATACGGACATCTCCTCTCTTATAGACCTGTAAGAGAAGACTATCCAAAGGGGGGGCCTGTGGCAGTTTCGATTGAAAGAATCCCGTCGTGTCTATCCAGAGTACAATCGGAAGAGAATCTATGCGTAGGGCTACTCGGAGGGTATGTTGAGCCTCTTCCCAGCTTTGCCTTCGTACCCGCAGGTCTGCTTGGACTTGTAGATAAAGATTTTCTATCCGGAGATATTCGGGTAGGGGAACCAGGGCTTGCTCGCTCAGCTGTCGGTACCGCCTTCGGAGGAGGTCGAGGAGGGAAAGCTGCTCTTGCAAGAGCCCCAATAGGATTTGGTCTCGTTGTACGGCATAGAGCGTGCTGAGCAGCTGGTATCGAAGGGTGCGTAAGAGCTCTGCCAAAGCGGCTTCCTGGATGCGAACAGAAGCTTCTGCGAGGGCTACCCCCTTCAAGCGCTTGCCTGCAGTGAGGAGGGTTTGAGAAAGGGTGGCTGCGATCTGGTTTGCTCGGGGGGTAGAGAGCCAGGGGCCTGCATCGAATCCAGCTTCGGCTCGGGTGAAAAGGTCAACCTGGTCGATAGTAAGCTGCGGATTCGGCCATAATCGGGCCTGCCACACCAGTGCTTTTTCAGCTTCGATTCGGAGCTTCTGTGCGATGAGGTAAAGGTTTCGCTCCAGAAATTGTTTCTCTGCTTGAGCTATCGTGATGTACACGGTATCTTGAGCCCAGAGCACTGTAAAGCTCAGAAGCCAGCCGCCCCACCGCATCGGTCGGCAAAGGTAGGGAGTTCTGAAGGAGGTTGATTCCAAAACCGTGCATTCTACCCGATGAGGCGAGCTTCCTTTTCTCCTGCCCGATTCTTCTTCTCTCTGTGCAAGAGGTTTTCATCTGAAATAGGCGTAAGTCCAGGTGCAGAAAGAAAGAGGAATATAGAGGATAAAGGGCTGTCTTAGGGGGTTATTGATGTGTTTGCTGCCGTAAGAGCCAAAAGAAGAGCAGCCCTCCTGCAAATCCGGCCAACAGGAGGGTGGGTATGCCCCCCCTTTGAAGCCATAGGAGAAGTCCCAGTAAGATGGCATAGCCGGTAGCTACGCCCAATACCCATAGTCCCATTTGCTGGAGGGAGAGACCCGGTTTGACTTGGGTTTGAAAGGCTTTCCATTGGTGCTCAGGAGTCCCTTTCCCGAGCAAAGTCACTCCTATGACTACCGTAAGCGTGAGTAGTACTGTCAGTAGGTAGCTTTGGGGGAAGGGTATCTCTAAGGCCCAGGAGAAAAGCCCATATCCGACCATAGGAGCTATGAGGCCCGCTATCTCACTCCAGATAGAGATTCGTTTCCAGAACCATCGAAGCAGAAGGACAAAGCCCGTGCCTGCTCCCGACTCAAGCAGGAAGTTCCAGGCCCCTGCTACGCTTGTCATGAAGGGAGTGATGCCGACGCTCCATAAGGCCAAGAGAAGAGTGGTCCAGAGCCCTGCTCGCAAGCCTTTTTCCTCCCCAAGGCCAAGGTCTCTCGCAATATACGATGCTCCCCAGTTGAAATGGGTGGAGAGGGTGCTCATATAGGCCCCCGCAAGTCCGATAAGCAAGAGTACCTGCTCTTCTGGGGATAGAAACTTTTTAGCCATGACAAGATAAGCACTTTTGGCATCACCCCAGTCTGGAAGGACTACAAGGGAGGCCAGAGCCACTATGAACCATGTGGCGGGTCTGACCGCATAGTGCAAGATCTGAAAGAGCGCTAAGGCTTTTTGGGCTGCTCCTGGAGAGGGAGTAGAGGCCATTCGTTGGAGGATATAGCCTCCTCCTCCAGGTTCTGCGCCCGGATACCAGCTGGCCCACCATTGGACTCCCATAAATGCCAACAGGGTGAGTAGTCCCCATCCACTGGTTTCATCCGCTGGGAAAAGTTTCCAGGCAGCTGGAGGGATTTGGCTGAGGTCTACTTTCTGCATTACCCGTACCATCAGGAGGG
Source organism: Bacteroidia bacterium (assembly GCA_026413325.1). Taxonomy (GTDB): domain Bacteria; phylum Bacteroidota; class Bacteroidia; order SpSt-205; family SpSt-205; genus SpSt-205. The sequence goes on along the minus strand of JANZYW010000027.1, from coordinate 14,975 downwards.
TTGTACTCCCTAAAGCCAGAAGAAACTGTAGTACATCTGTCCATACTACGCTCCACAGCCCTCCCAGTAGGGTATACGCTACGGTTATTAGGGTGCAGAGGAAGAGGAGGAAATACGACTCTCCTTCGCTAAGTCCAACAAAAGCTTCTAATACGGTACGCATCGCTGTTTGTACCCACCCCAGGATGAGGAGGTTGATGAATATACCCAGCCATACGGCACGCACCGCTCGCAGCAGGGTAGCTGGCTTGCCCCCATACCGAAGGGTCACAATTTCACTATCTGTAAGCACTCCACTGCGGCGCCAAAGGGGGGCGAAAACCACTACGCTCAGCATACCTCCGATAAGCATATTCCACCAGCGCCAGTTAGCGGCCAGTCCTCCTTCTCGCACGTATTCAGTGATGGCAAGGGGGGTATCGACAGCGAAGGTGGTGGCTACCATGCTTAGAGCCGCTAAGGGCCAGGGCAATCGTCTACTGGCTGCGAAATAACTCTCTATCGTTCCTTGGGTTCTTTTTCGTCCCCATAGCCCTACTCCTATGCTGAGTGCGAAGTATGCCCCGAGGGCCCACAGCATGATTTCAAAGGTAGCAGGATAGGAGAAAAGAAGAGACACTCTCCTGCATTTAGAATGGGGAGTGGAGACATGTAGCATGTCTCGTAGCCGCTCCTGACGAAGGTCTTGGCCCGAAAGAGGCGTTCGACTTTCCATCAATGATGATTCGCCTAAAAGCTTTAACTTAGCTGAACTTCATATGACAGAGACTCTTACGATAGCCCTGCTGGGGCTCAAGGCTATAGCATTTGCTTTGGCTAGTATAGTGGTCGTTGTATGGGGCTTTTCTGTAGCCTTACGCAGGAAGCTTCGGGATATTCTCCTTCGATGGGAAAAGCCGGTTTTCGGTGTATGGACTGCTATTTTATTCGTGGGAGGGTTGGCTTTTTTGAGTGGTGGCATGTTAGGATATGCCTTTTACGTGAAATATGGGACAGTAAGTGAAGAGGCTCTTTTGTGGCGAGCCATTTCGTCTGTCTGTTTCGGCCTAATAGGGTTAGTTGCCCTTTTATACTTTGGCTTGCGTTTCCAGTACATACAGCCCTTATCTGAACGAGGATTTTATCAGATAGCCTACGATTGGGAGCGCTTGCGCTGGCGAGTAGAGCTAATCCCCTGGGAAAAGGTATATGATTATTATGTCCACAGTGATGACATCCTTACCCATTTCACTCTTTTATTGCGAGATAAACGCGAGATTGTTTTTACAGCTCCCACTCATTTGAGAGATATAATAGAGAGGATAATAGAGTTTGGAACGGATAAATACACCTTCCTACAAAATTATGGTTATCGCATAACGCGTTCTTCAGAAGGGTAGGGTATGCACCGTTGGGCATGGCGCCTGGCGTTCGGATTCGGCATAGCGGGGGGGATAGTAGTAGCGTTGAATGAGCTGTTTCCCGTTACGGTTCACTTGTCTTTTTTGCAAGAGTGGGTAGGTCGGACCTGGGAGGAAAAAATCCGTCGGGTGTCCAGTCTCCTATATGAATATCGGGAAAATCCATCTGCCTGGCAGGCACATACAGATGTACTTTTTCTTCGGTATTCTTTGGGGGGGTATTTGATAGAGTGGAATACGGCCCGGTGGCCTTTGCCTCAGGCTGTTCCTGGGCTCTCCAGCCTCACTCCCGAGTTGGTAGGCGATGAACGGAGTTTGTATTATGCCCTCAAACTTTTTGCGGATACTTCAGTACAGGTAGCGTTTATACCTATTCTCATACAGCCTTCCCACGCGGGGGTGTATAAGCATCAAGCATGGGTTGGAAGATTGCAAGAGCTCTGTATAAATCGAAATGGCGAGGGGTTACCCCTTCTACTGCGTGATTTGGAGGGGCGTTCGCTCTTGCGGCTTTATGTGGGATGTCCAGAAGCGCTTCGCTTCCCTCTGAGATGGGTATATGTATTTCTTTTTGGGGTAAGTCTGGTGTCTTTTTTGGTGGGAGGGTGGATGAGGCTTCGTCAGCGGTTTTCGCCTGTACGGGCTCGGCTTATTTTTCTCTTTTTATTGGTGGGGGTTTGGCAGGTGCTGCATTGGACGGGTTTGCCGGGGAGGCTCCTTCCGTCTGATATAAGTTTTTTTTCTGCGGAGCGGTGCGCCATCAGTCCTTTTCATACAAGCATATGGGATGTGGCCTGGACGCTGGGGATCTTAGTCTGGGCGGCTTCTTCTTTGGGGCAGCGGTCTCTTTCTTCGGGGTGGAAGGCGTTGCTCGTATACATAGTTGGTTTCTGGGGGGTATGGTTATTTTTTGGAGGGGGACTTTTCTTATTTATTCGGCATAGCCAAGTCGAGATCGACCCTGTTCGCCAGCCGAACTGGATGGAGCTACTGGGATGGGCTTCCATTTTATGGATTATCTGGCGGTTACAGGAGTATCTGGGATCGGCAGTATGCCCTCGGCCATGGATGGTATTTTTGGTGGGAGCTGGAGTAGGCATACCCCCGATGGTATATATCGGTTTGCCTTGGTGGTCTATACTTTCTCTGGTGATTTTGTATTTTACCTCTGCGATACGATGGAAAATACCCTTATTTTTAGTTCATGCGGTTCAGTCTATTCTGTTAGCGGTCTCGTTGAATGGATGGATAACTTGGGGATATGAACGAAAAGCAAACCTCATATTGGAGACTCATGCCCCTCAGGTAGCGCAGCTTCGAGATCCGGCCCTGGAATATCGAGTGGCACAAATTCTTCCTCGTTTATCTGTTGATACAGCTTTGTGGTATAGGTTAGAGGTGACGGATTATTTGATAGATGCGGGTTTTATTGCGAAAATGATTCAGAAGTATTTTCTTTCTCTAAGCGAGAAATATGAGGTAGTTGTTTCCTGTTGGAGTCCAGACGGACGTCGATTAGATAACTTATTCGAGACTCGTCCTTTGCCTCGGCGTCAGGTTCTCCCTCCCCGAGGAAGTGCGACGCTTGCTCCCCATCTTTATTTTCTGACGCAGGATTGGCCTCGGTACATCTATGTAGCCAGCTTGCCTGTGCAGCTTCCCTCTCTACCTCCGATTGAGGTGCAGATAGAGTTTTATCCTCGTACCTATCCGTTAAGGAGCCGTCTCTATCCTATGGAAGAGGAGGAGGTGCCACCTGTTTCGTATGCGTTGTATCAAGAAGGGCGTCTTTTGCGAAAGTGGGGCGCAGAGCCATTTCCGTCCTACATATCTAATCGGCCCCTTGCAGGTACGAGCAGACGGCACACCGAGAGGTATTATGAGTATACATTCACTACAGCGAATGCTTTGACAGCGTATCTACGATACCCTGCTCGAGACAAAGCTTCTCATTTGGCTACTATCCCGTTGCTTCTATTTTTATTGTCAATGGTTCTTCTTATTCAAAACTATTCACAGATAAACCATTTCGTTAAGACTTTGTATAGGCGGGAGGGGCCTTTAGCTACTCAGCTACAAGCTCTTTTTTGGGCATTAGTGGCTTTACCTCTTTTTGGCTTGGTCGCAGTGACATTTTTTCTTTTTTTGCGATTGAGTCAGGAAAGACTGCGGCAAGAGCTTTCCCAGCGGTTGACGGCAGTAAGTGGCTATCTTTCTGGTGATCCGATTCTGCCAGAGAAGCTTTCCTATTGGATTCGGAGTTATATGGCTTCTGAAGAGTCTTTTGTTAGGGATTTGATGCATCGGGTAGCTCGCTTATCGGGTTCGGAGGTCTTTCTTTACACCACAGAAGGGCACTTATACAGTAGTACTCTATCTCGTGCGCATTGGGGCATTTATGCAAGTCCTTTATTGGAGCCGGGATTGTTGCGACAGCTTCGCCGTATGCCAGCGGAGGCCCTTATAGAGGTAGAGGAAGGGGGAGAGAGGTTGTTGGGATATATTCCCCTTCATGCGAAAGGAGGAGGACTCATAGGGATTTTACATATACCGATGCCCGTGCCTAAGAAGTCTTTTTACGATCAGCTTAGAAATTTTATTGGATATGCTGTGAATGTGTATCTTTTCCTTATTCTTAGCTCTATTTTGCTGGGTATGATTCTTATTCGTCGGTTCTCGAATGGATTGCAGCGTGTGGTTCAGCAGTTACGCCTCGCTCCGGAAGAGCCAGATCCTCCTACTTTGCGGTGGGAAGGGCAGGGGGATGAGATAGCTACATTGGTCTCTGCATATAACGATATGGCGGAGAGGTTGCGAGCAAATCAGAAGCAGTTAGAAGCCACTTTGCGTAGGGTGAGTCAGCAGGAGATGGCCTTTCAGGCTGCGCATGAGATTAAGACAGCGCTTACTCCTCTAAAGATTCACTTACAGCACCTTCAGCGGATGCCGACGGTCGAGCCGGAGAAGCTCCGAGACATTTCTACTCGTTTACTTCAGCGCATAGAGGCCCTCGTTCGTATAGCTAATACTTTCATGAGTTTTGCTCGATTGGGTTCTTCGGAAGCGTTACCTCTGAGTCCTCTTCATTTATCGCACTTTCTCGAGGAGTACCTTCATCCATATCGCCAGAATCCACACCTTCCCGTGGAGTTACGTTTGCCTGCCGAACCGATATGGATACAGGCTAACTCGGATGCTTTGCAGCAGGTCTTGAATAATCTCCTTCAGAATGCTTTACAAGCTTTAGAGGGGCACGCTGCCCCTCGCATCGTGGTTTCTTTAGCACTGCGGGGGGAAGAAGCCATACTTTCCATACAAGACAATGGGCCTGGTATCCCCTCTGAGGTGCGGGAGAGGATATTTGAGTTTTATTTTACGACTCGGCGAACGGGCACTGGATTGGGTTTGGCTATTACAAAGGGATTGGTCGAACGAATGGGGGGACGTATTTCTTTCGTTAGTGAAGTGGGGATGGGGACGACTTTTTATGTGGTATTCCCCGCCTATACGGGCTAAATGGATATGGGGCCTTCTGGGGCTGGGGGTAGGGCAGGGCCAGGTAGTGGAGATAGACACGCTTTTCTCTGAGAGGGTGGTATGCTGGGCTTTGCCTCAAGGTTGGCTTCTTCCGAACGGGGTGCAAACTTCTCCTTCCACCACCTGGCGATATGATACTGTAGCCCACGCCCTTTGCTGGTCGGATGCGCCTGAAACGATGCGGGTGAGGGTGAGGCTATATCTACTCCCCCATTTGAATTCTCTCTATGAACCCCTTCCTTGGAGTGCATTAGAAAAATGGGATAGTCTCATGAGTAGCTCTCGTTTGGCGGCTTCTCCCTTTATGGAGAAAGAAGTGCGGGATACTTTTTCTTCTCGATTGAATCGCAGTGGAAGTCTAATCCGGTCTCTTACTGTAGGGACAGGTCAGAATGCCACTTTGAATAGTGCGTTTCGTCTCAACTTAGAGGGGCTTATCGCTCCAGACCTCTATTTGATAGCCGCTCTTACGGATGAGAACCTCCCTTTTCAAACCGCGGCTACGCAAGCTATTTCTGATTTTGATCGGGTCAGTATCGGTCTTCGTTGGCGGAGCAGTCAGCTGCTGTTGGGGGATTTGGAGCTTCGAGAAACCCGTTCCCAGTTTGCCAACTTTTATCGGAATGTGTTAGGAGGAGAGCTAAAAAGCACGGTAGGGCGGCATCGGCCCCATCTTGCGTTTGCAGAAGCAAAAGGGCGATTTCATACCAACTCCTTCATGGGACAGGAAGGACGGCAGGGGCCGTATCCCCTTACCGGTAAAAATGGAGAAAGATTTATCCCCATTTTGGCCGGTTCTGAAAAAGTCTACATAAACGGGGTGCTGATGCGACGGGGACAAGATCAGGATTATGTGATTGACTACACCGTAGGAGAGATTACTTTTACCCCCCGAGTTCCTATCACTGCTGCCACCCGAGTCGTGGTAGATTTCGAGTATGCGGACCGAAGTTACGGGCGGAGCTTCATCTGGTTGGAAGACACTTGGAGCAGGGAATCACTTCAGGTAACGGTTTCCTACTTTCGGCAAGCCGACAATCCGCGGCGGCCTTTGGACTTTTCGCTCTCGCCGGAGGAGGAGCGTTTTCTGGCATCCCTCCCTATGGGACGTACAGTGGGCCTGCTACCTGGAGTCGATACACTGCCTTATGAAGCAGGTGCCATTCGATATGCAGTGCGGGATACGCTCATAGGGGGGGATACCTTGCGGTATTTTGTTCGAAGTCAGGACCCGGCTCAGGCGCTGTATCAAGTGAGTTTTGTTTTCGTGGGAGGGGGGAGAGGGGACTATGTGAGAGAGCCTTCTTCTTTGAATGGGAATGCTTTTCGTTGGGTGGGGCCAGGGGCGGGAGATTACATCGTGGGTCGTGTGGTGCCTCTCCCGACTTCTGTCGAGGTACTTTCTTTTCGCCATCAATGGAACGGTCCCAAACGTATCAGCTGGTCGGGAGAACTGAATGGGAGTCGCTACAGTGAGAACCGTTTTGCGGGTCGTTCCCAGCAGGATGTGGCTTTTCGGCAGGTATTTCGCTGGCAAGTGCGTCCGGATACGAGCCTATGGCAAGCGTCCCCCGAGCTGGCCTTCCAGTACGTTGGGGCCCGTTACCAAAATGCGGATCGAGTGTATGAGCGAGAATATGGGAGGGTCTGGAATTTCAACGACTTGGGGACACGAGCGGTGGAGCGCCTGGCTGAGATACGCCTCCCCTTGAGATGGAAAAATCGCTATCGACTCACCCCGAACTTGGGATGGCGCTCCTGGGGGGACTCCCTGCGCACAAGCCGATATGCGCTACTTTGGGAAGGGTTAGATACCCTTCACGGCCTGGGGGGGCAGTATCTGCTGGAGTACATTCCCTCTGTATCTCGTGGAGGAAGTGATAAGTGGCTTCGCCATACAGGGAAAGTATTTTACACTTATGGGAAATGGCAGGGAGGGGCCGCGATCTGGGCAGAGGCAAGACAGAGTGGCTTACTCGACACAGCTAACTTTCGTTTCTGGGAATATACCCCCTATCTGCGATATCAAGGTGCCCGTCTTAGCTTTCGCGTCGGCTACCAGTGGAGGCGCGAATGGCAGCGGCCAGCCAGGGAGCTCACGCCCCGCCTGGCTTTGCGCTTTCAATCACACATGCCGCAGATCGAAATGAGCTATCAGCGAGTGAAGTGGAGCTTTTCCACTCTCACCTCTTATCGTATATTTTTACCCGGTGATAGTGTATTTCAGCTCCTGTTCACCCGGGTCCTTCTCAGTCAAAATACACTTCGCCTGCGCTTGCGCCCTTGGGAGGTAGAGGGTTTTTATCAGCTGTCGTCTGAGCAGACGCCCCAGCGACAAGTGCTGTTTGTCGCGGTCAATCCAGGTCAGGGTACACATGAATGGCGCGATCTCAACGGAGATGGCTTACAACAGATAGAGGAGTTCTTCCCTGCAGTAAATCCTCTTATAGCCAATTTCATCCGAGTGCAACGGGCTACGGGCCGCTTTCTTCCCGCTATCGCTCTTTCTACGGCCTTTTCCTTGCGTTGGCAGCCAGAGAAGCGCCTTCGGTGGCTCGGGTATCAGGTGAACACCCGCTTAGAGCAGCGCCAAAATGCACCGGATGCCCGGTGGACCCGCTATATTCCCAGTCCTCCGCGTATGGATACTACTTTTCTGCAGTGGAATCTTTTACATCGGCAGGATCTCTTTCTTTTTCGTACAGCCACGAAGGGAGACCAGACCTTTGCTTTTCAATATCAGCTTTCCCAGTTTGTGCCTCTATCTGGACTGCAGCGTCAAATAACTCGTCAATATACATCTCGTTCCCGCTATAACTTTTCCCGAGTAGTGGGGGGGGAGTTCCTTATCGTCTATACACAAAAAGTGAGTCAGGCGCCGCAGCAAGGAGACCTCAACTACGCCCATGAGGGCATCGAGTTCTATCCACAGGGGATCTATCAGCCCACGGTGAAGTGGCGTACCAGCATAGGGGTGGCCTATCGGGATAAGAGGGGAACAGCCCTTCAGAGTTTTCGGCTGAGAGGAGTACGCTTCCCTATCGAGCAGCGCTGGACCTGGAAGGCGGGCGCTTTTGTGGGGGTACGAGTGGAGCCCGCTTTTTTTCGAGCTTCTGTTACGCTACCTCCGCTTCTTTCCTTTGATCTTTTAGAAGGGATGCAGCCGGGGCGCAATCTCTTTGCGAGTCTGAATCTGAACTGGCCTCTCAACCGATTCATAGAGCTTTCGCTCTTGTATGAGGGACGATTCGGAGAGCGAGAACCTTTTCACTCGGCCCGTATGCAAGCCCGAGCTAACTTCTGAATCCGCCTAATGGGGCTTTCCTTTCCCGCTGTATATCCTCCTTTTTCTGACAACCAGTGGAGGTAAGGCTCTCTCGGATTAGAGGGTATTTTGTTCGATGATTTCGGCTATTTTACGGACTACTGGAAGCTTGGCGGTTCTTCGAGCACAAGAGATAAGGCCGATCACTGCAGGTTGGCATCTAGAGAAGAGCCCTATACCTTATTCGGAACCAGCTTGGCGCTTTACAGCTTGGTTTTTCTAGACAAAAAGAAGTCTTGTATGGGAGATAACTGTGCGGCGCGAGGATACCTCGTTGGCTATGGGACGGGTTTGGGGTTGGCACTCCGATATAGCTGGCTTCAACTGGAGGCTTTTTCTCAGCTTATGCCTATTTTTACAGAAGTGCCCATTTCTTTCAGTAAGCCATTTCCTATGCTTCTCAACAGAGACTCTCCAGCAAATGTGGGATTAGGTATATTCCTTCATCTATGGGATAAGCGGTCGTAATGCCCTCTCTGCCCGGAAAACTGCATCTATGCAATAGAAGAGGAGAGAGAGTCGAGCTGTACGGAGCATGCGTCTTATATTTCGGCGAGATGGGCTACGAATCTGTGAAAGAGAGGATAGCACAAGCAGCGCTGCGGGCAGGACGTTCGGCAGAGGAAGTCCGCCTGCTGGTCGTTTCGAAGGGTCGGCCTGCAGAGGCGGTCCGAGCGATTTACGAGAAAGGGCAGCGCCTCTTTGGAGAGAATCGGGTGCAAGAACTTCTTTTGAAGAAAGCATCCCTTCCAGACGATATTGAATGGCATCTCATCGGTCCTCTCCAGACGAACAAGGTCAAAGCTGTACTCCCGCATATCGCACTGCTGCATTCTTTGGACAGAGAACATCTCTTAGTAGAAATCCAGAAACGGGCGCAGCATCCTATCCCCTGTTTGGTAGAGGTGAAGATAGCGCAAGAAGCAACCAAGCATGGGGTTCCTCTTGAGCAAGCCGAAATGTTTATCGAACGGGTGCTGAGAGAGCCTGCGATCGTTTTACGTGGCCTCATGGGAATGGCGACTCTTACCTCGGATGCCGCTCAGATTCGGCGGGAGTTTCGTCAGTTATATCGATTGTTTGAGCTGCTTCGTCGGCGCTATCCTGAGGTGCCCATAGATATCTTGAGTATGGGGATGTCTTCTGATTTCGAGATAGCGATAGAAGAGGGTAGTACGCTGGTGCGGGTGGGTTCTGCGGTATTCACATCCGACTAAGGATTTAGGCGATGGAGCGTGCCCTTTCGTACAAGGACTCATAGAGGGGTACTATGCGGGCAGTATCGTATCGAAGGGCTACCTTTCGGGCTCCTTGCCGATAGAGGGCGAGGTTTGAGGCGATATGGAGTACGGCATCCCTGGCAGCTCGTAGGTCGCCAGGAGGGTATAAAATCCCCGCCTCAGGGTGGATGACTTCGGGGAGGCCACCCACTTTGGGGGCTACCACGGGTACACCAGAAGCCAAAGACTCCAAAGCTGCGAGCCCGAAACTCTCGTATGCGGAGGAAAGCAGGAAAATATCTCCTATCGCCAGGAGAGGGGCCATTTCCTGTAAACTTCCGATGAAGTGTACCTGTGACCACAGTCCCAGTTCGTGGGCAGTTTTTTCACAGGAAGTTCTTTCGGGGCCGTCTCCGATGAGGAGCAGTTTTGCGGGGAGACCTATGGAAAGCACCTCATGGAAAATGTATAGGATATGGATTGTCTGTTTCACTGGACGAAAGTTCGATGCGTGGAGAAGGAGGAGTTCGTCGGGCTGGGCATAGGCTGTTCGAAGTTCTGCGCTCCGTTTGGCTGGAGAGAACGTGTGGATGTCCACAAAGTTTGGGATTACTCTGGGGAGCTCAGGCAGGTGGAAGCGTTCCTGCGTCTCCGTGGCCAGAGCGTGGGATACGGCAGTGACCTCTTCACTGCTGCGTAAAGCCAACTCCACGATAGGGTAGAGGTCGGGGTCTTGGCTCACGAGGGTAGTGTCAGTACCGTGAAGGGTAGTGATAACCGTTACCGACTTTCCTTGCTGTCTGAGTGTTTGCTGTGCCAGATAGGCGCTCACCGCGTGAGGTATGGCGTAATGAACGTGAATGAGTTCCACTCCTTCTTCAGCCAAGCGGACTAATCGACCCGCTAAGGCGCTTTCGTAGGGCCTATATCGAAAAACCGGGTAGTCGGGGGGTACGACTTGATGGAAATAGAGATTGGGTAAACAGCTGGTGAATCGGAGGGGAGGCTCGGAGGAGACCAGGTGTACGGTATGCTTCCTGCAGGCCAGTGCCTTTGCCAGCTCTGTGGCTACTACACCACTTCCCCCCACTGCAGGGTAGCAGACGATAGCAAGGCGCACGTGAATAAAACAAAATCTGCTTCAGACCAGATGCATGGCCTTTTCTGCCTCGTGCAGGGGGAGGTGAAAAGGGGCTTTCGGGGTGGGTAGGATATGCGAAGGTTTTTTGCCTTGTGGCTGGACTATGAGGTGCGTATGGGGTGGTTGTCCATCAGGGCTGCCACAGGATGATATACCTGCTGCATGCTGTATATTGCGGGGGCGGCGGCCACCTGCGGTGGCCGCCGCCCCCGCTGTGCTCTATCTCTCCTGCAAGAGGGCTTCTATGGCACTTTCTGCTGAGGGGTATTGAAAGGAGAAGCCCTCCCGAAGAAGTCGCTCTGGTTTTACATAAGCCCCTTTAGTAAGAGTATCGGCCATTTCTCCCAAGGCCACCCTTAGTATGGATTCAGGGAGGGGGAGAAGCCATCGGCCTCCTAAGCGTTTGTGAATCAAAGTAGCAAATGCCTTTACGCTGAGGGGTTCGGGTGCAGTGAGATTGTATATGCCTCGCCTTTCAGAGCCTTCCAGGGCCCAGAGAAAAGCACGGACCACATCTGCGATATGAATCCACGAGAAGCCTTGATGCCCAGGGGCGAAATAGGTTCCTATTCCCCAGCGAAAGGCCTGTCTTAGTTTGGGCCAAGCCCCTCCTTTTGAGGAAAGGACAACCCCCAGGCGGAAGATGGTCGGCGGCTGGGGAGCTTCCCAAGCAGCTGATTCCCATGCTTGTGCTAATCCAGCGAGGAAATCTTTTCCGGGAGCACTTTCTTCTGTGAGCAGGGTCTGAGTGGTCGTGGCTCCATAATACCCCACCGCAGAAGCACTCACAAGATGTACATGGGGAGCGACTTTTCTGAGCCAGTCAGCGATAGCCTTTGTACTTTCTACCCGGCTTTCCCATAGAGTCTGTTTGTAAGCTTCCGTCCAGCGTCGCTCGGCGATATTCGCCCCCGCAAGGTGGATGATCGCTGTCAGAGGCTCTTTTTCTGCCTCGGATGGGAGGGTGCGTCCGTCCCACCGAAGCACTTTTCCGAATGGAAGCTCCCCCGCGGTCCGACTTAGCACCGTTACGGTGTACCCTGCTTGGGCGAGGGCTGAACCCAGTTTCCGTCCGATGAGACCGGTCCCCCCCGTAAGGAGAATATGAGGAGTTTTCCTTTCTCGTATCTGGGAGTTGGGCGGCGTTTCTGCTTGCTTTCTCCCCATCGTTTGACCTTGCACGCTCCCTTAAACAAAAGCGGAGGTATCCATCCCGTCTGATACGACTGCTTTATCCCATGCAGGAGGATAGCTGGTATATTTGAAAATGGCCTCTTCTCGTCTTTCTCAGGATACTTTATGGCGAATGGTGCGTGCCCTTTCTGTGAAAGAACGTAACCGTCTTCGAGCCCGAATCCGGGGTACTCGCTTGGAATGGCTGCTAAGAAACCTGTCTCAAACTGAGGTGTATTCGGAAAAGAAACTCTATCAGGCGTACAAGAGAAAATATCCGAACGCTCATGCACACCTACTGCGCAGGTACAAGCGAGAACTATGGGATATGATTGAGGAAACCCTTATCACTCCTGATATGGAAGAGTTACGGGGAGAGATTCGCATTTGGCGGCGCTTTTGGATGAGTGTAGTATTGTGGCAGCGGGGGCTCAATGAGGCGGCTCAGGTTCTTTGGCATCAATCCATGACCGCCGCAGTGGGAAAAGGGTGGTATGAAGTGGCGCTATGGGGAATCTCTCTGTTGGAGCTGTACTCGAGAGACTTTCATCGAGTGGCATCGGGTGAGCAAGTGTCAGCTTGGAGTCGTTCGGTGATCGCTCTGGTGCAGAATCGCTACGAGGCTATCTCAGAGAAGATACGAGCGGTGGAGGCACAAGTACGCTCAAGGCTTCCGACAGGATGGACCTTACCCTCCCTGCCCTCCCAAGACCCTTGGAGTCATTACATGCTTGCTTATGCAGACCTTCTCTGGGCCCATCTACGGTTAGATTTTTCAGAAGCATATCGGCAAGCGGTGAAAATGCTCCATGCGATTCTCACAGAAGGCTCTTTTCTGGATCCTTACAGACAGTTTCATTTAGCTCTATCGTGTTTCAACATGCACATAGCCCTGCTCAATCTACGGGCTTGGGAGCTGTATCGAAACTGGTATGCCCTTTGGAATGAGCTTCGTCAGGAACGATACTGGCCGAGTACCCCCCTGTATGAAAAGCTGCACCGGATGGTACTCGCTACGCACTTAGCCTATTTGATTCGGACCTTTCAGTGGGGAGCTCGATGATAGATTCTGGAAGAGAGTTCCTCCTCGCAAGCAGCGATAGAAGTTTTCCTTCTTCTCTCGCCTGGGTGTGGGAAGAAGGAGACAGAAGAGAATAAATGGCACAAAGTGAGTAGAGGTACGCGTGCCTGACCCCCTACCAGGGCACCAGCCACCTCGAGTCAAGAGGGATTTGTACACTCCAAGTTAGGCTTTGTATAATTTCCTTTGTTGAAGAGGGCTTTCCACCAGGGAAGCTGCTTCCCAACAGGGGGAAATACCCTCCCGTCAGGAAGCGCCCACGTATCCGCACGACAGGTAGCCCTAGGCTGAGTCCCCAGTAGGAACGCTTTTCTTCGGGTAGGTAGCCTCCATCCAACCGAAGCCGTACGAAGCTCAGCTTAGGGAGAGGAAGCTCTGCATTTCCTCCGATGAGTATAGAGCTGCGCAGGGTATCGGTAGGCGTCCTCCAGCCTCCTTGGTTCTCCGGTATTTGTTGTCGAAGAAGGCGAGGTCCTTCTCGGAAGCGATCGAGAAGCACTGCCTCACCAAATGCATCGTAACCACTGGGTCTCAACAGAAGATAATCGGGAGCCCCTTTTTGCACCCATCCGACATACCCTCGCATCCAGGGGGTCCACTTGCGGAGAAGCTGCCAGCTGAGCTGTCCCTCTGCTTCTGCGCGAGTATGCCCCTGGAGATCGTGTCCGATTGACACCATACCGTAGAGGTTGAGGATAGGGTCTTCTCGGCGTCCTTCCCAGTCTACGGCCAGATAAGCGGGTCGACCTGAGTTAATCCACGTGTATGCCCGGCTCTCTAAGTTTTGAAATGCCAAATGGTGGCTTCGCAGGCGCAGTATCTGCCTCCCCCCCAATCGGTCATACCTACGTCGGAGGGTAGCTTCCAGGCTGGCTTTGGTACGCCAAAAGCCTGCAAAGCTGGCGCTGCGCAGGTGCAGTTCCACAAGCTGGATGCGGCTGTCCCCTGGAAAGGCTCGCAGCGTGAAACCTGCGCTCCCCCGCAGGTCCTGTCGCAGGAAGCTGTACATCGGAAGAAGGTGGAATTCCCCCGTATGCTTTGGGAAAAGCCCATGATAGGCCCCAAGTCCTAATAGAAGCCCGTCTCGGTAGTTGTACCCAAATGCGGGAAAAAGGCCTACGTGAGTAACATGCGCTCGGTAAAAAGGTTTTGGATAGCCGAACGCTATTCGAACCTTTCGCCATGTGGGGAAAAGACTTCTCGTATAAAGAAAATTGTTTCCAGTTCGACGCTCATACAAGTACAGTTGGGGGTTGACCAAGAAAGTATAGGTCTCTCCGGGGAGGGAGAGCTGTACCACACTATCTAACGGAAGCCGATAGGATTCCTGTATCTGGCCGTCTCGGCTGATAGCTACAGCTTCCACCCAAAAAGGACGTGGTAAGCGTCGGGTGGGTTCTTCCAGCTGTAATCGGTAGGTTTTATCGCTCATGCGCTGAGAATGCAGTCGAATATCTACCTCCCGGTCAGTCTCGAGGTAGCGAAGGAGCCCTTCTCCAGATAATCCTTTCTCGCTTAGACTTGTAGCCCAATCCTCGGGGTATGGATGCCGAAAAGCCCATTTGCGGAAATAGTGCTGCATAGCCGTATCCCAGTGCTGCGGTGTGTAAGCAGCTGCAGCCGACCGCAAGATCACGCTCGTCTGCTGATATACCCCTAAGGCATAGGAGAGGATACTGTGTCGATAAGAAGAGGCTCCTGGCGCCACATCTGCATTGAGGTGATGATAAAAAGCAGACTCTAAAGGTACGCTGATGAGAGTTTCATAGCCGACACCGCGGACTGCTGAGCCATACGACTGGAAGAGAGGATCATCGGATAAGATACGCTTCTCATAATAGCTATTAATCCCCTCGTCTTGCCAGGGGTGGAGACGTTCATTGGAGCCCAGGAGTCCTTGGAACCAGTTGTGCCCCACCTCATGGACTACGATCTGGCGCAGGGTGCTTGTGTCACGGGTAGGGATGATCACGGTAATCATGGGATATTCCATTCCTCCGCCTGCTTCTAAGCTACTTTCTACAGCCGTGGCATGGTCATAAGGGTAGGGACCCACCCACTGGCTGAGCTTCTCTATCGCCTCTGCGATATACTGAGG
>JANZYW010000026.1:1905-28245 GCA_026413325.1 Bacteroidia bacterium | reverse complement strand
CTCTCAAAGTGTATGCTCAGAGTGGCGAGCAGACCACACCAGGGGGAGATGAACTGGCCCAGAAATACGGCATAGATGCCTTTCCCACTTTCTTGGTTTGCTCCGCCTCTGGCGAAACCTTTTACCGGGAAGAGGGTGTACCCCTCTCTCGAGAGGACTTTTCTTCAGGGGATGTCTCTACGCCCGAGGCGATACGAGAAGCCCTTCTTCGGGGCTTTGAGCGGCAAATGGAGTCCGCAAAGAAAGCGCAAGCAGAACTGCCTCAGTTTCGGAAGAAGTTTGCCCAAGGGGAGCGATCCCTGTCTTTCCTGCGAGACTATCTCAGACTTGCTTCTCAGCTGCATCTCTCCACTGAGGTCGATACCGTCTTTGCTGCTTATACCCGGGCTGCTGGCTCGGTGAGGAAGGCGTGGGGAGAGGAACCAGAGCTGTTAGGGGTCTTAGGTACCCTGGCGTCCATGAAGCCGCGCTATCAGGCGTATGCATGGGAAATCTTGGATAGCCTCACAGCAGCTATTCCTGATACGTCCCAGTTGCTTGCGCTGTATGAGGAGGTCTCCAGCTACGAGATGGCTACGCTCTCCCAGAAGGTAGGAAAAAACCCGAGTGCGTTAGCGGATACACTGGAGGCACTCCTTCGACGCTCGGAGAAGAGCTTTCCAGCTCTGGCCCACCAGCTTACTCCCCAGATAGCAACGCTACTCTTGCCGCTCTCCCAGAAGGATCCTCGGATTACGGAGAGGGCTTTCCGCCTTGCGCTTCAAGCGGGGGCTTCTCTTATCTCTATCCCTGGTGGGCACCACTCCTCAGAGGAATCAAAGTCTGCTCAAACCCATATTTCCTATCAGCTCAATAGCTTAGCTTGGGCCTGTTATGAAAGCATGACGGACCCAGACAAGTTGTGGGTCGCTGTCGGATGGGCTCGCTACGCTCTCACCCTGAATCCCGAAAGCTGGCAGATCTGGGATACGTTGGGAGCTCTGTACCTCAAGCTCAAACGAAAAAGGGATGCCCTGATGGCTTTGGACAAGGCGGTCACACTCGCTCAGAAACAAGGGACTCCCGAAAGGGAATACCAAGGTACGGTAGAGCTGAGGCGGGAAGCAGCTGCACTCCCTGATTGAATCTTCTCTCCTCCTAAAACTGTTTCCTGTGACTGTGTCCTCTCTCATATCTCTCCTACAGCGAGCATTAGAAGGGGAGTTTCTCTCCGTCGAGGAAGGAGTCCGTCTCTATATGGAAGCTCCTCTCCCCCAGCTTATGTCGTATGCCCATGCGCTGCGGCTCCGCCTAAAGGCAGACACACCGACCATCGTCACCTGGCAGATCGACCGAAACGTGAATACCACGAATATCTGCGTGGCCAACTGCAAGTTCTGTAACTTTTTTCGGCCTCCTGGGCATCCAGAAGGCTACGTTACAGACGATGAGACTTACCGAAAAAAAATAGAGGAGACCCTCGCACTGGGGGGCGATCAGCTCCTTTTGCAAGGAGGGCACCACCCAGACTTGGGCCTCGCGTTTTATGAGGATCTGTTTCGTAAACTCAAAGCTTGGTATCCTCAGCTCCGACTCCATGCACTTAGTCCTTCAGAGATTGTTCACATTTGTGAGAAAGATGGCCTTACGTATGAAGAGGTGCTTCTCCGCTTGCGAGCGGCTGGGATGGATTCCTTGCCGGGAGCAGGGGCGGAAATCCTCGTGGATAGGGTGCGGCGTCTTATTTCTGCAGGCAAGTGTACTGCTGAAGAATGGCTCGAGGTTATGCGTACAGCTCACCGCTTGAATATCCCGACCAGTGCGACGATGATGTTCGGCCACGTGGAGACTATCGAGGAGCGCATCATTCACTTAGAAAGAATACGGTCTTTACAGGCAGAAAAACCTGAAGGAAATTATGGATTTACCGCTTTTATTCTTTGGCCTTTTCAAGATGAGGGAACTAAACTGAAGAAAGTCCGAGGAGTAAGAAACCAAGTTACCGCTCATGAATATGTTCGGATGTTGGCGATAGCTCGGCTCATGTTGCCCAATATCCCCAATATCCAGGTCTCCTGGTTGACCGTAGGTCCCGAGATAGCTCAGGTCTGCTTACATGCGGGAGCTAACGATATGGGGTCGATTATGATAGAAGAGAACGTAGTTTCTGCAGCAGGGGCCAAATACCGCTTTACGGCGGAGGAAATCCAACGTGTGATCCGAGAGGCAGGCTTTGAACCTCGTTTGCGGGATCAGCTGTATCGGTTCCGGGAGTACGCCGTGAGCTGAATAGTTCGGGTCGCAGGCGTATCGCCAGCCAAAGGCGGTGACGAGGGGGTATAGCCGGAGCAGCCAGGTTGAGATACCCTACTTCGATCTCCCATTTTGCCTGACGGGGGAAGGTGGCGAAAATCCAGTATCTGTTTTGTCGGAGCGCAATGTGCCACCCCCGCGTAGGATTCCAGCCATAGAAAAGGCCTTCATCCATGGTACCCACCCATAAAGGACCGAGAGGTATGCGATAGCGAAGCTGAGGCCGGAGGAGACGCTCCACGGAACGACCTGCTTGCCATCGCTGCTCTAAAGAAAGCTGGGTTTGTATGCGAGGAGTGAGCGTCCACTGCCAGCGAATCAACGCCCTCCACTGATGGAAGCTACGAGGATATTGTACCCAGGCATGGTTTCCCCCGACTGCCCATCGATGTCTGTTTACCTCCCGCCAGAAGAAACCACTCACCACCAGCATATCCATGGCCTTAGGTACAAGGGGAACGAAGCGCGGTTGGGTGTTGAACTGGAAAAGCCAGCCTCTCCCCAAAGGAACCATGACTTGCTGCACGGTCCAGCTTCCTGAGCTTAGAGAAGGAGACTGTGCAGATAGAAACAGAATGGGTATCCTCGTTAGGGTTTGAATAAGACCCCTTCTATCCATTGCAAGAGGGGGTAAGCGCCAGCCCAGGAGAGCGTTTCCGGTCGATCATATATGTCGTGGTAATAGCCTGGTCCTCCTTGGAGGTAGAAAAAGAGGGCTCGCACCCCTTTTTCTCGGAAAGGGAAATGGTCGCTGTTCGGGGCATTTGGGCGCAAAAGTAAAGGGGGATTCCATCCTTGTCTGATCCGTACCCAGTCTATCTCCTTCCAAAACTCCACTTGATCACTGGCACCTACGACCGCTACCCCTTTTTCCCCGAAGCCTACTAAGTCAAAGTTCAGCATCCCCTTTAGTCTCTCTAATGGATAGGGAGGTGTTTCTACCCATGCCCGAGAGCCTAAGAGTCCCAGTTCTTCTGCCCCGAAGGCGACCCACCATATATCGTAGGGAGGAGGTTCTGTCCGGTTTTGCACCCGTTCTGCGAGGCTGAGTAAGAAAGCTACGCCGGATGCATTGTCATTTGCTCCCCAGAATACGGCTTTTCCGATTTTTCCTAAATGGTCGTAATGGGCCCCTACTACCCATGCAGAGTCAGAGCTTTTTCCCGCTCTTACGGCCATGACGTTGGTAGCCGAGGTCCATCGGGTTTGCGCAGATACCCGTAGTCGGATTTTATCTGGTCGTTCTGCAGGAACCTTCACATACAAGATAGGGAGGGGACCTGCTTCGGTTCCAGCTCCAGCCGTCAGCTTCTCTCTGGGGATGAGGAGGCAAGTGACTCCATTTTGGATAGCTGTTTTTAGAGCTTTTGTGAGCTCGATTGTTGATGGGACCCACCAAGCTTTCCCGGTTTGGGGCAGGGTATCTACTTCCCATTCTCCTACTACAGAAGGGCAGTCAGGGGCGGGTATGTAGGTCTTACCCTCGACCCATCGTGTCCATTTGCCCCCTTCCTTCCAGATAGAAAGTCGGATATCCGAAATGAGATGCACCCTAACGGAGTAGGTGAGAAGGTGAGGCTTATACCTCATTTCTCGAAGTCGGGCAGCGATGTAGGAGGCGGCTTTTTGGCTTCCGGCTGTTCCATGGCCTCGGCCCTCAAAACGGCAGAGCTTCCGCGTGTCTCGCTGTAAACTGAGGAGAGTATGGAGCGAGTCGTTCTCCTTTTTTGTGGTCTGAGCCTGAGCAGATAGAGGAAGGAGAAGGAAAATCCTCAGAAAGCCCAGAAAGAAGGAACTCGCCCTTTTCATATGCCACCCCAGGTATACACCCGTCTCACGCGATGGGAGAGCCGTACCAGTACCTCATAAGGAGAGGTACCCATTTCTTCGGCTATGACACGAAGGGGTCGATGAGGCCCCCAGATTTCAACAGTCTCACCGACTCTCACAGGATATTCTTCCAGATAGGCCAGCATGAGGTCCATATTGAGAGGAGGCAATATAGGTACCTTTTGGCCTTGCCAGAAAACATAGCCTCCTTTCTCTGCCCAAGATCGGGGGAGCCCATCCCCATACCCGATGGCTATGGTGGCCACTTTTCCTTTTCGGGGAAGGATACTGGTAAATCCGTAGTTGATGCGTGTTCCGTCTGGATATGTTTCTACCCGGAGAATGGGGGCGTATAGAGCTGTGGCTTCTTCCAATCCTTCTCCTATCCCATATAGCCCGATACCTATCCGAACCAGGTCATAGGCAGCTTTTGCCCCGATGTGGAGGACTCCCGCTGTGTTGAGGAGGTGTCCCGCTACTTCTGGAAAAACACGCCGAAAGGCAGTATATATCCCGTCAAACAGATGGATTTGCTGCTCTGTACGAGGATGTGTAGGCTGCTCTGCGAGAGCAAGGTGGGAAAAGACCCCTTTTACCTCCGCCTGTTTTGCTTTCAAGAACTGACAGACTTTTTCCAGCTCAGTAGGCATGAAACCCATCCGTCCCATTCCGGTGTCAAACTCAATATGGAGAGGAACTTTACCTGCCCAGTACTCTAACCCTTCCCAGGTTCCGACAGCCACTTCTATGGCCGATTGCTGGTACAGAGGGAGCGGTTCACGACCAGGATAAAAGACGATGAGTGGGAGTGAGATGCCGGCTTTCCGAAGGCGAAGGGCTTCTTGTATGTATGCCACTCCGATGTACTCTACGCCTTGGCGCTGAAGGAAACTGGCCATGAGGAGGTCTCCGCTGCCATAAGCTTCTGCTTTGAGCATAGCTAAAAGGCGAGTCTGAGGAGGAAGGCGGCTGCGGAGCCGAGATAAGTTGTGGTATACTTTCTCCCAGTCGATATGCAGTTCTGGCGCGATCCCGTAGCCGGTCAGCGTAGGTAAAGCTTCTTCGAGTCGAAATCGCCGACTACCCTTGAGCAAGACGGCTCGACCCGTTATTTCCCCGCGGAGGAGGAAGTCTTCTAAGCTTTCATATCGCTGCCCCCAGGTGGTGCTGCGAAAAAAGGTAGGGCCGATGAGATGGACCTGCTCGGGAGAAAACTTCTCCCGCAGTCCTTCTACAAAGTCTCTGTGGCTCTCTGGGGTGTAGGGGGAGAAATCAGTCAGGATGACAGTTTTGGGCTCTATAGGAAGGGATAGGAGCTCATCTACAGCGGCCTGTGCCGAAGCGGTGTCAGCATGGGAGGTATCATTTAGCCATAGGCGCCCAGAGGTATCGTATATCCATTGTAGCCGATGAGGTAGAGACGGGAGGGTAGATAAGCGGCTCTGAATATGCTCGACAGGACACCCCAGGAGATAGGCAGCAGAAGCCGCAAGGAGAGCGTTCTGCCAGATGGCAGCGCTGGTACCAGGAAGTTGGATGAGAACTTTCCCCCCATCTGGGAGGTGCCATATACCAGCATTGTCTCTCTGCGGTACCCATCGAAAGGTAGCCTCCGCACTCAGGCCTACTGTGTAGAGGGGGAAAGAGACTCTCTGAAGGATTTCCAAAGTCTGAGGCTGTTCCAGAGCGATAAGCCAGTCTACCTTTTTGAAAAGGAAAAGTTTCTCCTGGACCTTGGCTGAGAAGGAGGGAAAATGCTCATCATGGGCGCTTCCCATGGGAGTGAGTAACCCGTAGGTAGGTTGGATGAGTTCTGCCAGCGGTTGCATTTCACCTGGGGCAGATATGCCCGCTTCTACGATCCCCAGCGCAGCAGAAGGGGAGAAACTAAGGAGGCTGATGGGGACGCCCAATCGGCTGTTGTAACTCGCAGGTGTGCGCACAGTGGGGTGCCAGCCCTCTAATAGGTAGGCCAGCCATTCTTTTATCCATGTTTTCCCCACAGAGCCTGTAAGAGCCAGGAGGGGATAAGGGAGACTTTCTCTCCAGGCCTTAGCCCAGCGATAGAGAGCAGTCCAGCTATTCTCTACTCGTATGTAGGGTAAAGAAGCGGGGGGCTCTTTTTCTCCCAATCCTGCAGAGGCTCCTTTTCTATACGCCTCGGGGAGATAGATATGACCATCCCGGATGTTGCGTAAGGCGATAAAAAGTGCACCAGAACCTGCACGGAGCCGACGTGTGTCCCATGCTATGGCTTGTAATGTCTGTTCTTCTGCTCCATGGAAGCACTCTCCAGCTGTAAGGGTGGCTATCTCGTCTCCCTTCCAGAGACGCCCTACTGTAACCATAAGACCAGCATATCATACAGCGCGTGTGCCCAGGCTGCGATCGCAAATCCTCTCAATATGTAAATCCCACTGAGGCAGAGGCCGAATATGCCCCTGTAGAAAAAAGCGTAACGGCTCGGACTCTCATAAAGAAAGTGGGCTGCGGAGAAAAGCGCTGCGGAAAGAAGCCAGGTAGCTATATAATGAAAGGCAGAAGCCTTCTTGGGCTGTAGGCCTGTAAAAAGGAGAAGCAGGCCTTCAACCAAAAGAACCCGAAAGAAAAGCTCTTCATAAAAACCAGCCCCCATGCAGTGTCCGATACCTTCCCAGAAATGAGCGGAGAGGAAGCTCAACTGAGCGGGAGCTCGAAAGAAGCGGTGCGTAAGGAGGGGGAGAAGCTTATAGAGGAGAAAAGCCCAGGCGAAGGCTTCTACCAACATGACGAAGAATACCCATTCGGTGAGCTTGCCCCTTTCTTTTCGGACACCGTATACATACGCTAAGCCCAAGAGGGCTATGCCGAGAGAAACAACCCACTGATAGGGACTCGCCCAGCTGAGGAGGCGAGTGAGCCAAGTGTCGACTAAATTTCGCTCTCCACTCGGATTTCCCGTAAGGAAAAGAAGCCCTTCATACCCTACCAAAAGGAGCAGAGAGAGAAAGAAGTTATAGGCAGGACTCAGAGAAGCTTTCCAGTAGCTTACCATTAGGGTTCTGCAGATATGATTTCAGCCCGCATGCCGTGGACGCCCGCTACCATGTATTGAAGGGGTTTCGACCAAGTTTGTTTTCCCTCTATAAGGGAGACAGAGAGGGTATCCGTGCGTTTTGTTTCGCCCACTCGGTTGAGTAAATAAACTACGATCCGTACGGAAGAAAAAGAATGGGAGCTTTCATTATGCACCTGTAAAGTAGCCTTTGTCTGGAGGGGGGAGGTTCGTCGGAAGTTGAGCACTTCTGCTTTTAGGAGCGTGAGGGGTGAAATAGAAGAAGGAGAGGAGGGAGTCGTATCGACGACAGGACTGGAGGTAGAAGAGGTATTTTTGTTATGATTTGAGCTTTTGGGAGGGTTTTTTGTAGAGCGAAGAGTGGGTGTTTTTTGCTGTCCGTCTGAGGGTGAGTTTAGAGAAGGGCTATTTGCTGTATTGTGGGGGGGCGTTGGAGTAGACGCTGAGGCGAGTGTTTCCCAGGTAGAGGACATGGTATCCCACCTGGAGTAGCTGGGCACAGAATCTAAGAGGGTATGGGTAGTATCCGAGGGAAAAGAGGAAGAGAAGAAGGGGCTATCCCACCTAAGCCACCAAAGAAAAAGGGCAAGGAGAAGCACTATGCTGATGAGCGCTCCCCAGAGAGGCCATCGACTTCGGGGACGGGCAGGGGGGACTACTACTTGCGTAGGAGGAGCGTGCATGACTGCATGAGGCTGGAAGCTCTGCTCAAACTCCCTCAGAAAGATCTCACAGGAAGGATATCGGTAGCTGGGTTCTTTTTCTGTGGCTTTGAGAATGACTTCGACCAACCGACCTGGGATTTCGGCTGGGGGTCGGCTGAGATCAAAGAGAGGTTCTTTCACGATTTTTAGGCTGAGGTCGAACTCGCCGAGGTCGACGGGATAGGGCGGTTTTCCAGTCAGCATTTCGTACAGGACGACGCCGAGGGAGTAGATATCGGAACGGGCGTCGACTTCTCGCTCTCCCTTTACTTGCTCGGGACTCATGTATAGAAGGGTACCTAACCGCATCCCTGTTCGAGTGAGGCTGTGGTCGGTTTGCAAGAGGCGAGCTACTCCAAAGTCAAGGATCTTAATCCGACCGCCAGAGGCGACCATGATGTTTGCTGGCTTTATATCCCGATGGATAATACCTTGTTCATGGGCGTATCGGAAAGCTTCTAATACCTGGAGGAAATACTTTTCGATGAGCTCCAATGGAAGGGGACCCGCCTTCAGTAGATCGGAGAGAGACTGTCCCTCTACATACTCCATGATGAGGTAAAGGGCGTTCTCTTCTTCGATATAATCATACAGGGTGACGATGTTTGGATGGTTGAGGCGAGCAAGCACGGCTGCTTCTGCGGCGAAGCGTTGTCTTACCGCGGGGTCTCTTGCTAAGTAGGGAGCGATGGCTTTTATGGCTACTTTTCGGTCGATGCGCTTCTGGAGGGCAAGATAGACTACCCCCATCCCTCCTTCTCCTAAGGTGCGGAGGATCTCATATTTCTCTTCGATACCAGGGAGCCTCATGTAGGTAAGGCGATAGCGGACTTGAGAGCTGAAAGAGCTGTATCAATGTCGGACATTTGGGTTTCAGCTCCCCATGAGAAGCGCAGAGCCCGCTTCGCTTCCTCGGCGGGTATACCTATCGCTTGCAGGACGTGGGAGGGGTGACCGCTCCCGGAGGCGCAAGCAGATGTGCCTGATACACATACATGAGCCAGATCTAAATGGAGGACGAGCATATCATCTGCTATCGATGAAGGGAATCGAAAGTTCAAAATACCGGGGTGACTTCCTTCTAGGGAGATATCCCCGTGGAAGATAACGAAGGGGAAATCCTGCCTAAGTCGTTCTATGAGATAGGTTTTCAACTCCCAGAGACGCCTTCCATAACTGGAACTTCGTAGATATGCTTTTTGGAGGGCATAAGCCATCCCCACTATGCCAGCAACATTTTCGGTGCCCGCTCGCTGCTCCCTTTCTTGTGCTCCCCCTGTGATGAGGCTCTCGATAGGCCGCCTTCTGTAGAGGAATCCGACGCCTCTGGGCCCATAAAACTTATGGGCGGAAGCAGCTATAAAATCGACTGGCCAGTCTCGTAGATAGACCCATCCCAGTCCCATTACCTGCACAGTATCACATAAATAAAGACCTTCGTAGCGCTGGGTGAGCTCGGCGATGGTTTCGACGGGCTGTAATGTTCCCACTTCATTGTTGGCATACATGACGGCTACAAGGCTTCGAGGGTATTTTCTAAGAAGTTCTTCCAAATGAGTAAGTTCTATCCTGCCCTGGGCATCTACGGCAATGGGATGAGCCTGTACTTTCCCAGCTCGGGAGAGACTTTCTATGGTGTGCAGCACAGCATGGTGCTCGGTCGGATTAAATAAAATATGAGATATAGACCAGGTAGCTACTGCGCCTCGGATAGCTTGATTGTCCGCCTCTGTTCCGCCACTGGGGAAAATGATCTGACCTGGTTCTGCTCCGAGGAGTTCAGCGATGGTGGTACGGGCTTCTTCTATGGCAGCTTTTAGGTGCCTTCCAGCTGTATGGATGGAGGAGGGGTTGCCTACCCTCCGAAGATAAGGTAGCATTTGAGCTTCTACTTCAGGATCGAGGGGGGTGGAAGCCGCATAGTCGAGATAGATGAGCTTTTCCACATCACAAAAGTACGAAAGCCCTGGGCTATTTTTGACAGATGTGGAGTGTCGTAGCGGCACTTTCCTATCCTGATCGGGTGATAGGGGTAAGCCGTCGGCTTCCTTGGCATTTGCCCATGGAGCTGCGCCTTTTTAGAGAGCTGACCTGGGGAGGAGTGGTGGTGATGGGGCGACAGACATGGGAGAGCATCGGCAGAGATCTGCCAGGAAGGGAAACATGGATTCTGAGCCGAACCCTGTTACCCTCCGACCAAAGAAGGGTCTTTTCTCATGTGGAAGAATTGAAGGCTTCCCTCTCTAAGGTACAGCGACCAGTCTTTTTCATAGGAGGAGCGGCTATTTTTCAAATAGCTTTATCTATGCCTGAAGTAACCAGGTTATACTTGACTTGGGTAGATCTCTCAGTAAGAGGCGATGTATTTTTCCCCCCTTTTTCGGAGGAAGAATGGGAAGTAGCTCAGTGGGAGTTTTTTTCAGAGAAGTGCATCTCGTATGTGCGGGCGGTATACCTCCGCATTAAAGGTGGATGACTTCTCCATATGCGGCGGCGGCTGCCTCCATGATCGCTTCTGACAGAGTAGGATGTGGATGGATAGTTTTTGCCAGTTCGTGGCCTGTTGTCTCCAGGCGTCTGGCCACGATTAGCTCGCCTATCATTTCTGTGGCGTTGGGCCCGATGATATGGGCGCCAAGAAGCTCGCCGTATTTCGCTTCAAAGATAAGTTTCACGAAGCCTTCATTTTTCCCGATTGCAGAGGCTTTCCCCGAAGCTGTATAAGGGAATTTTCCCACTTTTATTTCATATCCCTTTTCTCGGGCGGCCTTTTCGGTGAGGCCCATGGAGGCTACTTCGGGCTGACAATAGGTGCAAGAAGGGATAGTGGAGTAATCTAACGGCCGTACCTCCTGTCCTGCGATTTTTTCCACGCAAATAATGCCTTCCATCGAGGCGACGTGGGCTAATGCAGGAGTGGGGAGCACATCTCCGATGGCATACACGCCAGGTGCACCCGTACGGTAGAATTCATCTACCACGATTCGTCCTTTTTCTGTCTGTATCCCCAGCTTTTCCAATCCCAGGTCTTCGGTATTTGGAGTTATGCCAACGGCTAATAGAGCCAGGTCAGCTTCGACTTGGAGGGTTTCTTTGGGCGTCTGTAGGGTGGCTTTGACTCCCTTTCGGGTTTTTTGGAGCTCCATCACCTGGGTGTGCGTGAGGACAGATAATCCTTTCTTTTTGTAGATCTTTTCCAACTCTTTTCCCACTTCTTCATCTTCTCGGGGGAGTAGATGAGGGAGGGCTTCGACGAGGGTGACGCGAGTGCCAAGAGTGTGATAAAAATAACTAAACTCCACACCTATGGCCCCTGCACCGATGACAAGGAGGCTTTCGGGGAGCTTGGAGAGGGTCATCGCTTCTCTATAACCGATCACCGTCTTACCATCTATCTGGATATGGGGGAGGTTGGCTGCGCGGGCTCCTGTAGCGATGATGATGTGAGGGGCTGACAGGGTCTTTGTACCCCCTGTAGCGAGAACGACCTCTACAGCAGGTCCTGGGATTAGTCGGGCTGTACCTTTTATGACTTCTATTTTATTTTTTTTCATGAGGAACTCCACCCCCCGGCTCATTTTCTCAGCTACATTTCGGCTCCTTGCGATGACTTTTGGAAAATCAACGGAGGAGTTCTCTGTTTTCAAGCCATAACTTTCCGCTTGTAGGAGATATTCTAAGACTTCTGCTGACTTGAGCAGTGCTTTTGTAGGGATACACCCCCAGTTCAGGCAGATTCCGCCGAGGTTTTCCCGTTCGATAAGTTGGACTGAGAAGCCTAATTGTGCTGCGCGTATGGCGGCTACATACCCTCCGGGTCCTCCTCCGATCACGATGAGGCGCTTATCCATGCGGGCAAAGATAGGGCTTCTGTATGGGGTCATTCTTGCAAATCTTTGGTTTGCCTTATATTTGCCGTCTGTAAAGACAACCTTTATGCTACGAAAGCTTTTTGCGGTAGTCGCATTGTCTGGGCTCATGGGCCTCCTTTTCGCTCAGCAAGATGCGGGGAAGGTTCGCGGAGTAGTGCGAGACAAAGTCACTCGTGAGCCCCTTGGCTTCGCTACGGTAGTACTCCTCCAGAATGGGGTAGTCAAAGGAGGGGTTAATACCAATGAGAACGGAGAATACAGTATCGCTCCTGTATCTCCTGGTACCTATGATGTTCGGGCGAGCTATGCGGGTAAGACCTTCACGATAAGTGGGGTAGTGGTCACAGCGAATCGGACGATTGTGTTGGACATCAACATGGAGTCGAGCGTGGAAACAGAGACACAAGTTATTGTAGACTATAAAGTCCCTCTTTTTGAGAAAGATGAGACCGTAACGGGTAAGACTATCACGATCGAGCAGATCCAAAAGATGGGGACTCGGAATATCAATACTTTCTTGGCGACTTCAGCGGGCGTTTACCAGGTAGATGATAAGTTTGGTGCTGGTATCAACGTACGGGGTGCACGGGGAGATGCGACCCAATACTTTATAGATGGGGTGCGCGTGATAGGTACTTTCGCTATGCCGCAGCGAGGCATATCCCAGCTCTCTGTGTACACGGGGGGAATACCCGCTGAGTTTGGTGACGTGATGGGGGGGGTGGTTCAGATTACTACAGGGGCGCCCAGTGCCAAACACACTTTCGGAGGGGAGATCCAATCCAGTCAGTTTACCGATCCCTATAAATTCAACCTCTTTGCGTTCAATGCTTCTGGCCCCGTTATCTCTCGCACTAATGCAGAGGGACTTAAGACTCCTATCTTAGGGTATGCCTTTACGATGGAGTACCAGCGGGAGAGAGATTATGATCCTCCCTACGGAGGCGTATATCGGGTAAAACCTGACCTACTGGAAGATCTAAGGCAAACTCCCCTCCAGCCTTTCGGGACGGGGCGTGCATTCTTCGTCAATCGAGCCAATTTCGTTGCTCCAGAGGACATCGAATCTATTCGATACCGGCAGGGGGCTACACTCCGACAAGTGCGCGCAAATCTGCGGGCAGACCTTCGGCTGGGGGAAAATGCCTTTCTCAAGTTTGGTTTCGGGGCCGAAGACTCTAAGCGAGATTTGTGGAGCCTAAGCCGCTCTCTTTTAGCCTATGATCGAGTAGCGGTTCGGTATGCGCGCACGCTCAGAGGGTTTGCGAGGCTCCAGCAAACCTTCCCCGGGGATACAGGGAGCTTCTTGCAAAACTTCTTCTACACCCTTCAATTTGACTACACCCGTTTCGATGGCAGGACGGTAGACCCTGAGTTCAACTTAGACTGGTTCCGATATGGGCATATCGGTCGCTTTCAGACTCAGTACGCAGAGCTCTTGCTCCCAACCCTTGCAGATGGGAATCTTCCAGTCTATCAAACGGCAGGTTATGTAGAAAACAACTATCTTTTTGATCCCTCTATTAGCAGTCATCCTGTTTTGGCCAACTATAATACGTACATTTACAACTACTTAGCTCAAAATCCCAGAGTTCTCTTTAATCCTGCCACCCTTACCACTGAGCCGAGTGGCCGTGTACGCAACTTTATCGACTTGCTCCAGCTCGGAGGCAATGTAAATGGGCTCTTGGGTGCACAAACCCTTATCTATAATCTTTATTTCGGCCAAGGGTATATCGCTACTGGTGGGCCTACCTTTGATAACACGGACATGTTTCGGGTGACGGGTCAGGCTTCTGCAGAGCTGGGGCGACACAACTTTAAGGTGGGTTTTGAGTTTGACCAACGCTACGCTCGTTTCTATCAGGTGTTCCTTACGGGAAGCAACGGACTCTGGAATCTCATGCGCCTGTATGCCAATCGGCACTTGTCCGAACTGGATCTAAACAATCCCATTATCTCGGGTGATACTATTCGGTATCTTCCTCTTTATCAGGCTGATCAACAAAGCTATTTTGATAAGAAGATGCGGGAGAAATTGGGGCTACCCGTAGATGGGCGGGATTTCATCGATCCGGATGCTATGGATCCCAGCTTTTTCAATCTGCGCATGTTCGACATCAATGACCTTTTTGCTGGAGGCAATCCAGCTGTCTTTTACCAGGGGTATACGCCCTGGGGGGAACGTGCGAGACGGGTTGCTCCAGAGCGTTTCTTCACTGATAAGGAAAATCGTCCGCAAAATGCATTTGCTCCCACTTATGTAGCGCTTTATCTACAGGACAAGTTTGAGTTTGATAAGATGTTTTTCAACCTCGGCCTCCGTGTTGATCGATTTGATGCGAATCTCCCTGTATTGAAGGATCCCTATATCATTCGTCCTTTCTATCGGGCTGAAGAAACTGCCCGTTTGCTGGGGGTAACCCTGCCTCAAGGAGTGGGGGGAGATTGGGTAGCCTACGTGGATAACGCCCTCAACCCCACTCGTATCCTCGGTTTTCGTAATCAGAATGTCTGGTACGATGCCTCTGGCGCTCCCACAAGTGCTCTGGCCATCATAAGAGCCTCTGGGGGAAGGGCCCTTCCCCATATAAAGGCGGATAGCCTGACCTTCGATGCTTTCGAGGACTACAAGCCCCAGATTAACCTCATGCCCCGAATCTCCTTTTCTTTTCCTATCTCGGATGAAGCGACCTTCTTTGCCCACTATGATGTACTTACTCAGCGTCCTCGAGAGGGGCAAGTGGCTCAGTTCACAGATTATCTCTTTATTCTCCAAAATGCTACTCTGGATGTAAATAACCCGAGACTTCGTCCAGAGAGGACGATCGATTTCGAAGTGGGCTTCAAGCAGCTTCTCACCCAAAATATAGCCCTTTCTATAGCGGGCTACTATCGAGAGATGCGAGACATGGTTCAGCTTTACTCATTCTTTGGGGGGTATCCTATCAGCTACAGCAGCTTTGAGAACTTGGATTTCTCGACTGTCAAAGGCATAAATGTAGATTTGGATATACGCCGAATAGGAGTTTTGGAGCTGCGCTTTGCTTATACATTGCAATACGCACAAGGGACGGGTTCTTCCGTCACTTCCAGCCGGGCCCTCATCGGCAGTATAGAAGGCTTCAACGTCTTTCGTTCTTTGCTTCCCCTTTCCTTTGATCAGCGGCATACCTTTACGGGCGTGGCAGATATTCGCTTTTTAGAGCGGGGAGTCAAGGGACCTGCGCTCACTCTCGGTGGAAAGACTATCTATCCTCTGATGGGTGCAGGTGTGAATATTACCTACAATCTCGGCTCTGGTCGCCCCTATACCCGCTATCTGCTTCCTAATCCAGCGGATGTCCAGTTTGGGGTCAATCCTGTCAATCTCATCAGTGGTCAGCCGTTGAGTAATAACTTCCCCTGGTATAATCGGTTTGATATTCGAGTCGATCGGGACTTTATCATCCGCCGAGGTGAGGATAAGCAGTCTATTCTAAACGTATATGTGATCTTCCTGAACGCCTTCAATCAACGGAATGTCATAGGAGTGTATCCCTATACAGGTCTCCCGGATGACAGCGGGTACATTCAATCCCCCATTGGGCAGCAGCTGGCTCGTAGTCAATATTCGAAAGAAACTTTTGAATATCTTTATCGGCTGAAAGAGCGCAATCCTGCTAACTTAGGGGCACCGCTTCGGATCCGTCTGGGCTTGCTATTTTCCTTTTAACTTTTTACCTTAGCCTTATGAAAGCAATCGATATGATGCGTCTCCTGCTTCTGGCAGTGAGCATAGGTGGCTTGCTGGCTCGAGAGATTCGAAGCCCGGTAGAGAGACGGATAGCTCCCCGCACGGCAAATAACTGTACGGCTCCCACCTCCAGTGTGCAGCTGGACATCAACAACGTTCGTTGTCTCATCCATAATGGGGGAGATATGTGGTGGGATCTCTCTGCTAATCCTCGATACGAGATACCGAAAGTCCCACCAGGTGTCCCCGCTATTCATTCCATGTTTGCCCATGCCATATGGGTAGGAGGGTTGGATGCGGCAGGGCGGCTTCGATTAGCAGGGCAGACCTATCGGCAGAGTGGAGTGGATTACTTTGCAGGTCCTCTTACTCTCCAGGCTACTACGGATGCAGCCACTTGTCAGCAGTGGGACCGCCACTTTGTCATCACTCGGCAAGAAATCAATGCATTCCGAGCAGCCTACTTAGCGGACCCTAATAATCTCAACTTGGGAAGTTATCCCAATGTTGTTGCCTGGCCTGCCATCAACCCTACTCCGGGTTTTGAGAGGACGCTCGCCCCTTTTGTGGACGTTAATGGAGATGGAGACTACAATCCTTCATCGGGTGATTACCCGGATGTCCTGGGAGACATGGCTATTTGGTGGGTATATAATGATAAAGGTAACGTACACACCGAAACGGGGGCGGCTTCTATTGGGCTCGAGGTCCAGGCGATGGCGTTTGCCTTCGCTACCACCAATCGTATCAATGACATGACCTTTTACAAGTACCGTGTGATCAATCGCGGTACTCTGGCATTAAATCAGACTTATTTCGGTGTGTGGGTTGATGCGGACTTAGGGAATTACTCTGATGACTATGTGGGTTGCGATACCGCCAGAGGCCTCGGGTATTGCTATAATGGAGATCCATACGACGATCCTCCTTCTGGTTATGGTGCGAATCCTCCTGCGATAGGGACAGACTTCTTCCAGGGTCCCTTGGATGAGAATGGCAATCGTCTCAAGATGACCAACTTTGTTTACTACGAAAACGACTTTAGCGTCCGTGGCAATCCCACCAATGCCATTCAATTCTACAACTACATGCGCTCTATTTGGAAGGATGGATCTCCTATGGTTAATAATGGGACTAATGGCTATGGAACAGGTACGCCCACCAACTATATCTATCCGGGATACCCTTGCGGTGCGGCGGCCCGATCCGCATGTCCCTTCAATCCGCCTGGGCCTGGGTGGGATGAATGCAGCGTTCCAAATCCTCCTTTTGATCGTCGGTATCTCCAGTCAGCGGGTCCTTTCATCCTTCAACCTGGTGCTGTAAATGACATCGTGATAGGAGTACCTTGGGCTCGAGATGCGACGGGTGCCTATGGGCCAGGAGGAGATGGCCGCATCGGTTCCGTGTGTCTCCTTTATCAGGTAGACGATATCGCTCAGGCCCTTTTTGACAACAACTTCCAGCTGGTCGAAGGTCCCGATGCACCCGATGTGGATATCGTGGAGCTGGACCGTGAGCTCATTATCAAATGGTCTTATCGTAATCCCCTTTCCAATAACTATCGGGAAAACTATCGCCAGGCAGACCCTGTCTTACTCGCTTCCGGCGCTTCTGACCCTTACTACCGCTTTGAAGGCTTCATGGTGTATCAGTTACGAGATGCTCGAGTTTCTGTCACTGACCTTCAAGACCCTACCAAAGCTGCGTTGATAGCACAATGCGATATCCGAAATGGGATCACCAGCATCGTCAATCGAGAGGAGCAGACTTTTCCTGGGCAGAGCACCCCTCTTATCGTAGACAAGGTAATGGTAAATGGAGAAGACAAAGGGCTTTTCTACTCTTTGCAGATTCTGGAGGATAAATTTGCGGAGGGGACTGATCCTCGCCTGGTGAACTATCGGCGATACTACTTCATGGTGGTAGCCTACGCCTATAATGGAGAGCCCTCTAATCACGTCAAGTTTATATTGGGTCGCAACAATGTCCGCAGCTACGAAGCGGTACCCCATAAGGTGGAGTTTGAAAAGCTCGGAACTGTATTGGCGAGTGCGTATGGAGACGGAATCAAAATAGCTCGTCTCCACGGACAAGGAAATGGGGGGAATGTCCTGCGTCTTACGCCAGAGGCAGAACAGCAACTCCTGGCTCCTCCCTACCGAGCAACCCCTCCCACTTACCTACCCGGTGCAGGTCCTTTTGCTATCAAAGTAGTTGATCCCAAGTTAGTCAAGCCTTTTGATTATCGGCTTGTGGTTAATGTAGATACCACTGTTCGTGATACAGTGGGCGGAACGATACTTGTGAAGGAATGGGACCTTTACGCTCGTCCTGCTGGCACTGCAAATCCTTATCAGCTTCTCTACACTTCTTGGGCCGCTATCAACTCAGATGAATGGGATTACCGCAAAAACACCTGGGAATTTTTACAAAATCGTTTTCAAGTTGGAACAGAGCGGGTCATCCCAGGCCATGGAATTTCCATCTCGCTCCGGCAGGTTCTCAATCCAGGTATTGAAGGTCGTTTCTTCAGGACCGATCAGTATCCTTGGCTGTGTAGCAATTCCAATCCCAATACCTACTATTTCCTGCAGGATCCGAAAAATGGACTTATCCAGGCTACCATCGAATATGCCGACCCGACCAAACCCTGGTTTACTTCTTTTTCCGTAGAACAAGTGGGGTGGGGTAAAGGACCTGCAAGTGGTACTTCTCTGGCCAATCAACCCAACTATTCCACTTGCCAGCTCACCAGTACTGCTACCAACTCTCCTTATCCGCCGCCCCCGGGCACCTTGCCTTGGATTCTATTCTATGATGGCAACATACAGGCTTTCTCTAAAGGTACCTTAGGAAATGGATGGCTTCCATTTGGTCTTATGACGCCCTTTAACTCAGGACGTCCTGATCAGGTGGGGTTGGGTGTCTCCTTCTGTAATGTAAGTCCTACAGGGTGTGCCCCGGCCCTCACTCCTGTGAGTGCCAATCCTACCGAGTTCGTCACTTTCACTCGCCTTCCCAGTATGCAGCTCGTTATTACCCCTGATCGCACCAAATGGTCTCGGTGTTTAGTAGTCGAAGCCTCTCCCTCCTCCAGTTTGAGCAGCTTGGTGGGTGCGGGCTATCCTCGAGTAGCGAAGTGGAGGGTAAGTCGAGATGTTATCCAAGGAGACACCCTTGCCTATCGAAATACGGCTCTTTCTCCTTCTACCCAAGGTTTCAGTTGGTTCCCTGGCTATGCTATCAATCTTGAAACAGGAGAGCGGGTCAACATCGTATTTGCAGAAGCTTCTTGGTTCCGTGGGGATAACGGTGACGATATGTTATTCAACCCCACTTCATCTGTGGGTACTTCTGGAGATGCTTATGGGGGACGCCATTGGCTTTTCCTCACCACGTATCCTTATGATGAGTGTGCCCGTTTTGCCGAATGGCTCTGCGTGGCCGATAGTACACCTCTTCTGAAAACGCAGCCAGGTCAAGAACGAGGTTTGTCTTTCCGACGAGCTTCAGGGGATACCGTACGCGCAGATTCTTTCTATAAATACGTAGCATGGGTGACTTTGCCTCGCATTGCCAGCAAACAATACGAGTTCAAGCACTACAAGGATATCCCTACGGAGGCACGTATTACCCTTGCTGTCAATAAGTCCTATGCCCCAGCCCCTACAGGTGAGCCTCCTACTTTTGAGTTCTCAACTGGAGAAGTCGCCGCACGCTTGGGAGATATTCCTACCGCTAAGAGTGCTTTAGACCTCATTCGGATTGTGCCCAACCCCTATTATGGTCGCTCTGGTGTCGGTAGAGGCCGCTATGAAATCAGTCAAGTGGACACTCGCGCCAAGATCACGAATCTCCCGCAGCGCTGTACTATTCGTATCTTCACTCTAAATGGAGTTCTGGTTCGTACTTTCCGCAAAGACTCCGAAGAACCTGATGTAGAGTGGGATCTCAAGAATGAATATGGTGTCCCGATTGCGAGCGGCGTGTATATTATCCATGTAGATGCACCCGGCTTGGGTCAGAAGATCATCAAATTCTTCGCTATTATGCCTCAAATCGACCTCAACAATTACTAATATGCAGAGATACCTCTTCAGCCTCTTCGTTTTAGGGAGCGTGGCGCTGGCTGGCAACCCAGAGCGGGCGGGTCAAGCTGGCGCCACCCAGCTCCTCATCAATCCGTATGCTCGCAGCTCCGGAATGGGAGGACTCAATATCGCCAACTGCTACGGAATAGAAAGTATTATCATCAATCCCGCTGGTATCGCCCTAACCCGCCGAACAGAATTTGTCTTCAGTCATACACGATGGTTAGTAGGCAGTGACATCAATATCAATGCGTTTGGTTTCGCTCAAGGCTTCCGAAATGGGGGCACTTTGGGCTTGGCCGTAGTCGCATTCGATATGGGACAGTTTGAGCGGACGACCATGGATAACCCAGATGGAGGCCTAGGCTATTTTTCCCCCACTATTCTAAATATCTCTCTTTCTTATGCAAAAGTATTTGCTGATGACCGTATTTTCGTGGGCTCTACTGTCAAGTTTATCCACGAGTCGATACCAGACGCGGCTGCAAATGGAGTAGCGTTTGATGCGGGCGTACAATATCGAGATAAACAAGGAAACTTCAAACTCGGAGTGGCACTGCGTAATATTGGTCCTCAGATGCGATTTCGAGGGGAAGGTCTTTCTGCGCGGGTGAATATTAGCGGCGCCGGAGGTACGTTCACTAATGCCATGCATACCCCTGCTGCTTCTTTTGAGATTCCTTCTGTACTTCTCTTGGGCGCTTCTTACAGAATCGGAATCGGTGGCGAAAGCGAAATCAAGGCCCGAGAGGCCAGCTCGGGAGGAACTGGGGGAGCAACCGATTATTTGTTTTCTGTCGTACCTATGATTGGTTTCTACGCGCATTCCTTCCAAAATAACCAGCTGGGAGCGGGCATCGAACTCCGTTACAAGAGCTATTTTATGGTTAGAGGAGCCTACCTATGGGAGCCCGATCTCACCAATAAAGATCAAGCTCAAAATGCATTCAACGGGATAAATCTGGGGGCTACTGTGGAGTTACCCTTCCGTACAGGAGAAAACCGCTATTCGTCTTTTGGGATCGACTATAGTTATAGGCCTACCTATTTTTTCAACGGAACGCATAGTATTGGAGCGCGTCTCTATTTATGAGTAGGATTCTCACCCGAGAAGCTTTTGAGCGGCTTCGGGAGGAGCTGCATGATTTGAAAACGCGTCGCCGCGCCGAAGTAGCGGCTGCCATCGCTGAAGCTCGAGAAAAAGGAGATCTCAGTGAAAATGCCGAATATACAGCGGCTCGGGAAGAGCAGCGACTTCTGGAAGCCCGTATTGCGGAGTTAGAGACTCTTTTGGCCGAAAGCCAGGTGCTGGACCCTTCTCAAGTAGATGTCTCTCGGATCGGTCTCCTCGCTACGGTCAGACTCCGAAATAAAAAAAACAATCAAGAGCTTACCTATACTCTGGTTCCGGCGGTGGAATCCAATGCCCGTTTGGGCAAGATTTCTGTAGAATCTCCTATTGGTAAGGCTCTGTTAGGACATCGAGTCGGAGACTTGGTTTCGGTACAAGTCCCTGCAGGACAGATGGAACTGGAGGTACTCGAAATCCGCTACGACTGATGCCCAGCGTCTTTTCTCAAATCGTAGAGGGAAAGCTACCCGCTTATCGTGTCGCAGAGACGAATGATTATCTCGCCTTTCTCGACATACACCCTCTCACTCGAGGCCATACGTTGGTTATACCGAAAAAAGAAGTGGACTATCTACTGGATCTCGAAGAGGAACTGTACGTCGGGTTGTGGCTTTTTGCTCGGGAGATCGCAAGAGCGATCCACGCTGCAATTCCCTGTGAGCGGGTGGCTTTCGCAGTTGTGGGCTTGGAAGTTCCGCATGCCCATATCCACCTCGTGCCTATCCAATCCATGGCAGACTTGAATTTTCAAAATCCGCGGCTTCAGCTCAGTTCTGATGATTTTCAGGTCATCGTAGCAGCGATTCAAGCGAAGCTGAGGGAATTCCACCCACAAAAAACCGCTTCATAGGGCCACTGAGTCCCCTTAACCACGGAGCCCTTTCCGCTAAAGGACACACTTTCCCTTCCTTTGTCAGGATATAGATATCCTCTCCCTCCGTAGGCTTATACGCCTCATTTTCAGCGGTTCCTTCTACCCAGAACCATTCTACCCAGGGTTGAGCAGCGGAAGGGAACTTTCCGAGCCATTCTTCTTTCTTTTTGGCCATCTGAGAGGCTTCCTCCACATAGTGTATCTTGTAAGGTATGCGCCAGAGTAGGGCTCGGCTCAGAGCTCGGAGGGGAGGAAATCGCGCTTCTGTACTCTCTTGGATCCAGCTCCATACAGTGGCTTCATCTATCTGGAGGAATGCCTCGAGAGATTCTCCTGCTACTGCATCATCTTGCAGGCGTCTCAACAAAGGGGGTTTTTCTTCTGCTCTCTGCAAGGCTTCCCACCATCGGCGCAAAAGCCATTCTGCACCCAGGACTCCTTTGTGAAGGTACACTTGCCAGTACATGAAGCGGCGAGTAACGATAAATTTCTCCACGGAGGTCTGCCCCTTCTCTTCGATCGCCAATTTCTGCTCTGCGACGGATAGCGTATAGATAAGCCGCTCCGTACCTACCAAGCCTTCTTGTACGCCCGTAAAGAAGCTGTCTCGGACAAGGTAATCCAGTCGATCTACATCTACTTGACCTGCGATCAGCTCACAGAGGAAGGGGTGGCTATGCGTTCCCTTCCACAAGCTTTCGACTTCGGACAAGTCTCCTATGTCTTTTGCCAGGAGCTGAAGGAGCTGTGTCCCTACCACTTCATGCGAGATGGGCAGGAGACTACCTTCTAAGCTGTGAGAAAAGGGGCCATGTCCGATGTCGTGGAGCAGGGCGGCGAGGAGGACGGCCTCCCACGTCTCCTGGGAGAGAGAGATACCTTTCCCCTGTAGGGATAAGAGGGCTTCATCTGCCAGGTGCAGCACCCCTAAAGCATGAGCGAATCGGGTATGCGTCGCCCCTGGATAGATGAACTGAGCTAAGCCAAGCTGGCTCAAACGGCGAAGCCGCTGTACAATAGGATGTGAAAGCGCTGCCATGACTCGCCCCTCGGGGAGGCGGATAAAACCATGCACGGGGTCGTTGACAATCTTCGCAGTCGGGAGCACACGCAGAAGGTACAAACTATCTTTGCTTCATGCCACAGCCTGCCTTTCCGACCCCGCTCCAAATAGAAAAGTGGTATGAGGGGTGGAAATCAGACCTCCTTCCTTCACCCCCAAAACCCTTTTCTGAGCCCGTGCGCCTGTATGAAGAGACATTCCAAACGAAGCCTGTCCCACCGTTCTATCCGCTGTGGTATCCCGATCGAATGGGAAATTTTCGCCAGACTCATTTGTATGAGGTTCTCCTCGAGCTACAGTTTCCCGTAGAGAGTCTCTCTTTCGAGGAGAAAGGGCATACGCATCCCTATACCCGGCTCCATCGATGGAGTGTAGAGCATCGAGCGGACTTCTGGGCTTACGTCATCCAAGAGCGACTAAAAGTGCCTTTTGTGCAGCCGCCCGCTCGTATCCTGTCTTTTCCCAGTGCGGATATCGCCCGACCCATGTGGTTAGAAGGGGCCAGTTGCAATATCGTCGAGATGCTCCTTCGTCACCCAGCATCGTCGCTGGCTCTTCTCTACGAGAAAGAGAATGGGGAAGTGCTCCGTTGGACCTACGAAGAACTACGAAAAGAAGTTCAACAGGTTGCGGCTTCTCTCCGAGCGTGGGGGCTCCATCTGGGCAGTCGTATCGCGATTTGTATGCCCCTTCGCCCCGAAGCAGTCTTCCTATACCTTGCAGCCTTGTACCTCGGCGTATCTGCGGTGACGATACCCGATAGCCTGTCTGGGGAGGAGATAGCGACCCGCCTCCGCATAGCAGAGCCTCAGCTGCTATTCATACAAGATGGCTTGTACAGGGAGGAGAAATTCTTACCTCTCTATGACAGGCTGCAGGCGTATAAACTCCCCTCGACGGTCGTTTTGGCCGGGAGGGAAGGATATCAAGCCCGCCTCCGCAATAATGCTATTACGTGGGATGTTTTTCTCTCTCATGGCTCCTCTATCGAGGCACCTGTCTTCGGCCCTCCCGACCGAGAGATAGGCTTGCTTTTCTCCTCGGGAACTACCGCTGAACCCAAGGCCATCCCGTGGACATCTCTCACTGCTCTCAAAGCCATGGCGGATGCCCATTTTTACCAAGATGTACATGCTTCGGATATGCTGGTGTGGCCTACCAACTTAGGGTGGATGATGGGTCCTTGGCTCCTTTTCGCGGGGCTGGGCCATGGAGCCGCGGTCGCTCTTTATGAGGGGCCGCCCACCGGAGCAGGCTTCTGCCAGTTCGTGGAAAGACAGGGGGTTACTATCTTGGGCGTCGTTCCCTCCCTTGTGAGGCGTTGGATCGAAACAGATGCTTGGAAAGAAGCCGACTGGTCTCATATTCGTCTTTTCAGCTCCACGGGAGAGGCTTCTAACCCCTGGCACATGTGGCAGCTCATGGCTAAGGCAGGATACAAACCTATCATCGAGTACTGTGGGGGCACAGAGATCGGAGGGGGCTACATTACCAGTACTTTGCTCCATCCGAATGCGCCGAGCCAGTTCTCCGCCCCAGCCCTGGGTTTAGACTTTGTCATACTGGATGAGCCCCACACCCCCGCCAGCGAAGGAGAGCTCTTTTTGGTGCCCCCCTCTATTGGTCTCTCTCAGACGCTCCTCAACGCTGACCATGAGAAGGTGTACTACCATGATACACCCGCTGTGCAGGAGGGATGGGAGGGAGCTTCAGGTGCTCATATCCCCCTTTGGTATGGAGACGTGGCGATGCGGCTGCGTCGCCACGGAGACTACATGCGGCGGTTAGAGTCTGGTTATTGGGTGTCGGGAGGGAGAGCGGATGATGCGATGAACCTCGGAGGGATAAAAGTATCCGCTGCGGATATCGAGCGAGTGGTGGCCCAAATACCCGGCATCAGCGAAGCAGCTGCGATAGCCGTTTCTCCCCCTGAAGGAGGCCCCGAACAGCTGGTTTTGTATCTGGTTCTCGAAGCAGGCCAGCCTAACATTCCTGCCCACTGGCACCCGATCCTCGCCCAAGTAATACGGGAACGGCTCAGCCCTCTTTTTCATCTATATGCGGTGCAGATAGTGCCCGAGCTGCCTCGAACCGCCTCCAATAAGGTGATGCGTCGCCTCTTGCGCTCCACCTATTTACAAGCTCAGCAGCAGAGGTGAAAAGCTGGGTCGGGATAGGATTAGCACTCTTAGGATGTCAAAGAGAGCCAGCCCCCCTGCCAGCTTGGTGGGAAAATACTCCTGGAGGGCAGTCTCGATTTTCTCTGATTGGCAGAGGGTTACAGAGCATAGATTCGGTAGAGAAAGGAGGGGCCTACTATCGAGATACCCTGGGGCGAGTTTTTCGGTATCAAACTCCTGAAGGAGGAACCCTCTGGATAGAGTACTACATCGACCCAAAAGGGACGGTGCGCACCATTGCGTACACGGTAGAGCAAGAGGATTTCTCTGCCTTGGCTCGACTCTACCAGCTCTTGCGTGGTGTGTATACAGAGCGATACGGCGCTCCTACTGGGCCTATTGGGGCTCAAACGTGGTCGATAGGGGATTCTCTGCGACTCTTTTTGCGGCTAAGTCCCGAGCGGCGGTACCTGCATTGTGCACTCGCTTCTCTGTAGTACTTTCGCTTCATGAAGATCTATACCCGGACGGGAGACAAAGGAGAAACAGGTCTCTTGGGGGGATGTCGAGTCTCTAAAGCCGACCCTCGCATAGAAGCGTACGGTACCTTGGATGAGCTGAATGCTGTGTTAGGCCTCCTGGTACAGGAAGTGCCGGAGGAAGACCGAGAAGCGCTCAGACGAATCCAAGCCGCTCTCTTCGTGATAGGCTCTCATTTGGCAGCGGGCCGCTCCGAAAAGCCGCTTCCCTTGCCGCAGTTGGAGAGCGGAGCGGTCCGCTGGCTGGAGGAGGATATCGACCGCAGACAAGCAGAGATACCCCCGATGCGGTACTTTATCCTGCCGGGGAGCTGCCGAGCGGAAGCGGTGGCTCACCTTGCCCGTACCGTCTGTCGCCGAGCAGAGCGTCGGCTTGTCGCCCTCTATGCGGAGGAGCCTGGCGAGCCTCTCTTCGTAGAGTATCTCAATCGCCTCAGTGATTGGCTCTTCATACTCGGGCGGCACCTGACCTACCGTCTCGGAGCCGAAGAGATCCCCTGGCAGCCAGAGAAGAAGCCTCCTGCCTGAATAGACCCCCCGTAAGGCCTTTCTCAGGCAGTGCGCACCGATGGGGCCCCGTGAGATATGGAGTAGCATGCCTCTACTCGAGCAACCCTATGCGATTGGCTACGTGTCCTGCTTTACTTTTTATCTCCTCCCCTATCTGCTTATTGAGTATCTCACCCTGGCGACTCTTATGGTTCATACCTGCATGGGCTAAGCTATTGCGTATCTCGACTACCCAGTTCCACGCCGAGACCAGCTCTTGGGGGAAGGGCTGCGAGTCTCCTTTGGAGCGGAGTTCGTTTAGCTCTCTTTCCATAGCTTCTCTCTGCTCTTCTGCTACCCTGAGCTTATCTTCTGGGAAAAGGATGCCTTCCTCCTGTTTACGCACGAACAAAGCGCAACTGACAAGCCATTCCCGCAGGAGGATGACCGCCTGTGCATGTTTCCCCCATTTGACGTAACTCAAAAGAAGGTGGTACTGCGTTTTCAAGAAACCTTTGGCTTGCTCCCGTGCGCTGCCTT
>JANZYW010000026.1:0-1897 GCA_026413325.1 Bacteroidia bacterium | reverse complement strand
TTCCCCCATTTGACGTAACTCAAAAGAAGGTGGTACTGCGTTTTCAAGAAACCTTTGGCTTGCTCCCGTGCGCTGCCTTCATCGGAAGCACTCCATTTTTCCACTTCGGCCTGGAGCTGCTCCAGCAGCTCGGGCAAGAGGGGATATGCTCCTTTCGCTATAGACGTCTCTTTCACAATCTTCAGCTTCTTTATCGTATCACTTGCATACTTTCGGATGTGAAAAACCTGGATGCCGTGCAGATTGCGTCCTAAGCCCTCTAAAGTACCTGCTAAAGCCTTGATGCCCGGGTCCTCGCCGTAAGTCTGGTACAGCAGCTTTTGCCAGCCCCTCATGGCTTTGGCGAGAGGTCCCAGCTCTCCAAACTCCTCGAATACCTGTACCGCATTTACCCAGTCCAATATCTCGGAAAATACGCTCAAATCTATCACAGGAAAAGGTCCTGAGCTCTGCGGTACATAAGCGCCGTACCAGATATGTCTAATTTCCGCCTGTTTGAGCCGGCGAATGTAGCGCGCTGCTGCCAGTCCTATCATCGGCAGACTGCGAAAGCTGTGGGTGACATCTAAAACGACTTTACTCTCCGCAGGCACAGCCTCAGCCATCGTTCGAAAAATCTGCCACAGTTCTTCTGAGTTTTTCCCTTCTGGTATCTCTCGCCACCGTAGTTCGGGCTGGCAAGAGAGCTGCGCTTGGTCCTGTTCAAAGCGCTCTTTTTGAGTCTCTTTTGCTTTCTGGGTCGCTAAGACGATAATCTGCTTGGGCTGCCATACCTCGGCCATACAGAGAGAAGCGAACCTCCCCCGCTGGAGTTGCTCCTTCTCGGAGCGGGATTCCTCAGGTGAGAAGCGATACTCAGTCTCTGTGTATTCCCCCCTGCCTAAAAAGGTGATGAGAACCTTCATGTGTTTCGGCTCTTCCATCGGCTAGTGGTTGCTTTCCGCTTATCTCTTTCATACAGCAAGGGGAGAGAGTAGAGCGGGACTACTACTTCACATACGCCCCTCTCAGAACGTTCTTTTGCACTCATAGCTTGCGCTTGAATCTAACTTGCAGCTTCGGGTTAGGCTGGCTGACTTCTACTTCGATGAAGCCTGCATGGGTAAAGTGGCTCGCTATTCCCTTACATAAGACTTCTTCCCCTTCGTAGCCTTCTGCCCATAGTTCTACAAGCAATTCATCTTTTTCAGGACCAGGACGGAGGATCCTTGCGTAGAGAGAGGTTCCTTTACGGATTGATTGTGTCCGTTTCCATTTAGGGGGAGAAGAAAGAGTATTGGAGGTAGGACTTTGGGAGGCAAGCGGTTTCTCAGCGGCTTTAGAGGCAAGAGGGATTTGAGAAGCGGCGGAGACCTTCTCCCACAGCCCATATCCTAAGGTCGTTTTCGCTCCAGCGCCCATCTCCGTGAGACCTGTATGTAGCCAATCCCATGCTTTTTCCTGTTCCTCGCCGCTGATGCAGAAAATGAACTTCGTGCCTGCTGGCACAGCTAAGAAGAAGATGGGTATGGGAGACTGCCATTCTGAAGGTGGTTCTGTCCCTTCTGTGCGGTAGTAGTCAGGAAAATGCGGATTGAGTACATCCAGCTCCAGCAGGGACGCCTGGTTTGGAAGGGGAAAAGCATCCCAGAAGACCGCCTTCCCTATCTGTCCTTCTTCTATTTTCTGGGCTGGATCGGGGCTCCAGCCGAAAACTCTATGTATTTCTTTC
Source organism: Bacteroidia bacterium (assembly GCA_026413325.1). Taxonomy (GTDB): domain Bacteria; phylum Bacteroidota; class Bacteroidia; order SpSt-205; family SpSt-205; genus SpSt-205. The sequence continues at coordinate 186 of JANZYW010000026.1, read as the reverse complement.
TCGGAAGCTTTGGCTATAAGCTCGGCGGCGGCACGCGCCAGTCCTTTGAGCGAGCTGGCAGGGATATAGGGAAAGCCGTGCCGATGCAGCGTAAAGCCCACTTCCCGCACATCCGCCCCACCCAGGCCGATAACCAGGCGGCTTCTCAGTTTGTAGATTCGGTATACTCCGCCACAGGCCTTGAGT
>JANZYW010000025.1 GCA_026413325.1 Bacteroidia bacterium | reverse complement strand
CTTCCTTTGGAGAGGGTGCCTGCGGGGCTGTATGTGGTGCGGCTCATCGGCGCCCAGGGAGTCGGGCAGGTGAAGCTCCTGGTGGAGTAGGCTGGGGGCTTTCAGGGGAAGCACCTTTTCTGCTTCTGATAAGGTTTTATGCCTTGTGGTATGTGGTGTGGGGCGGCAGCCGCCGCAGGCGGCTGCCGCCCCATAGCCTAAAAATAGCAGAAAAAAATGCACCCCTGCCCGTGAGTTCTCCCAGAGCAAACCTCCCTGTCTCCTCTTTCTGTGTGTTAGGGCCAGGCTCGGTCTTTCATCCCCCAATAGGTCAACTCAAGATGCTATAGTACGACTGGCAAATGGCCTTTCCGAGGTGCGATTCATCTCCTCCTTTTCTCGATGAAGAGGCTCTCTCTTTTGCGCTTCCTTGCCGCTACCTTTGCTGTGTGGAAGCTACCTCTTATCGAAGTCATGGGTGTGGAGAGCTGCATCTGGGGCATATTGGGCAGCTGGTACGGATAGCAGGGTGGGTCCGGCGGGTACGAGATTTAGGCCGGTTTGCATTTGTGGATATTCGAGACCGAAGTGGCCTTCTCCAGTTATTTGTTGCCTCGGATAGTCCTCTTTATGGCGAGGTTCGTTCACTGGGGCGGGAGTGGGTGTTGCAGGTAGAGGGGATTGTTCGTCGCCGAGAAAGTCCGAATCCGCAGCTTCCGACAGGAGAGGTAGAAGTGGAGATACAGAGCCTGCGTGTTCTCAATCGGGCAGAGCTGCCTCCTTTTCTCATCGAGGATGAGACAGATGGTCAGGAAGAGCTTCGCTTGCGGTATCGGTATTTAGACTTGCGCCGACCTGTGATGCAGGCGAGGCTGGCTTTCCGAGCTCGTATGCTTTCGGTCATGCGCTCTTATCTCACTGAGCGGGGGTTTCTGGAAGTAGAAACCCCCATGCTGATTCGCTCGACCCCGGAAGGAGCCAGAGATTTCCTTGTCCCCTCCCGTCTCAAGCCAGGAAGTTTTTATGCGTTGCCGCAGTCGCCTCAGCTACTCAAGCAGCTTCTTATGGTGGCGGGGTGTGACCGCTATTTTCAGGTAGCTCGCTGCTTCCGCGATGAAGATTACAGGGGAGATAGACAGGCGGAGTTTACACAGCTCGACTGTGAGCTCAGCTTTGTGAGTCAAGATGAGATACTGGAGATTTTCGGGGGACTGGTTCGAAGAGTATTTCGAGAAATGGTAGGGGTGGAGATAGGAGAGATACCTCGGATTTCCTATCAGGAAGCGATGCAGCGGTACGGCTCAGATAAGCCGGACCTGCGATTTTCTCCGGCATGGGAAGAAGTGACGGCCTGGGCGCAGGGGCAGGGCGTCCCTTTTTGGAAGGAACAGCGGGTTTTCTGGATGTGGATTCCGAGAGGCAAGGCTTCTCGCAAGCAGCAGGAAGGTTGGCAGGCGCTGGCGAGAGAATGGGGTCTGAGTTCTTTGGCTGTCGTACAAAAGGAAGGGGAAAAGTTAGTCAGTTCGCTGGCGAAGTTTTTTTCTCTGGAGGCTCTTTCTCTCCATGAAGAGGGTTTAGGGGTATGGGTGGCGGGAAAGAACTTACCAGCACCAGGACTCGGCGCTCTCCGTAGTGCTATACTTCGAGATGTGGCGGTCCCCCCCGAGAAGACATGGGCTATTCTGTGGGTTACGGATTTCCCTCTTTTTGAACGGGACGAAGAAGGGCACTTGACAGCGGCGCACCATCCCTTTGTTCACCCCCACCCGGAAGATACAGAACGATTGGAGACGGACCCCTTGTCTGTTCGGGCTTTGGCGTATGATCTGGTTATCAATGGCTATGAGATCATGAGTGGGAGCTTGCGGTGCCATACCCCTGAGCTACAGATGCGGGTGTTTCGGGCCTTGGGTCTATCGGAGGAGCAGGCACGAGAAAAGTTTGGATTTCTGTTAGAGGCATTGGGGTATGGAGCGCCTCCTCATGGCGGATGTGCCTTCGGGGTAGACCGATGGGTTATGTTGCTAACAGGGGGGCAAAGTCTGCGGGATGTGATAGCCTTTCCCAAGACGGCCAGTGGCTCCGATCTGATGCTGGGTGCTCCTGCGCCTCTCGACCCTGTGCAAACAGCGGAAATCGCCCGATGGCTCTCTTCTGGGGAGCAGACAGGTTCGCAAAGCGTTGATATTTTTGTGGAGTGAGTGGGATAAGAGCCGGTTCGAAAGCCCTCGCTGACTTGGAAGCGCTTCTGCGGCGGAATGGATACACGATCCGGTATATGAAGGGCACTTTCCGAGGGGGAGCATGTCGTCTTTATGAGAATAAAATCGTCGTTATCAACGCTGTCTACCCTCCTGCAGGTCGGCTTCGGGCCTTAGCTGCGATCGCAGAGAGCCTTTTAGAGCGGTTAGAAGTATCTCCTCTCGAACGGGAGATGATTCAAAAGCTGGCCCCTTGAAAGTGGTTTTTTTAGGGACTGGGACCTCGCAAGGGGTCCCCGTTCTCGGATGTAGCTGTGCAGTTTGTGCTTCCTGTGATCCTCGAGACCGTCGCTTGCGGAGTTCTGTTGCAATCTTTCTCGAAGAGAAGGTATGGGTTATCGACACGGGACCTGATTTTCGGCAGCAGGCGCTGCGAGCTCGATTGCCTACGGTAGATGCAGTTCTTTTTACCCATGCACACAAGGATCACACAGCTGGGCTGGATGATGTTCGCCCCTTTAACTATCTCCAAGAAAAGCGTATACCGCTGTATGGAGAGGCTCGTACGTTGATGCAGCTTCGGATGGAGTATGCGTATGCATTTGACGGACCTCCCTATCCGGGTATCCCTCAGCTCACTTTATGGGAAATCGAGCCCCTGGCTCCTTTTGCTTTGCATGGCGTAGAGGTGCTTCCCTTGCCTGTATGGCATTATCGTCTCCCTGTCTTGGGCTTTCGGGTAGGTGGCTTTGTCTATATCACCGATGCCAGTGGGATTCCCGAGGAGACCTGGCCTTTCTTGGAAAGAGCCGAAGTTCTGGTCCTGAATGCCCTTCGAAGGGAGCCTCATATTTCGCACTTTCATCTTGCAGCGGCGTTAGAGGTCGTAGAACGAGTTCGTCCCAAGCAGGCATACTTTACCCATATTAGCCATCTGATGGGTAAGCATGAAGAGGTACAAACTGCCCTTCCTCCCGCTGTATATCTTGCTTATGACGGCCTGGAGGTTTTCCTATCTAATCCCGCGTAGCTTTGCCATCCATGCGCAGTTATCGAATCCTTCTTCTGCGAAAGTTCCCCGAGAACCCCACTTTAGGTTTTTATAGGCACCCCAAGCTGCCCAGCTCTCTCCTGGGTCGGACATTGGTGCGCTTCCTTCATGTGACTTCTCCCGCTGATGTGGTTGCATTCTATTATCACGAACGGTTATTGCGCAGTTATGAGATTCTTTTCACCGATACCCATGTATATGATAAGGTAGCCTATTATCCCTTAGAGGATATTCGTGGAGTGCGTCGAAATGGGAGACAGCTGGTTTTGGAAATCAGTCAGGTGGGAAGGGTGGTCACTCACCTGATGGAGGTAGGTACACCGTTAGCGGCGGAGCTGATGGAGCGGGTATTTGAGCTTATCGTGCGAGCTCCCAAAGAAGACGCGATAGAAAAGGTTATCCAAATGCGAGCTGGCCTCAACACGGCCAGCATACAATGGCTGGAGCTCCGGGATGAAATACTTCGGACCATAGATCTCCTGCATGACAAGTATCAAGAAGGGAAGCTCTCTCTCTTAGAGTACGAGATGCTTCGGGAAGATCTGCTGCGCCGACTTCTCTAACACGAGCCCTATGGACCTTTACTTGCGATGGATTTTTCTGGGAATGGTCTGGATAGCGGCTGAAGTGGGGGGATATTATGGGATGCGAAGATTGGGCTTATGGCGACGATGGATGGGGTGGAGCAGTCTTTTTGTTTTCGGATTTTCGATAGCTTTGTATGGAATAAATATCTTTTCTCAGAGCCGAGGGTGGCTATCTCATGAGATGTATTTGTTTTTTCAACGAGTTGGAGGCATATTATTTTTGATATGGATCAGTCTGGTATTAGGGAAACTGATGGGGGGGATAGTGGGGCTGGTTCTGGGCAAGGCTGTTTCTTCTTCTGGGAGGGATGTGAAGGGGGACCAGGGCTCTCTCTCCTGTTCGATGGGGGAGGAGGGAGGGAGAAAAAGAGAGCTTACCCTTTCTCGCCGAGCTTTTTTGCAGGCCTTTGGGGGGATGTGGGCTGCCACCCCACTGATAGGTTTTGGATATGGATTTTGGATAGGGCGATATCGGTTCAAACTGCATGAAGTTGTTATCTCCTTACCCGATCTTCCGAAGGGATGGGAAGGGCTGCGTCTGGTTCAGTTCTCTGATTTACATGCGGGGAGTTTTCCTTCTGGAAGCCCTCTGAGCTCGGTGTGGGAGCAGATAGAGCAGTTAAAACCAGATGTACTTATTTTTACGGGAGACTGGGTCAATGTATATGGATGGGAGTTGGAACCCCATGTTGCAGACCTTGCGCGGCTTACCGCGCCTTGGGGCAAGTGGGCCGTTTTAGGCAACCATGACTATGGGGACTATGCGAGATGGCCATCAGAAGCGGAGAAACGAGCGGACCACCTCTGGCTTCGGGAGCTTATTCGAACAGCTGGCTTCACCCTCTTAGAAGACTCGGTAAAGCTTCTCGACCATTCGGGAGAGAAGCTGGCACTGATAGGGGTGGGAAATTGGAGTCGATGGCGGCGCACGCAACGGTATGGAAGTTTGGAGAAAGCCTGGGCTCAGGTGCCTCCACACGTGTGTAGCATCCTCCTTTCACATGATCCTACGCATTGGGAGGCCCAAGTGCGGGGCCAGTACCCTGTTTCTCTGACTCTGAGTGGGCACACGCATGGGCTTCAGGTAGGGGTAGAATGGGCTTCTTGGCGATTTAGTCCAGCGGCTTGGTTATACGACCATTGGGCAGGTCTGTACCAGGAAGCAGACCAAGCTTTGTATGTGAATCGAGGACTCGGCTATATCGGGCTCCCCGCACGTTTGGGGATATGGCCGGAGATTACATTGATCCATCTGACTCGTATGAGAAAAACCGTGTTTTCGACCTCAACGTATCCCTCCCGTGCTACCTGAGGCTTTACCCGAGATCTCCGATACAGATCTGGAGCAGTTCTTCCAGATTTTACTTACGCAGTATGGATATGATTTTCGAGGATATGCGCCTGCTTCTCTCAAGCGACGGCTGGGGACTGTACTTCGGCGGTATGGTTTAGCAGACATGCAAACCCTCAATCAGCGGCTGCTGAGCCAGTCGGACTATTTCGAGCGATTTATCAACGAGATTACTGTTTCCACAACCGAGCTTTTTCGGGACCCGTCTTCGTGGGCTGCTTTGCGAGCTCAAGCTATGCCTCCCCTCTTATCGCTGTCACAACTGCGTATCTGGCATGCAGGTTGTTCTACAGGAGAAGAGGTGCTGTCCATGGCGATATTGCTTCATGAAATGGGATTATATAGCCGTTCTCAGATATTTGCGACTGATATTGATGGCTATTCCTTAGAACAGGCACAGAAGGCTACGTATCCCCTACGCTATAAAGCATTATATGAGCAGAACCTTCAGGCGGCTTTACCAGGGGTGTCCCTTTCTTCCTATGCGAAAGAGGTGGGGGGCCAACTTGTTTTTTCTCCCTCTCTTCTTAGTAATGTTCGATTTCTCCGACATAATCTGGTAATGGATGCCGCTTTTGGACAGTTTGAATTAGTTCTCTGTAGGAATGTCCTAATCTATTTTACTCCTTCTCTGCAGGACCGGGTTGTGACCAAGCTGGTCGATAGCTTGGTGACGGGAGGCGTTCTGATGATAGGCACGAAGGAGTCCCTTTTCTGGTGTACCGCTGCGAAGCGCCTTTTACCCATCAATGATGGGGAGAGGCTTTATAGAAAACGCCAATGAAAACGAACCTCCCTTTTTTGTGGATCGTAGGGGGCTCTGCAGGTAGTTTTACGCCTGTTCGACATTTTGTGCAGCAGGTGCCTCACAGAGAAAGCTTAGCTATTGTTCTCTGTCTTCATCGGATGCGCAGTCCCCGTCTTGGGATGGTAGAAGCTTTAGGGAAGACTCAAGGCTGGCGGGTAATGGAGCCCGATGATAAAACGTCGATAGAAGGGGGTGCGATGTATATCGCTCCTGCAGACTATCATATCTTAGTAGAGGGAGGGGGCTATTTCAGTCTATCAGTAGACGAGCCTGTTCATTTTTCACGTCCCAGCATCGATGTATTACTGGAGTCAGTAGTACGGGCGCATTGGCCACGAGCTGGAGCAGCTTTGCTTTCTGGAGCGAATCGGGATGGAGCTTTTGGGCTGTATTTGATGCATCAAGCGGGGTATTTTACTGCTGTTCAAGAACCCACGGATGCAGAGATCCCGACTATGCCTCAGGCAGCCCTTACTTTGTTTGAACCGCAGGTTCGGTTCAAGGCAAGTCAGCTTGTGCAGGTGTGCCTGCAGGCCCTATCTTTGTAGAAGATGAGAGGCTTTTTGGTATTATGGAGTATAGGAGGGGCAATATGGGCACAAATGTGGGTTGCAATCGATGGATATGAGAAGGGGGCATTCTTGTCTGTGGAGCATACCTGTGATGGGGCGGATATACCTATCGTCGTGCGTTGGGGGGGGGCTCCCGCCTCTGCTCGTGCATATGTCGTTCGCATGTACGATCCAGATGCACCTGCTGACACTTTTACGCATTGGATAGTGTATAACCTCTCTGGTGGGGAGCTAAACCCGAGACAGGGCGGTTATCGCGAAGGATATAATGATTTTGGAAGGATAGGATACGGGGGACCCTGTCCTCCTTCTCGGGATGAAGCGCATCGGTATGTCATAGAGGTATATGCCCTTCACAAGCCGATCCAGGTGGGAGAGTTAGCGACCTGGGATAAAATACGACTTGTCCTATCCGATCGAGTTGTGGCTCGAGCGGAGACTTTCGTACGGTATAAGCGACAGAGGCGCTAATGCGTCGGTGGAGCATAGCGGAGCAGTTAGGGGTGGGTCTGGCTGCTTTTGTGGCCGTGGTGGGGAGCCTTATTCTCATGGGGGTATGGTTGATAACGCAGCGAGACTTTGCCCTCCTGTCTGGCATTACAGAGTGGGCAAAGTGGGATAAGGCTCTTTCCCTCTGGGCCTACGGAGCCCTTCTGATATTGCTACTGCTTTCGATAGGAGTGGCCCTCTGGTGGTGGAGTCGGATAGGTAGGAGTCTATTAGGACTTCGTGATCGGATGAGAGGTCTTCTGTGGGAAGGTCGTACGGACATGTCTCCTCCTCTTCACCTTCCGCAGGAGGCTGCGGATGTATGGGACGCGACCTCTATCTTAGAGGCTTTCCTGGCTTTTCTTCGGGAAGTGGCTGTTGGTCAGAGGAAAAATGCACCCCCACAAGCCACAGAGTGGCCTGCAGCCCTTCAGGAAATAGCTTTTCGCCTATCGACGAAAGTGGCCCAAATCACACAGCGCCAAGCTTTTGTCGAAGAAATCTTGGATAAGGGCATGGAGCTGCTCCGCCTTAGTCAAAGAGAGCGGGATATAGAGAGTTATCTCGGAAAGGCGGGTTCTCCTTTCGTGCGAGGGATTGGGGCTTCTATGGGGGCTTTCTACCTATTAGAAGGAGATCGTCTGAGACGTATTTACAGCCATGCATACCCTACGGAAGCACCCGATTCTTTTTGGGTAGGAGAAGGATGGGTGGGGCAAGTAGCTCGTGAAGGGCAAGCTTTGTGGTTGACTTCTTTGCCAGCTGGTTATCTGGATGCTTTATCAGGGCTTGGAAGGGCCACTCCTCAAGCTTTAGCTGTCCTCCCTGTTATCGCAGGAGAGAGCATACGGGGGGTATGGGACCTGGCCTCCTTCCATGAATGGGAACCGATCCAACGAGAATGTGCAGAGCTTCTGCTTCCTTTCTTTGCGGCTGGGCTCTTGTTGGCAGAGGAAGCGGAGCGAGAGCGACGCTTACAAAGAGAAAGAGAGTCCTTAGAGGGGCTACTTCGTGGGCAAGAAGAAGAACTTGCCAGGGCGAGAGTCGCTCTATCCCAGGCTGATCGGAGAGAGGAAAGCCTCCAACGCGAGTTAGCAGAGGTAACAGGCCAGCTCCAGAGACTGCAGAAGAAACTCACCTTAGAACAGCACCGCTGGCAACACATCGTTTCCCATCTCTCTGAAGCCATCGTAATCTTTGATCCTACAGGTCGGCCCAAATATTTGAGCCCAGCAGTCGCACAGCTTCTGGGGTACACCCCTACAGAGCTTCAGGTCTTCTTCCGCCCTGTGGAACGTAGTGATGCAGAGGCGGTAAAGGAATATTTCCAGCGGCTTCTGAGCAGTACGGGGGAGACGCTGACGCTTCGTTTCCGATATCGACATAAAGGAGGGCATATCTTGTGGTTAGAAGCTTCTGGTCGAGGTTACCTAAGGGAGCCCAGCTTGGAAGGAGTACTTCTAATCCTCCGCAATGTTACGGATGAAATAGAGTATGAAAAGCAATACCGTACTCGACTGAAGTTCCAATCTCTCGTCGAGAACTCTCCTGACATTATTTTTCGTGCGGACAAATCTGGTACTTTCTTATATGTCAACCCCACTATAGAGAAGTATACGGGCTATAGTCCTTCTCATTACATACGGAATACGATCTATTCGGTGGGTTTTTCCTTGGAAGAGGTTCGATTCTGGGAGGGCTTTATCTCTTCGGTGTTTGAGCAGTTAGAAGTACAATCAGCTGAGATAGAATTCCCCTCAGTGTATGGAGTTCGTCGAATGGCGGTACGTGCTATTCCTGAGGTGGGGCCTGAGGGGGAAGTAGAGACGATAGTGGTTCTACTTCAAGATATCACGGAGCTGCGACAGGTGCAGGAGCAGTTACACACACAAAATCTGCGGTTAGAGCAGGCGAAAACTGCCCTTGAGCAACAAAAGAGAGAGTTAGAAGAGAAGAATCGGGACATCATGGAGAGCATTACCTATGCCAGACGGATCCAAGGTGCCCTCATACCGGGGGAGGAGGGTCTGGCACAGTTGTTTCCTGATAGTTTTATTTTACATTCTTTGCGTGATGTGGTGGGGGGGGACTTTTATTGGTACGCAGAGTCCGATGGGCATATCGTCGTTGCAGTTGTAGATTGTACAGGGCATGGGGTACCTGGTGCTTTTATGACTTTCTTGGGGTATACATTGATAGAAGCAGCTGTGCGAGAGCGACATCTGCTGGACCCAGCACAGATATTGACTTTTATGCATGGTCGCCTCCGCCAAATGTTTTCAGGCCAAGATACGATGCAGGATGGGATGGATATAGCTCTATGTGTGATTGAACCGACGCGACGTATCCTGCGGTTTGCAGGGGCTCATCGTCCCTTGTTATTGTACCAAAATGCTCGCTGGAGTCTCATCTCTGGGGCTCCTACTGGCCTGGGAGGTGCGCTTTGGTTAGATGAAGTCAAATCTTTTGTTACACATACGTTTTCTTATACTGCCGGGGACCAACTGTACCTATATACCGATGGATATTTAGACCAGTTTGATAGGGAATGGCAAAAACGCTATTCTCATCGGCGCTTTCGTGAGTTTCTAGCTACATGGGGTCACCTTCCGATGGCGGAGCAGCGTCGTCTCCTTTTAGAGGAGCTGCTAAAATGGAGAGGGGAAACGCCTTTGACAGATGATATCACCGTCCTCGGTATTCGACTGTAAGGTTTAGCTATATTTGCCCTGGATATGGTCGCGCCGCAATCGGAGCTCTTGCACGAGCCTGCTCTCTCGTATGCGTATCCTCTATATCGAAACATGTTAGATAACAGCATCGTGTTCATGTATCATGGGCCGATCACTCCAGACTTGGTAGTAGATGTGTTGGGTCTTGTGGAGTATAGACTGGGCGATACAGGAGAGGATAGGCGTGTTAGTAAAAAGCTTTTTAATATTATGGTGGAATCCTTCACCCTCGGAGAAGATAACAGGAGAGGGCACGCAGCGTTGGTGGTGCGGCAGCTTCCCTATCTCTATTCAGTTTGTATCGGTCGTCGCATACCGAGCCCTTTGGTATATCAGGTGAAAGCTTTCCTGGATCGTGTCAATACGCTTAGTCCCGATCAGCTGAGAGAAGAGTACCATCGGTTGCTCCAATCCCGAGAACCGGATCAAGTCCAGTTTATCGGAGGGATTCCTTCGATAAGTGTCTTAGATCTCGCTCGGAAGTCTCACGACTTCCTTCATTATGTCTTTGAGTACGTAGATGATGAAGACACGTTCTTTTCCTTGGAAGCGCGAATCCGAAAAAATAATCTATAGCCTATGGAAGCTCTGCGAATAGAATCTACGCACAAGACACCGAGGGTAATCCTGGATCCGGAGAATGGGATATTTGAATTTTCTGGTCGAAGTATTCCGGAAGATTCGGTAGGGTTTTACACGCCCATATTTGAATGGCTGGATAAATATGCGCAGCAACCTCTTGCGAGGACGCATGTTCGGTTTGACTTAGAGTATTTCAACACCAGCAGTTCGAAAAATATATTGGAAGTTTTGAAGCGATTGGAAGCGATTCATGCCTCTGGCCACGAGGTTCGAGTGACATGGTACTACGATGAGGATGATGAGGATATGGAGGAGACCGGTCAGGACTATCAGGCTTTATTGAACCTTCCCATTGAGCTCTCTGTAAAAGTTCAATCTTGACGCCTATGAGTATGACTTATAGCTATTATAAAAACATGCAGCTGAACAATATCATCTTCGTCTATCAAGGCGAGGTGACAGCTGACTTGGTTTCTTCTATTTTGCAGATGGTGGAGAATAAGTTAGAGGGGGAGGGGGAAGATAGAAAAGTAAAGAAGCGTGTATTCAATGTCATGGTGGAGTGTTTGCAGAATGTATATCACCACTTAGATGCATTGCCACCCACGGATCCCGCCAATCCGATAAAAGATAAGACTGCTCTGCTCATGATAGGCCGTGAGGAAAAAGACTATTATATCATAACGGGGAACCATGTAATAAATGATCGAATCCCGGATCTCAAATCTCGCCTGGATAGGATTAATCGTGCTTCCAAGGAAGAGCTCAAGCAGCTGTACCAAGAGGTTCTTACAGGGACCGGTTTTAGTGAGAAAGGTACTGCAGGGTTAGGTATGATAGACATCGCCCGCAAATCGGGGCAGCGGTTGGGGTACGATTTTCATCCCGTGAATGACAGGTATTCTTTTTTTAGCCTGGAAGCACGGGTTTCTCGTATAGCCGATAAGTAGATAACTTTGCGCTGCCCATGCGAAATCTCGTCATAGAGCCTACTTCCAAAACACCCAAGGTCATTCTGAATGCAGACCTGGGTATTTTTGAGATTACAGGCCGCAGTATACCGGAGGATGCGATCGGTTTCTATCGGAAAGTCCTTGACTGGATAGAAGAATATAGCAAGACTCCTTTATCTGATACTACCTTCAAGTTTCAGCTGGAGTATTTCAATACGAGTTCCTCTAAATGTTTGTTGGATATCTTTCGAAAGTTGGAGCGAATGCATAAAAATGGTCATAAAGTCACGATTCGTTGGCACTATGATGCGGATGATGAGGACATGGCGGAGACAGGTCAAGACTACCAGGCGCTCTTAGATGTGCCGTTTGAACTCGTACCGGTATGAGCACTCGAGAGCAACAATATTTTCCAGAAGAGGCAGCCTTTTTGACGGAGGCGCGTGCTCGAGCTGAGCAAGGCGGGCTTGTTGTGGAGGAATGGCGAACTGCCTACGCAAAGTTGGTAGATAACTATGAGGAGCTGCTTAAGGTGGTACAGGTGCTCACGCACCAGGCTACGCAGCTGGAGAGCAAGCTTGAGAAAGCCCGAGCTCAACTGGAACTTCAGAAAAAGGCGTTGAGCTCAGAGGTGGAGGGGTTGGAGAAGCAGATTCAAGTCCAGCAAAAAGAAGTTCACAAAAAGGCGCAAGAACGCGATGTGCTCTATGACCGGATGGGGCGTACTCGAATGATGCTTATCGTGCTGTTTGCAGTGCTACTTGTGATTGTATCATTCATGATGTATTACCTTTTTGTAGACACGGATCAGATGATTTCATTTGTCAAAAAGGTTCGGGGTTTGGAGTGAAGACGTTTTATTTTGTATGGACCTGAAGCTATACTTTTGTGAGGTATGAGCATTAGCGGTAGCCGGAAAGACCTATTCGCAGAGGAGTCTCAGCTTCTGCAGGAGGCTCGGCTTACTCTCGCTCGGGTAGACTTGACAGATGAGCAGTGGCATCAGGAGTATAAAAGGATGGTAGAGGAGTATGAGAAGCTCCTGGGGGAAGCTCGCACCCTCACCCGTATTGCCGATCGAAATCAGCGCCGCTTAGACGAAATGAATGCAGAGTTAGAGCGGCAAAATGAGCTTCTGCGAGAGAAAGAAGAGGAAGCTAAAAAGACGCAAAAAGCTATTGTACATAACTATCAACGCATTACAGAAGAGCAGACGGTTATTGATAAGCGAGTGGGTCGTGTGCAAGTGGCTTTGGTTGTCATGATCGCAGTGCTTACGGTGGTGATCCTTTTTATGCTCTATTACTTGATTTTTGCCCCAGAGCGGGCTATACAGCTCATGGAGATGATCAAGGCGTCTAATAAGTAGCTATGTTCTTGGTGGCCCTGCTGTGCTGGCTAACAGATACGTTGGGGGGCATCCGCTATGAATGGAGAGGTGCTGTCCAAGAGGAGCAGCGATTTTGTATCCGGATTCGGATCCAACAGGCCGATAGACCTGTATGGCTTGTCCTCCAGGAAGCTCTCCCCGGAGGAGGTTGGCAGGAGAGCCGAAAGGTTTATGTGGACCGGTGGGATCTACCCAAGGACTGCTCCCTCTGTAAAGAGGGAGGCATGCCAGGTCAAAGAATACGATTCGTTCTCCAGGGGCCTACGGCTCGTGGAGGCCAGCTCGTTATTTACGAAGGGTATCCATGGGGGAGGCCACCGACACCTCCCTCTGTGGAAATTGAAAGCAGTTCTCCTCCCCGATTGCGTGTGTATTTTGCAGACGCTGGTCAGTACCTTCTCCGTTGCTACAATCGGTTTGGTGAAGAGGTCTTTACGGTTCCTATCGAGGTGTCTGTATCCACAGAAATGCGATACGAGCTGCCCGAACGTTTGAGAGGATTATACCTTATCCGGGTACAGGACGCTATTATCGGGAAAGTGATAGCTGAAAAACCATTGAGACTTTAATCTGAAAGCCTATTTGGTATGCATCCTGCTGTAGCGGTATTAGGGGCGGGGACGATGGGTACGGGTATCGCCCATGTTTTTGCGCAGTATGGGTATCCAGTGGCCTGGGTCGAAGTGGACACAAGCCGATGGGAAAAGGCTCTTTCCGTTGTCTCTCAAAATGTGGAGAGACAGATCCGTCGAGGTATCTTGTCTCCTGAAGCGAAGGATGCTATTCTCAGTCGTCTCACCTTTCACAAGGATGTCCAACCAGCCGTTCGTGATGTGGCTCTCGTGGTAGAAGCGGTACCCGAATCTCTCCCCCTCAAGATCGCCGTTTGGCAAGAAGTGGCTCTGCATGCTCCAAGCACAGCTATTCTGGCTTCGAATACGTCTTCTATTTCCATTACCCAGCTGGCTGCACATGTGGCGCATCCTGAACGCTTTATTGGGATGCACTTCATGAATCCTGTACCTGTGATGCGGTTAGTGGAGGTTATACAAGGCCTTCAAACCAGCGAAGCTACTGTTCAGGCAGTATTGAACTGGACTAAAGCCTTAGAAAAAGAACCTGTCCTGGTACAGGATTATCCTGGCTTTGTTTCTAATCGGGTCTTGATGCCCATGATAAATGAGGCTATCTATGCGCTTTATCAGGGTGTTGCTACCCGAGAGGCTATAGATACTGTGATGAAGCTGGGCATGAATCACCCGATGGGTCCGCTCGAATTGGCAGATTTTATCGGATTGGACGTATGCTTGGCTATCCTCCGAGTGCTACAGGAGGGCTTTGGAGACCCTCGCTATGCTCCGTGTCCCTTGCTGGTCAAGATGGTGCAGGCGGGCTACTTAGGACGAAAAAGTGGTAGAGGTTTTTACGAGTACACCTAATGCGGGTTCATCGTTTAACTGTCAATCCCTATCAGGAGAATACCTACTTACTCGTGGGGGAAGCGGCCCAAGCATGGGTGATAGACCCAGGCTTCTCTACGGAGGAGGAGCGCCAGCGGTTCATAGCTCTGCTACACCAGACAGGAGCGCAACTTCAGGGAGTGTATCTTACGCATGCCCACATCGATCATATTCTGGGAGTAGCCTGGATTATCCAAACATATCGAATACCTCTTTATTATAGTGAGGCGGAGGAAGTTGTATACAAGCATGCAGGTGAGTGGGCCCTTTTGATGGGCCTTAGTTACAATCCCGGTCCCCTTGCCACGAGATATCTCGAGGAAGGTGAGGAGCTTTCCTGGGGAGGAGAGCGTGTGCAGGTTCTCCATGTTCCTGGTCATTCTCCCGGGCACTTAGCTTACTACCTACCCCAGCAGAAATGGCTCTTTTCGGGTGATGTCCTTTTCCAGGGAAGTATTGGGAACTACGAGCTACCTCTGGCAGACTATGATACCTTGATGCATACCCTGCACCATAAAGTGCTCTCCTTGGATGATGACGTTGCCGTATGGCCAGGTCACGGGGAGCCCACCACGATTGGGCAGGAGAAACACACAAACCCTTTTCTGCGCCGTGTATGAAGTATCAGGTCGAACAAATAGAAAATGGTGTGATCTTTCGACCTTTAGAGGAACGTCTCAATGCATCTCATGCTCCCACCCTGAAATCAGAATTTGCGGTTTTAGCCCATAGCCATGCAGGGGCTATCATCGTAGATTTTTCTGGTGTGCGGTCGTTGGATAGTGCCGTATTGAGTTCCTTACTTCTACTGCGGCGCATCTTAGAGGGACAGCAGCGGCATCTCTTAGTAGTAAGTGCTACCCCTGCTGTTCGTTCCGTTTTTTCCTTGTCTAAGTTGGACGAAATTTTCACGCTTATGCCTACAATAGAAGATGCCTTGCTTTACTTGCAGAATCATTCTGCGCTGCTAGCCAAGAAAACCGAGGAAGAAGATTTCTCGGAAGAAGAAGAATGGGATGAAGAAGAGTTAGAAGACGAGGACTGGGACGATGAGGACTGGGACGACGAGGACTGGGACGAAGATGAGGATTGGGATGAAGAGGAAGATTGGGATGAGGAGGAGTGGGACGAAGAAGAGGAGTGGGAAGAAGAAGAGGAGGAAGAGGAAGAAGATTGATCCTATCCGCTCTAAGCCTCGGAAAATGGAATGGATATCTTCTCTCGTAGCTCAGTCCACCATAGATTAAGGTAGGATTTGTTGCTGCTTGCCCGTTTTTTAGTTCCTTTGAATATGACTGTAAATGGTGTATATTATCTGGCTGATCCTGTCCCATTCATCGTCGTGGAAAACCGATCGGACTGCCCTATTTCATGCAGGGAGAGAAGTCGGGACGAGGAAGAGTGGGAAGAAGAAGCGGGGATAGGGAAATGGGGAAAAGTGACGAGTAGGATTAGAAGAAGAAGTAGATAGGAAGAGCAAGGAGGGAGCAGGCCTGCGTCATCCCTTAGTCTTCTGGAGATGTTTTATGTACGAATCCTCGGGAGCAGCAGTGCAATGCCTCTACATGGTAGGCACCACTCTGCTCAGTGGGTGTATTATAATGGAGCTCAGTTTTTGATTGATTGCGGCGAGGGGACTCAGCACCAAGCCTTCCGATTTGGCCACAAGCTCCACAAGCTACAGGCCATCTTCCTATCTCATCTTCATGCAGACCATGTAGCAGGTCTGGGAGGACTTCTCACCACTCTCCACATGCAGGGCCATCAGAAGGGTCTGTACATATGGGGTCCCGTGGGAGTTCGCTACTTCATAGAACAGCAATTGCAAGGGACTTTATCTGCGTTGCGATATCCGCTCTTTATAGGAGAAATCCTTCTGCGCTCTGAGATGGTGACTTTGTGGGAGACCTCGCAGCTTGTCGTCCGTGCATTCCCTTTGCGTCACGGGCTCCCCACTGTGGGCTATCTTTTTCAGGAAAAAAGAGATTCTTTTCGGTTGAATCCTGACCTAATGAGTTCCTTAGGACTATCTTCGGAAGACATACTACATCTCCGTTCCCAAGGGTTTATTTGCCTTCAGGGGAGGGTCTACACTCTACAGGATCTATCTCTTCCTTCTCACCCTATGCGAAGCTATGCATACTGTAGCGATACCCTCTATTTTCCGGAGATAGTAGATTTTGTTTCAGGAGTTACGGTGTTATACCATGAAGCTACTTTTCTTACGGAGCACCAAGAAAGGGCTCGGCAGACATTTCATAGTACGGCTCGGGAAGCCGCGCTCATTGCGCAAGCAGCAGGGGTTCGGCGATTGTATATTGGGCACTTTTCTACACGGTATCGGAATCTGACCCCCCTCTTATTAGAGGCTCGCTCGGTTTTTCCTGAGACCTATTTGGCAGAGGAGGGGCAAACTTATTCTATCGAGTGAATCGCAAAGCAGAACGACTCTTTCTTTTTTTAGCGGCTTTTTTCTTAGCCAATGCTCTCATTGCAGAATTCATCGGTGTCAAGATTTTTTCATTAGAGCGGGCACTGGGGGGGGCTCCCGAGCCATTTTTTCTTTTTGGAGAAGGCCCGCTCACCCTTTCTTTATCCGCAGGCGTTCTTTTGTGGCCATGGGTTTTCATTACGACGGATATTGTGAATGAATACTTCGGCCTGCGCTCGGTTCGGTTGCTGTCGTGGATAGCAGCAGGTCTCATTGCGTACGCATTTCTAATGGTAGGACTTGCGATGCAGTTACCTCCAGCGGATTTCTGGGTGTGGCGAGAAGTCCATGGGCGTCGTCTTTATATGCCCGATGCCTTCAATGTGATTTTCGGCCAAAGTCTCTGGATCGTAGTAGGTTCTCTTGTGGCGTTTTTGATAGGGCAGCTGGTGGATGTGGTGAGTTTCCATTGGCTTCGGTATCTAACGGGAGGGCGATGGCTGGTGATTCGAGCTACGGGTTCAACGTTGATTTCGCAGTTTATAGATAGTTTCGTCGTACTGTATATTGCCTTCTACTGGGGCGCAGGGTGGAGTTTTGCGCAGGTGACGGTCATAGGTCTTCTTAACTATGCCTATAAGGCCAGTGTGGCCCTTCTGCTCACACCCGTGCTGTATGGTGTGCATTGGCTCATAGATGTCTACCTAGGCCGTGAGGTGGCTCAACATATGATAGAACAGGCCGCTCGTACCAGTGTTCTGGGGGGCAATCCCCGAGTATCTCGTGTGTAGTTGAGTCCGACTCTTCATAGCTTTTGTTCGATAGGATCTTGTCTCGATGAACCACCCAGTAAAGGGTCCGTAGCTGAGTTTCTCCAGCAGTCCGCAGGTATCTGAGGTAAGAGGAATAGCCCAACTGTGCCTCGCTATTTAGGGCATGACTAAGGATTGGCATCAGGCGCATGTGTTCTTCATCCGCACGGGGGTCTTTAGAACAATGCTTTTTTGCCTTACTCGTAGGAGTGAAGTATTCTGAAAAGGAGGGAAGCAAAGGCCCATTGCCTTTCCCGAAACCTAACTCAGATTATGCGTACCTCTCCTACCACCTGCTCTCCCCAAAATGCTTTTAGAATGTCTCCGCGCGAGATGGGACCGACCCCTGCAGGGGTTCCTGTGAAGAGCACATCACCTGGCTCCAAGCTAAAGTACTGAGAGGCTTCTGAAAGGAGGCGAGGAAGGGGGAAAATCATCTCTTTCCCCGTGCCTTTCTGGACAGTTTTACCGTTCTTCTGGAGTGAGAAGGGAAGAGCTTCCCAGCCAGGAGGGATCGGGAGCCACGCGCCCCACCAAGCAGAGTTATCAAATCCTTTTGCCATGTCCCAGGGTAGCCCTTCCTTCTTGAATTTCGCCTGGAGGTCTCGAGCGGTGAAGTCGATTCCTACTGTGAGGGCATCGACCCATCCCATGGCATCGGAGGGAGAAATCGACTTGCCGCTCTTTGCGATGCGGAAGACCAGTTCCCCTTCGTATTCCAGCTGCTGGGTAAAAAGGGGATAAGGTATCTCACCAGAAGCTGCCCATGCAGTGGAGGGCTTGAGAAAAAAGAGAGGTTGGGAAGGGGGTTCACTTCCCATCTCCTTCGCATGAAGGGGGTAATTGCGAGCTACACAGATGATTTTCATAGTTAAGCTTGCATAACCAGTTCTTGTCCTTCGGTGAGGAGCTGGCGGGCTCGTTCAGCTGTGGGGGCCTCTGTATAGATACGGAGAATGGGCTCTGTTCCAGAAGCTCGAAACATAACCGCTTCTCCCCCTTCTAAGAGAAGCTTGTAACCGTCTGTGTGGTCGATTGCAGTTACGATTTTCCCTCCAAAGGTCGTGGGGGGAGATACAGAAAGCCGCCTAAGAATTGCGTGTTTCCGTTCCTCCGGGAGGCTCCAGTCTAAGCGGTCCACAGCAAACGGCCCTACTACCTCGTAGATTTCTTGTATCAGGGCGGGGAGATCTTTGCCCGTCTCTTGTAGCATTTGGAGGAGGAGAAGGGCGATATAAGTACCATCTCGTTCGGGGAGATGAGAGGGGATCGCTACTCCTCCGGACTCTTCTGCACCCAGAAGGGTATCCTCCGCCGTTTGCATGCGTTCTGCGATGTGTTTGAAACCTACGGGGGTGATTTCAACGGGGAGTCCTCTTTTGCGAGCATATTCTCCCACTCGTACAGCACAACTCACGCTCACTATTACCCTTCCTCTCTGTTTGCGATAATGGAGTAGGTAATGGAGTACGAGGAGGATGATGTGGTGGGCATCGATATAGCGTCCTCCTTTCCCTATCATTCCGATACGGTCCGCATCCCCATCTAAGACGAATCCGAAGTCTAAGTTGTTTTCCTGGATAAAACGAGAGAAATCTCCTAAGTTTTTCGGGATAGGTTCTGGGTTGATTCCACCAAAGCTGGGATTGTATTCGCAGCGAAAGGGATGAACCGTGGGAAGAAGACGGGGAAAAATACGTTGCCCCGCTCCGTACATGGCATCGAAGCCGATCTTATAGGGCAGCTGGGCTAAAGCCCGCAGGTCGAAGCGGCTTTTAATATAGTTCTGATAGAGTGCTTCCATGTCATATATCTCGATCTGACGACTTTGAAGGAGTTCCTCCCATTTGTCTGGAAATGCGAGGGGAGTAGAGGGTATGCGAGCTTCTATCTCTTGCAGCAGGGAGGTAGGGGCTGGACCCCCATAAGGAGCCTTGAGCTTATAGCCGAGATACTCAGGTGGGTTGTGAGAAGCTGTCAAGACAATGCCCAGATGACATTGGTGCTGTACCGTAGCCAAAGATACCATCGGTGTAGTTGCGAAAGAAGGGCTCAGATATACTTTTATACCCCGTTGGGCGAGGTGCTGAGCTGTTGCTTCAGCGAACTGTGCAGCCATAAAACGGCAGTCATACCCAATCATGACTTTGGGGTGAGTGTATTTTTCAAGGAGCCATGTCGCCGTTCCTTCTACGATACGACTCAGGTTGGCAAAGGTGAACTCCCGACCTATGATAGCTCTCCATCCATCTGTACCGAATCGAATCTCATTCATGCAGCAAATTTAGGAGGCTGACGCAGGGAGGAGAGTATCATACAGACGAGAGAGGTCTGCCACGAGCCGTGTGTGGTTGTATCGTTCGTGTATATAAGGTTGAGCGGCTTGGGCACGTTGTCGCATCTGGGGAAGCTCTCGAAGGAACTCCACTAAGCTATCTGCTAAAGGTTCCTGCAAGAGTTTTCCCCACTTGCCCCCTTCTAATAAATCTGGTACACCGCCCACAGGGGTGGCTGCTACCGGTATGCCGCAGGCCAGTGCCTCTATGAGGGTGACGGGCGTACCTTCATTGTCAGATACCAGAATGACTGCATCTAATGCCCGAAGTACATTCGGTATATCCCACCTAAGCCCTACCCAAAAGGTATCTTCTGTGATCCCCAGTTCCTGGGCCTGCTTCTTCCATTTTTCTCTTTCACTTCCTTCTCCTATCAATACTAGTCGGGCTTGAGGAAATGTCTCTCTTACTTTTGCAAAAGCTTGGAGTAGCCTATCCACCCGTTTGATAGGTACCATCCGTCCTACCCAGCCTAAAAGGAGGGATTCCTTATCTCGGCTCCAGGCCTCTCTTAGCTGGATTACGGTCATGGGATCGAAGGTGTCGAGCCTACGAAGGTCAAAACCTAATGGAATCACACTTACCTTGTGGGCAGGTGCGATTCGGAACCGCTCGACGAGGTCGTTTCGTTGTGTTTCGCTGATGGCGATAAGATGGTGAGTGATTCGGCCTAAGAACCGTTCAATTTGGCGGTAAAGCCAGTTTTTCAATGGAGAAAAATAGCCCTCCAGGGAGTGCCCATGGAAGGTATGTACTCGGACGGGCACTTTAGCTGCCCAAGCTGCGATCCGCCCGAGAGCTCCTGCCTTGGCGGTGTGTGTATGCACTATATCGGGGCGCCATTTTCGCATGAGTCGCCATAGATACCAAACTGTAAGGATGTCTTTCCACCAGTGAGGTTCCCGCTCTAAATGGGGGAGGTATCTGACGGAGGCTCCGTATTCTTTGGCCCATCGCTCAGCCCTGTGTTCTCCTGTGGGTTCTCGTCCTGCAACAAGCAGGGTTTCATATCGCTGAGGGTTCAGCTGCCGGGTCAAAAGGAGTACATGATGGGCTGGTCCCCCCACATTGAGTCGGCTGATGAGGCGGAGAACCCGTACTTTTGGCATGCGGCTCAAAGGTAACATGTGGTATCTCTGGGTTTTGACGAGCATTTGTTTTCTTTCGGCGCAGAGTCCTTGGCGACATGGGGGGGATACGGTTTGGCTTCCTCGACCTCGGGTCGCAGCGGGGCTTAGTGCGGCGCTACCTGGGGCGGGGCAAGCCTACAATCGTTCCTATTGGAAAGTACCCATCATATGGGTAGGATTAGGGGTAACGGGAGCCTTAGCCTACCACAACCATCAGCAATACCTCCGCTACCGACAAGCTTACAAAGAGGCACTTGCAGGCCGTAATCCGATACCCCCTCTCTTGCCAGAGAACATACGATATCTGCGGGAGAGTTACAGAAAGGAGCGGGATATTTTCTTGTTAGCCTTTCTGGTGGGCTATGGGGTACAAATAGGAGAAGCCTATGCGGATGCCCATCTCAAGGGTTTTTCTATCCAGGTCGGGGTGACACTCACGGGGGCTGTGCTCCTCTGTACATGGTAGAGCGCTGGCGGATCGCTTTCGCTATACTTACTCATCCTGCTGTCATTCAGGCGGGATGGATATCTTACTGGAGCCGATGGAAGGTAGGATGGGTTATTTCTTCTTGGGGGCTTTTAGTGGGAGTCGCAGGGCTATTATATGTATGGGCAAGACAAGCGCCTCGCGACATTAGCTTCTTGTTGGGTTCTGAGAGACGCTTTCTTCTTCTTTGGCATCTCTTCGCCACGGCGGGCTTGTGGAGTGCTACAGCAGAACCTCTCCTTCACTATTGGCTAAGTTTTTTCCTGTGGCTTAGCTTCTGGGGATTTCTCTTGCATTGGTGGAAGGAGTATTCGTTCCATGTATATGGATGGGCCGCCCTGGCTTGTTTTTATCTTTTCTACGGAGGAACCTATCCTGAGGTAGCTGGACTTTTTGTGGTTTTCGCCATCGGGGTAGCCTATCTGCGGTATGTACAAGGAGCGCATACGTTGGAGGAGATTGCACGAGGGGCAGGATGGGGAGCAGGTGCTTCCTTCTTGTTTATCCTATTTCGCAGCTTTACTTAGGGGCTCTGATAAGCCATACAAGCGCTATGCCTGCGAAAAGAAAGTTTGGCATCCATATTCCGATCCAGGCCCAGCCCGATAGCCCGCTGAAGGTACTCTTGGCGATAGCCAGTAGAAAAACATATACAAATGCCAGGACCAGTCCGAGTCCGATTTGCCAAGCTACCCCTCCTCTTCTTTTGCGGGAAGCGGAAGCAAATCCCAGGGCAGTGAGGATCACAGAAGCGAAGGGAATAGCTGCTCGCTCATGAAGCTCCATTTCTAAAAGGTTCGCCACATCCCCCCCCACGTATCGTTGTCTTTGGTATTCCGCCCATAACTCTGGAAGGTTCATGGTACGGGTATAGAGTTCGGAGCGGATAATATCTTCAGGGGAGAGGGGCAGAGTCGTATCGACTGTGCTCTGATAAGTAGGGGGACGTCGAGAGCTAAAGTGCCATACTCGGAGAAATCGCCACAGGCGGCGCTCTCGGAGCCATTGAACTTCTTCCGCCACGTAACGTTCTATCAATCGTCCTTTTTCGATCCTTTCTATATGAGCTCCAAACCCAACCCAGTCAAACTTATCAAAAGCCCGAACAAAAAAATACCCATTTGTAGTTAGCTTTATATGTACCTGCCTTTGGTCGAAGTATAGCCTGTTCTTTATGTATTTGTATTCAAACTCTTCTATTCTTCTGACATTTTTGGGGGTTATGTAAAACTGGAGTCCCCAGCTTATAATAGAAAAGGTGAAGGCTATGAGGAGATAGGGGCGCAGGATGCGCCAGAAGCTTACCCCGCTGGAGAGGAGCGCTACCAGCTCGGACCGCTGAGCCAGCCTCGCCGTGAAAAAAAGTACAGACAAGAAGATCATAAGCGGAGAAAGAAGATTTGCATAAAAAGGGATAAAGTGCTGATAGTAGCTAAATAGGATTCGAAGAGGTACTTTTCTCTCTACGAACTCGTCTATCTTTTCCGCTATGTCTATGGAGACCAGTATAATAACCAGTAAAGCTAAGCTCCCCAGGAAACTGATAAGGAAAGTCCGAAATAGATAGGTGTCCAGCCGTTTCATTTCCGTTGAGCGATATTGCGCAGTTCTTGAAGCTTGAAGAGAGCTTCTATGGGGGTGATGGTATTGGGATCTATTTCTAACAGGCGGCGGCGGAGCTCACTTTCGATGTCAGGGACGATGTGAAACAGCGTGGGCTGTTCGGTCGGGAAAGAGACCTCTTGTTTTTCTAAGTGTCGAAGGAGGGTATGGGCACGAGAGAGAACGGAAGGAGGTAAGCCTGCCATTTCTGCTACGGCAAGCCCGAAGCTGCGTCGCATAGCCCCTCGCTTCACTTGGTGTAGAAAGATGAGCTTTTCTCCTCGCTGCTCCACTGCTAAGTGGAAGTTTTGGAGACGAGGCAGGGCTTTTTCCAGTTCTGTCAGCTCGTGGTAATGGGTCGCAAACAGCGTCCATGGACGACAGTGGGGGTCGTTATGAAGATATTCTAAAACTGCCCAAGCGATGGCTAAGCCGTCATAGGTACTGGTTCCACGCCCGATTTCATCCAAGATGACAAAGCTATGAGAAGAAGCTTCATGGAGGATGCGTGCGGTTTCCTGCATTTCCATGAGAAAGGTGCTTTGCCCCCCTGCGACGTTATCGGAGGCCCCTACTCGACTGAAAATCTGATCTACCGGATAGATCTCGGCTTGCTCAGCGGGTACGAAGCTCCCGATTTGAGCGAGAAGAAGGATAAGGGCGTTTTGTCGCATATAAGCGGATTTTCCCGCCATATTGGGGCCTGTGAGAAGAAGGATTCGATGCTCCCCTGTGAGGACTAAGTCATTGGGCTGGTAAGGTTGATGAGGAGGCAAAAAACGCTCTATGACAGGATGACGACCCTTTCGGATGACGATCCGAGGCGTTTCTGTAAAAACAGGACGTACATATCCATATTGGTGAGCGGCGATAGCTAACGCCAGGTACACGTCCACTTCTGCGCTCCAACGGGCTATGTCTTGCATCGCAGGGATATACGACCGCAGTCGGGATAGGAGATCTGCATAGAGTTCGGTCTCTCGTTCTGCTACGACTTCCTGGGCAGAAGCGATTTCTGCTCCCAGCTTGTCTAACGTTTCACTGCTGTACCGAGCGGCTCCTTGAGCCAAGTGTTGGCGCAGCCGATATTCGGGGGGTATCTTACTGATATGTGTAGAGGTTATGTAGAATACATAGCCTAACTGTTTGTTTTCTTGAATCTTTAGGGAGGGTATCCCTAATCTCTTTTTTTCTGACTCCTCTAACCGTGTTATTTCCTCTTGAGCGTGGCGGAGGAGATAGCGCGCCCGATCCAATCGCTCATCTATTCCTTCCCGGATGACGTTGCCTTCCCCCGCTCGCTCTCCAATGTGGGGAGGCTCGGGAGTGAGCCAGAGGTAGGTGTCGAGGAGGCGAATGATTTCTCCCAACGAGGCGAACGCGTGGCTGTGCTCTTCATATGAGGGGGGGAGAGCATCTTTGAGGGCTTCACAGGCGCGTAGGGCAAAGAGTATATGAGCCAGTTCTCGTGGAGAAGATTTCTTAGCGCTGAGACGGGCAATGCGGCGTTCCAAGTCTCCGATTTTATAGAGGCTTTCTTGCCAGCATCTATGTTTTTCGGGGTGATCGTAGAGGGCTTGTAGCCGGTCCAATCGCTTCTCCAATAGGTCTTTGTCTCGGAGAGGTAGGCAGAGTCGCTCCCGCAGGAGCCGGGCGCCCGCTGCGGTGGCGGTAAGGCGGAGGACCTGGAATAGGCTCTTGCCCTCAGGGGACTGAGGCTCCAATACCTCCAAGTGTCGTAAGGTGTCCTTATCGAGGGGGAAGCTCTTGTCGAGGGGGAGAGCACGGGGGAAGCTTAGATGAGGGAGGTGGGTTTGCTTCAAGCTTTTTAGATATCCCAGTAAAGCAGTGAGAACGGCTGCTGGGGGAGATTTCTCATAAATGATAGTCTGGGGAGGGGCTTCGTAGCCATATACTTCCCTGAAGAGGGAAGGGAGATTATCAGTATCAAACCCCCATTCTGGTATGATTTCTACCCGACGAGCCTTGTCATATAGAGTGCGCCAGAGTGCCTCCTGATGCGTATGAACGATGCCCTCAACGGGTTGGAGGGTAGCGAGCAGGCTTTCTATCTGGAAAAGCGGCCCGGCATGGTAATACACCTGGCCAGCTCCCGTTACATCGGCTAAAGCTAAAGCCCCCTCTGTCGGTGCATATGACCAGAAAGCAGCTAAATACGTAGCTGCAGCTTTTTCTTCTCCTGTCAACCAGGCGGCTCCTGGGGTAACTACCTCTGTTACCTCTCGCTGGACTACCTTTTTGGCTTTCTGGGGCTCCTCCACTTGTTCACAGATAGCCACTCGATATCCTGCTTCGATGAGACGAGTGAGGTAAGTATCCAGCGCTCGCATAGGGAAGCCAGCCAAGGCTACATCGCCCGCTTTTCCATTGTTGCGCCGGGTCAGGGTAATCCCCAGCACAGAAGACACGATATGGGCATCCTCTTCAAACGTCTCATAAAAATCCCCTACCTGAAAAAGAAGGAGGGCACCAGGGTTTTTTCGTTTGATGGCATGATACTGTTCCATGAGGGCCGTCTCAGACATACGGCATTTCTTTTGAGAGCGCTTCCATAAGTTTCTTGATGCGGTGGGCTTCTTCTTGCAGTTGGAACCAGCGTTCTCGAGGCTTGCTACTCAGTTGATCGTAAGAGAGCCGAGGAATGTACAGCGAGCTACGAAGGCTGAACTTGGCGATGCGTCCCAATCGAACCGGAAGATTTAAGATCGGATTTTTCATAAGTGGTCGCACGTAAGAGGGTTGGAGTTCTCGTACCCAGCGTAACATCCAACTGGGTACATATACATCTTTTCCCCACTCCTCTGAGCCGCGATGGACGGTTACGAGGATGGGGGCCTGAGCAGCTACAGCCAGTTCGATGAACTTGGGTGAGCGGAAAGGTCGTATGTCATATACATCTCCCAAGATACAGTTATCACCTTCTGGGAAGAGCGCGACATCTGTAATAGGGCCGTTTTGAAAAGCCTCTATCACCCGAGCAAAGGTAGGGGGAGAGGTGCTTTGGAAAACTGTTCGTAATATCCATCGGCTTAACGCTACTTTATATAATCCTCTGTGAAATACCCCCAGCGCTTTACGTTCTTGGCCCCCTTCTAATAAAGCCACACGCAGCAAAGCTAAAATAGCCGGTATCCATCCTAAGGTTCCTGCATGGCTAATGGCGTGGACGACTTTCGGGTAACGGAGTAAGATTTCACGAAGAGGCGGTGTGCTGCGGATGATGATCTCATCAAATAAAAGAGGATAGGCCCAGGCGAGTCGACGATATAGCTCAGGCAGTGCCAATGCTACACCTACCTCCTGCATAAGGGAAAGGTACTAATCTAAAAGCAAATGGGGGTGGACTCCACAACTAGTCCACCCTGTCACGTTTCGATTACAATGCTGTGTTTATTCGCTTACAGCGGAGCCAGAGACTTGTCGACTGGCGCGCTGCGTTAGGCCATCTCGGAGAGCCTCATATCCGTCTGCTCCAGGTTCAAGGGAGACAGCTTGATTATATGCATTCCAGGCGTAGCCATATAGAGCGTTTTGCTCGTAGAATGCACCTAACAAGGCTTGGCCGAGTGCTGTATTGAGGTCGATACTTCTGCGGAGATTCTCTTCCTCTTTTTTCAATGCAGCTGCTTTTTCTGCACTCAGCACTCGGAAGCACGTATTGGTGGAATGAAGGCTCGCATGCCGTCGAGTACTCACCCGCCAGTAGTAGCAAGGTCCAGGTTTGATCTTGCTACCCAAGGATAGCTCCACACTCGTTTGCTCTGCAGAGACTTCCTGGGTGTGGACAGATTGACCTGATTCATCCAGGATTTCGATGATGTAGCCCTCTGACCCTGGCACTCGATCCCAGTTGAGCTGGATTTTATCTGGGTAGAAAGTACTTTGGGCGGGTGTGCGAGGCGTAGGTGCCATCGTAGAGCGAGTGACGGCTCCCAGAGTTTTCCCTGTTGCTCGCCCCGCTCCGGATGCGACTGCTTGATTCAGCACGTAGCCCGTGTATCGAGAAGCATAAGGATTTTCGTCGGTGTTTGTCTTCTGAGCTACGAGCTGAGCGAGTACATAGGTACCTGGCTGACGCAGTTCTCTCGTTTTATTTCCAGGGAAAACAACGGCAGCATAAGATTGAGGCCCCAGCTTAATCTTTTGTTGTTCAGAGACTTTCATGCCAGCGGTGGCTTTCGTCCAAGCCCCTCCGCTCTGCTCGATTTGTACATCCCCGCGTGTAGCCAGGATCGTAACAGACTGGCTGTACGAGACAGCCAAAAGAAGCCCCCACAGGGCTTTAGGAAGCTGACACAAGTAGCGCATACTAAATATCACTGTGCAAAGTTTGTGCCATTCGCTATTTTTATTTCAGGGTTTTCGACCTCTCCATAGTTCTATTTCTCCTCCCAGTAAGATGCCCCATAATAGCGGTTCAACTACGAACCAGTACCCTTCTGTTCCTAATCGGAGTGTGAGCTCTACCGCACCGAAAAGACCAGCGACCTGTAGCAGGCGGATACCTCCCCATCGGGGGAATCCAGCAGGAAGGGCCTTGGCAATGAGAGATAAGAATGCATAAAAAAGACCTAATAGGACTCCTGTCCAGAGCGCTGGTAGGTGACGAAAAGTGCTTCGGTGGTGTAGCATAGAAGCAATGTTGGCGTGGATCACGACCCCATACATGTCTGGGAAGCTTTGTCTAAGGAAATGAGGATTTAGGGGGCTAAAGAAAATGTCTTCCATGCTCAAGCGGAGGGGGTCTGCGACGCCGAGAAGGAGGGTTTTATTTTTTAGCCATTCTAAGGGCAGGGTGTCGCGAAGAACCTCTTCTCCACTAAGATAGTAAAAATGTTCCAAGTTTCCGAGGTAGTTGATCGGGCATTTGCCTTTCCATCGAGGTAGCTCGGCTCGGAGACTGGGATCGATGGCCAAAGCAGCTCGCAGTCCAAAGGAGAAGTGAGTGTCTTTGCCGACCACTGTGTAGGGAAGAAACTCTCGAACAGTTTTGGGGGCATATGGCTCGTGCAGGATCAGGTTAGCATAGGCTTGTTCTGCACAGCGAGTGAAGAGAGAGTTGCTCATGGCTTGGGGAGGTGCTTTCTCGAGAGGATAGTGAAGATTAAGCCCTCCTGCGATGCAGAGAGGTATATGGGTGGCTGTGCTACATAGAGCTTGCTGCCAGATGCTATCTCCTTCTGGAGACAGTAGGGAGGGAAATATAGCATCTATGCCGATAAATGCAGGCTTGGCTGTCGCCAAGCGGGAAATCAGAGCAGCTAAGGCCGGACGTTCCATGCGGCCGATATCTACGATCACGATATGGGTGTCTGGCTGCTGAGGAGGGCGGCGCTGGTAGATGAGGTCGTGGACATCCCACCCCCACATGTAAGGAGGCAGACAAAAATCCAGGAGAAAAGCTCCACCCACCACCAAAGACAGTCGGCCTATCCAGTGAAGCAGTTCAGATAGCCTCATGAGAGGGCTTGTTTATACCTGCGTAGGACTT
>JANZYW010000024.1 GCA_026413325.1 Bacteroidia bacterium | reverse complement strand
CAGGAGGCTGGCGTACGGTGAAAGGCATGATTAGCTTCGCTTATGAGGCTCCTTTGGGCCCTCGAGCTCGGTATGATCACCTGAGAGGGGGGGTGGCTGCTGGCTTTGTTCAGCGGAGTATTGAACCTACGGATCTATACTATGAAGATCAGTTCGATGGGCGCAGCTTTTCTTTACCTACCGCAGAGACTTTTACTCGGGTTTCGTTGTGGCATGCGGATTATGCGATCGGTCTTCTGTATTATCGCACACAAAAAGTTCCCGGAAATGTAGAACTGACGCCGTTCGTGGGATTTTCCGCCTCTCGTTTGAATCGACCTTCTGTGGGTTTATTGGTTCGGGAAGCAGAGCGGTTGTCGTTGTTCTGGACTGGATATGGGGGAGCTCGGCTTTTTACGAGGACCCCTTTTCAGTTCGTCGGTAGCTTAAATTACACCCGTTCTAATCAGAGTAACTGGATCGGGGCGAGCTTTCAGACGGAATTTGTGATTTATGAGGGGGGCTATTGGTTCACTCGTCCATCAGGTTCTGTATTGGTGGGAGCTGCGATGCGAGCTCGGGATCAGTATGCTTTGTTGGCTGGGTTCACGCTCCAAAAAGGTCTGGCTGTGGGAGTGGCCTATAGCCTGCTTACACGGAGAAATACCACTCCCACGACGTTTGGGGGGATTCAGCTCACGATGCAGTATCAGTTGGGTTACTCCTACAAGGAGCGAGGGACGGTCTATCCTTTTCCTATCTGGTGATATGGCACGGGAGATGGCTGTAGTCCTTGCTGCGATGCGGCCCGAGAAGCGTTCCGATCGGATTCTTTTGGAGCGGTGGGTGCTGATATTGATTCTGGTTGCTCTTGGAATCGGCATACTGGGTTGGGTCGGATTTTTTTGGGCTGTTCCGGATTGGAGGGGAGCAGTTTTGGGGACTTTGTGGGGTGTAGTTGTGGCTGGGGGAGCTTATAGCTTATGGCGATTTTGGGACGGGGTTCGCCGGTATAAAGAGACCGTCCAGTACCAAGCTCGGGAGGAGGTTTTGCGCATAGAAGGGCGGTACAAGGCACTGGTGCAGTATGCCTCCGATGTATTTCTCATATTGGGTCGAGAGGGAAGTATTGTATATGCGAGCCCATCTGTACAGCGAGCGCTTGGATACTTGCCTTCTCAGGTGGAGGGCGCTCCGATACGAGATTACCTACACTCAGAGGATCGTCCTCTTGTGGAGAGTGCGTTGACTCGCCAAAGCTCAGCTTTTTTTACAGCTCGCTTTCAACATCGGGAGGGGTATTGGCATTACTTTGAAGCGATAGGGCAGCCACTTTTTTCCGACCCCATCATCCAGGGGTATTTGCTTACGGTAAGGGATGTTACGGATCGTAAAAGAGAAGAGGAGCAGCGGCGGGAAAAAGAGGCTGCGGCGCTCCGTCTCGCCGTTGAAAGGGAAAGAGCGGAATATGAAAAGAATCTCATAGAGCAAAGCAAGCGTGAGCTGGAAGAGGCTTATCGAATTATTGAGCGCAAGAACTATGAAATAGAACAAAGCTTTCAGTATGCGGCTCGCATACAGCAAGGGATGGTGGTTTCTGTGCAGCATATCCGAGAGTATTTACCTGAGAGCTTTGTGTTTTGGAAGCCGAGGGATGTCGTGAGTGGGGACTTTTACTGGTTTTTTCCCATGGAAGATCGCGTCTATTTTGCAGTGGCTGACTGTACGGGGCATGGGGTTCCGGGGGCTCTCATGACGATGATTTCCTCTGCTATGCTTTCACAGGCGGTGCTTGGAGAGGAGCTGCGGGAGCCCGATGAGATTCTGAGTACGGTCCATCGGCTCATGCGGCGTGCACTGCGCCAAGATGTGCCTGGTTCCCATTCCGAAGATGGGATGGATATCGCCTTGGTTTATTATGAGTTGGGAAGCCGTCGACTTCATTATGCGGGAGCCAATCGCTCCCTGTGGATTGCTCGTCCAGGAGATACGGCTCTCCTGGAGCTAAAGGCCGACCGAAAGGGTATAGGAGGGGCTTCTGCTCCGCCTGCACAGTTTTTTACATTACATGTTGTTGATTTACCCGAACATACGTGGGTATATATGGCTTCAGATGGATTTGCTGACCAATTCGGGGGTAAAGACGGTCGGAAGTATATGGGACGTCGTCTGAAGGGATTTCTGTATCAGCTATCTTCTCTTTCTGCAGAAGCACAGGCACAAGCTTTGGAGGTGGAGCTCGAGAACTGGAGGGGGAGTTATCCGCAAGTGGATGATATTCTGATTGCGGGTTTTCGCAGCTGAGCTAAGGGGGTTTTGTAAGTTTGCCTGCATGGAGCCTGTTCTCCTCTGCACACCTAACTTCAGTGAGGGAAAGAATGGAGAGGTAATACAAGCCATCGTGAATGCTATTGGGGGGATATCGGGAGTAAAAGTCATGGGAGTCGATAAAGGGCAAACGGTCAATCGGACCGTAGTGGCTTTTGGAGGGGTGCCCGAATCCGTCTTTCGCGCAGCTCGTGCAGCCTATGAGGTAGCGATAAAGCATATTGATATGCGTCAGCATAAAGGCTCCCATCCCCGAATCGGAGCGGTAGACGTTTGCCCTTTTACACCGTATCGAGGGGTAGAGCTCGCTTGGCTGAAAGCAGAAGTAGAGCGCTTTGCCCGCGAGATAGCGGATCTCTTTCGGTTGCCTGTCTATCTGTATGCAGACTCGGCTCGTTCTGAATCGAGACGTCGTTTGCCCGATATTCGAAAAGGA
The DNA here is from genome assembly GCA_026413325.1 of Bacteroidia bacterium. Taxonomy (GTDB): domain Bacteria; phylum Bacteroidota; class Bacteroidia; order SpSt-205; family SpSt-205; genus SpSt-205. The sequence goes on along the minus strand of JANZYW010000024.1, from coordinate 25,838 downwards.
GGATATGAAAAGCTCCCCGAGCGACTGAGAGACCCAGAATGGGCCCCGGATTATGGGCCGATCGTACCCAATCCTCGTGCAGGGGCGACCGTGATTGGGGTTCGGGACTTTATAGCGGCATTTAATCTCACTCTCAATAGTCGCTCAGAAACTATCGCTCGGCGTATAGCGCAGTCTATCCGAGAGCGAGAAGGAGGTCTGGCTCATGTACAGGCACTTGGATGGTATCTTCCTGAGGTAGGATTTGCCCAAGTGAGTCTTAATGTTCTCAACCTAAAAGAGATGCCCCTTTATAAAGTGTTCGAAGCGGTTGAGGAGGCCGCCCGGTCTCATGGAGTTCGTGTTACCGAGACAGAGATAATCGGGATATTACCTGAATGGGCTTTGGTAGACGCGGGGAGATATTTTCTCACTCGTGCTGGAGAGGGCTCTGAAGGAGTTAGCACACAAGATTTGGTGGATGTTGCTGTTCGCTCGCTCATGTTGGCTGGTTTTCGTCCTGAGGAACGTTTGCCCGAACGAGTGTTTGGACCGGCAGAGGTGGGCCCAGACTTAGGAGAACTATCGCTTCGCGAGCTGGTGTGGCAGCTGGCTGAGCGGGAAAAAGCTCTATCTCCTGCGATCGCTGTGATTATCCAGTCTGCTCTCGCCCTGAGTGTGGCTGCTCGCATTGCAGCGGGGTTACCTGCTCGAAATGCATTTTCTCATGCAGAGTACATGCAACTACTACAAGATACGCTTTTGGCTTTGCAGCATCCAACAGTAGATTTGGAAACGATCCGTTCGCTGAGTAAAAAAGTCCTGAGAGGTTTTGCTCTTCTGCGTCAGATGGGAGATGTGCTCTCTTCTGATCAGCGGGATACCCTTCTCCTCTTGCTGGAGCTATTCAGTGGGGCAGTGGAGAGTCTTGCTGCTGCCTATCTTCCTTTTCAAGCTGAGCAGCCAGAGTTAGCTCAGGAGAAACACGATGTAGAACTCCAGGGACGATTCTTTCACGAAGAAATCCTTAATCGCTTACGCGTATGAAGCTCACACCTGCCGATATCCTCCAAGAAGTAGGAGCTGAACGAATAGAGGGACCCACCGACCGTGTTTTCACCGACTTTGCCAGCTTATTGGAAGCGACACCTACCGACGTCTCCTTTTTCTCCGATGTGCGCTATGAAGCCTATTTGTATAAAACCGCCGCTGGAGCCGTACTTCTCTCTACCGAATACTGCCCTAAAAAGCCCCTACCACCCCAAGTAACCTGGATATTCGTAAAACGTCCAGAACAAGCTTTTTACAAACTGGTGCAGAGGTACAAATCAGTGCCTCTACCCAGCTGGGGACGAGAACCCCACGCCTATATCCATCCCTCCGCCATCATTCCAGAAGAGACGTATATAGGGGCTTTTTCATATGTGGGGGAAGGAGTTCGGCTTTCGAGGCGCGTATGGATCTTTCCGTATGCGTACATCGGTCCAGGTGTAGAAATCGGGGAGGATACCCTCATATATCCTCATGCGGTTATTATGCCTGGGACAGTTATTGGGAGGAACTGTATTATACACCCTGGGGCGGTTATCGGTGCAGATGGATTTGGGTTTTATAAAGGGGAAACTCGACTCTACGAAAGAATCCCCCAGGTAGGTCGAGTCCTCATAGAAGATGAGGTAGAAGTCGGGGCGAATACCTGTGTGGATAGGGCTACCCTGGGGAGTACCCGTCTGGGTCAAGGTGTAAAGCTCGACAATCTTATACAGATAGGGCACAATGTCCAGATCGGTCCCCACACAGCGATAGCAGCTCAGTCGGGGATCGCTGGCAGTTCTGTTATCGGGGCGTATTGTCGTATAGGGGGGCAAGTTGGGATTGCAGACCATGTTTACATTGCGGACCAGACTTCTATCGCAGCACAGAGTGGGATCTCCAAGTCTATCCATGCCCCTGGTAAAGCATGGCGAGGTGCTCCTGCGCAGGAGGTCCGCCAGCAGCTCCTCATGGAAGCTCTCATGCGGCGCCTCCCAGAGCTGTACCCTCGGTTTCGAGAGCTTGAAAAAACCTTATCACAACCTTAGTTTCCCATGTTTCAGAGACAGCATACCCTGAAGGAAAGTTTTGGATTTGAAGGGATTGGCTTACATACAGGAGAGAATGTCCGTATCCAAGTCTATCCCGCTGCGGAGGACTCTGGCTATGTCTTCGTACGGATGGGTGAGGGGGGACCCGTAGAAATCCCGGCACGAGTAGACTTTGTGGTAGACCTGATGCGTTCTACCACGCTGGGGAAAGGAGAAGTGCGCATTCACACCGTGGAGCACCTGCTCGCAGCTTTGTCGGGCATGGGCGTTTCCAACGCGCGGATCGAAGTAGAAGGGCCAGAGGTGCCTATCTTGGATGGGAGTGCTCTTCCTTTCGTGGAGGCTATCCAACGGGTAGGGCTGGTTGCCCAAAAAGAGCCTCAGCAGTTCTATCACATCGAAGAGCCGGTACATTATCAAAATAAAGAACGCGGGGTAGATATAGCTGCCTTTCCCTTTGATGGTTTCCGAGCGACTGTCTTAGTAGACTACAACTCACAGGTACTGGGGATCCAGCCTGCTACTCTTGTTCGGTGGGAAGATTTCCCCACCGAGGTGGCTCCTGCCCGGACCTTCTGTCTCCTGTATGAGCTGGAGGAACTGCATCGCTTGGGCCTCATCCGAGGAGGGACGCTTGAAAACGCGATTGTTATCGTCGATCGACTCTATACTCCTGATGAGCTTCGTCGGATCGGCTCTCTGTTCGGGTACCCAGACGTACGAGTCGTGGAACAAGGCGTTCTCAATAATACTCCTCTTCGCTTCGAGAACGAGCCCGCTCGCCATAAACTTCTGGATCTGATCGGAGATTTAGCCCTGTTGGGTTCTCCTCTGCGCGGCCAGATCATGGCTATGCGTCCCGGCCATGCTGCCAATATCGAGTTTGTACGAACCCTTCACAAGCTTATTCAAAAGCGGCAGATTATCCAGCGGTTTCAGAAGACCCCTACTCAAGGCGGGGTGGTGTTTGACATTCATGCCATCCGCCAAATCCTGCCTCATCGTTATCCTTTTCTCTTAGTCGATCGTATTACTCATTTTAGCGAGGATAGTATAGTTGGTATAAAAAATGTAACTATAAATGAGCCATTTTTTGTAGGCCACTTTGAAGATAACCCCATCATGCCTGGGGTTCTTATTTTGGAAGCGATGGCGCAGGTGGGAGGTATCTTGTTTTTGAATATTGTGGAAAATCCGCAAGACTACTGGGTCTACTTCTTAGCCATAGATGGAGCTCGCTTCAAGAAGCCTGTGGTCCCAGGAGATCAACTGGTCTTCAAGTTAGATATGCTCCAGCTGCGGAGAGGCATCTGCAAAATGGCAGGGAAGGCGTATGTAGAAGACAAGCTGGTCTGTGAAGCCGAGCTGACGGCTAGTCTCGTGCCTAAAAGCTCCCTGAAGACGGCCTATGCAGCTAAGGCTCCATCTACAGGGAGTAGGGCATAAATATCGCTCTCGCTGGCTTTTTCGTCACCTTTCTCTTGAGTTGAAATCGGGGACTTCCTGGGCCATTATTGGTCCGAACGGAGCGGGTAAATCTTCGCTGCTCTCCCTTATCGCTGGCTATTCCTCTCCCGTGGAAGGTTCGATTTCATACTATCTCGATGAAAAGCCAGTGCGCGTACAGCAGCTTTCGCCATATTTCTTTTGGCAGTCGCCTCATGTCCAGCCGCCCGTCGATTTTACCGTAGGGGATCTGCTGCGTGACTACCAGAAACAGAAGGCCTTTAATCCCTCTATTTTTATGTCCCATATGAAGGGGATATCCCTATCTATGCGTATCTATGAGCTTTCCTCAGGAATGCGCCAACGGTTGTTGATTGCACTGGTTCTTTCGGCCTCCACTGGGCTGATTTTATTGGACGAGCCCACCGCTTTTTTAGACGCTGACCACAAAGCCCACATATGGGGTGCATTGCAGCAGGTCATACAGCATCCAGAATATCTTTTACTTTGTGCTACAAATGATCCCGAAGAGGCCGCCTTCTTTCCCCATTCTCTCTATCTCCCTTCGTATCAATCATAGAGCCTGCGCTTTCGCGATAGGAACCCTTTTGCAGGCTCAATCTCTTGATCCTCTGCAAGTACTCAACCTGCTTATAGACCGTACTGGTACGCTAAAAACCCTTCAATATGAACTCAAGAAATATGAAAGAGTAAGGGGTAAGCTGCTTTTAGAGCACATGAAATTTAAGGTAAGACGCCATCCTTTTGCCGTATATGGCTATCAGTACAGCCCTCGACGAGGAGTGGAGGTGCTGTACCCTTCTGAAGCAGGCTCGAATCGCCCACTGGTCAAACCCAATACTTTCCCTTATGTGCCTCTCACATTGGATCCGTACGGAGATCTAATTTTAGAAGATCAGCACCAGACGCTTTTTGCAGTTGGGTATGATCAGATACGTTCTCTCCTCATAGCTGCACGGGAGCGATATCGTGCAGAGTTACCCAAGCTCGTTGCGCATGAAGGCACTCTCATTTGGGATGGTCGTCGGTGCCATAAGCTTGTGCTGCGAGCTCCGAATTACCGGATAGAGTCTTACTCCGTCTCTGCTGGGGACAACCTTTTTCGAGTATCAGATAAACTGAAAGTAGGATGGTATAAGATCATGGAGCTCAATGGCTTTAAGAGTCCGAATGTATCTCTCAAGGCTGGTCAGGTGCTCAAGGTTCCTTCTGACTACGGGAAAGTTATTCGGCTTATCATAGATGCAGAAAGGTATATCCCCCTCGTCGTAGAGGTGGAAGATGAACTGGGTTTGTATGAGCGATATGAATACTACCGTGTAGAGGTTGACCCTCCTCTCACAGATATGGATTTTTCTCGAAATAACCCTCAGTATAACTTCTAAATAGTATGCTAACTATAGACCTTACAAACAAAGTTATCGTAGTTACTGGCGGTGGTACGGGTTTAGGGAGAGTGATGACAGAGCATTTTATTCGATGTGGCGCTCAAGTAGTGATATGTGGTCGTCGGGAGACTGTCTTGCGAGAAACTGCACAAGCCCTGGGGCCTGCCGTACATGCCTATAGCTGTGATGTACGAGAATGGGAAAGTGTAGATAATCTCCTTTCCCGGGTCGTCAAAGATCTGGGAAGGCTCGATGCGATAGTAAACAATGCAGCTGGAAATTTTCTTGCAGCTTCTGAAACGCTCTCATCTAGAGCCTTTCGCGCTGTGGTCGACATCGTTTTGATGGGTACTTTTCACATGAGTCGTTGGGCGGGAGCATACTGGATCGAAAACCGCCAACCCGGACATATCCTCAATATTGTAACCACTTATACGGATACGGGCTGTGCTTTTGTCCTTCCTTCTGCATCAGCAAAGGCGGGAGTGCAGGCCCTAACGCTTTCTCTTGCGTATGAATGGGCTCCGTATGGAATACGAGTCAATGCGATTGCTCCTGGTCCCTTTCCTACCGAGGGAGCTTGGTCTCGGCTGATGCCGGGAAGGGATTTTGAAGAGCAGTACAAAAAACGCCTTCCTACTCAACGGTATGGTCGACCTGAAGAGCTGGGGGCACTCGCTGCTTTCCTTTTGTCCGACCTCGCTCCGTATCTCACGGGTGCGATTATCCCCATAGACGGTGCAGAACGCCTTCAAGGTGCTATGTTCAACTACCTCGCCCAGATAACGGACCGAGACACATTGAAGGCAGCCTTCGCCGCTCTCAAAGCAGCTACTCGAAAAGAGTAACGCAGATGGGTTCGATTTTCTACGTGAGGGTGATAACTCGGGGATAGACTAAAAGCTCTCTGATTCAGGGAGGCTCCCGCCACTCCCCATCCAGAGAGAAGGCAAAAAGCCCTCCTGTGTGTAGCTTTGAGTCGATATGGGTATGTCTGCCCGAAAAACAGCTTTGATAACCCTTGCGGAAGAGCTGCTCATGCGATTGGAGATACAAGAACCTGACAGCTTCCGTCTCTCCGCATATCGTAAACTGATAGAGACACTGTCTTCCCTTCCAGAAGAAAGTTTCTCCTCCAAAGACTCTCTTCTTTCTGCTCTCAAGAACAAGTCTGGTATCGGAGAAAAACTTCTGACAATCGCTTCTCAGCTGTATGAAAAAGGACAGCATCCCCTGTTAGAACAGCTGCGGCAAGAAGTACCAGATGGGGTTCTGGAGCTTCGACGTCTGCCCGGCTTGGGACCGAAACGCATTCATCAACTCTGGAAGCAAGTAGGAGTCGCTTCCGTAGATGGGCTCGAGCAGGCATTCAAGCGAGGCAAGGTCCATAACCTACCCGGATGGGGCCCCGCTTTGCTACGCCGCTTGGAAGAAGGTATACAGTTTTACCGCAGTCAACAGGGGCGAATGCTCTATCGGGAAGCGCTCCATTTGTGGAAGGAAAGCATACATCCTCTCGAAGCGGAAGGCCTGATACCCATCCCTATCGGCGAACTGAGGCGGGCTCTGCCACTCTTATCCCCTCCTTTGCAAGGCGTTTTACCGGCTTCTCAGGAGACTCGTTTTTTCCAGATTACAAAATCTTCCTTACAGCGAAGAGGGAGTAAATGGTTGATATCCCCCTTCGTCGAAATAGAGTTTTGGCCAGATGAGGAAATGGGCATTAGGCTGGCTACAGAGGGTTTTCCCGAAAGGGTACTCCAAGCAGACAATAACCCCTTTCGAAGACTATGCGAGAAGGAAGGGAGCAGCTGTGTGGGTAGCTCAGAAAAGGAAATCTATAATAACAAGCTCGGCCTTCCTTATATAATACCCGCTTGGCGAGATTGGGAGGATGTATTCCTCCTCGCTGAAAAAAAGCTCCTTCCAGAGCCTCTTTCTGCTCATCACGTACGAGGGACCGTGCATGTGCATACGACGTATTCTGATGGAGTGGACTCTCTGGAGGCCATGGGTGAAGCAGCTCGAATAAAGGGCTGGAAATGGCTCGGTATCGCTGACCACAGTCAACGAGCTGCTTATGCCCGAGGACTTTCTCCGGCACGGTTGGCCGAGCAGGCCGAAGCGATCGACCGGCTCAATGAACAATATGCAGGTACTTTTCGTCTGCTGAAGGGAGTAGAGGCAGATATACTCCCAGATGGCCGCTTGGATTATGACGAAACAGTGTGGAAACAGATGGATTTTATCGTAGCTTCCATCCACGAAAAGCTTCATATGACAGCCGAGGAAGCTACGGCACGTCTGCTTCGAGCCATAGAAAATCCTTATGTGACGATATTGGGTCACTGGACAGGTAGGCTTCTACGGAGCCGACCAGGATATCCTATAGATGAAGAGCGTATCCTCCGAGCGTGCGCTGAGCGGGGAGTCGCGATTGAGTTCAATGCTAATCCCTATCGAATGGAAATCGACTGGAAATGGGTACGGCGGGCGGCTGAGCTCGGAGTGTCCATCATCTTGACTACGGATGCCCACTCCGTAGAGGAGTTAGATTACTGGGAGACAGGTCTTGCAGTCCTACAGAAGGGACTCCTACCCCCTTCTCTTTTATTGAATACTTCAGAAGAACCTCCCTTTCCTACAAAGCGCTAACTTCGTTTCATGATGAGCCTTTCTTCGCTGCCTACACGCCGTTTGGTCTTGAGCTTGGGGGTAGGGATCTTGGGTCTCTATCTATTGGTAGCGGTTTTGGCTTATTTTGTGAGTTATTCTACCGATTTGCCTGCCCTGGAAGGGGCTCCATCTGCAGTGCCTTTGAATAATCCCACAGGTTGGGTCGGAGCTCGACTCGCACATCGATTGATATACAGAGGTTTCGGATGGGCGGGTATTTTCTTTCCACTGGGACTTCTGTATGCAGGCCTTGCATGGGCTCGAGGAAGAAAGGTTCGTTTGAAATATCTCTTGTGGGGTTTTGCTCTTCTATATGTATTCTCGACGTTCGGTGGATGGCTGGTGCAGATGGGGTGGGTAGAAGACCTCCTCTGGTGTGGAAGCGTAGGCGCAGGTTTGGCTGCCTGGATGAGCTTGTACGTGGGTCCAGTAGGCCTTCTGATTATATGGGGAGTCTGTACGGCAGCTGTCTTCCTCCAGTTAGCAGGTGTTTTCCAGCGATGGTGGGAGAGAGAAGAAAAGACTCTCTCTGATCTATCCCCTGCCGAGCCATCTTCATCTTTAGATGAACCTGAAGCTCAGGAGCCGATATCGGAGGCGCCTTCCTGGTATGAAGTAGTTAGGCTACCTGTTCAGACTCCTCCGGCTTCAGGTGCTTCTCCTGAGGTTTCCTCATCATCTGAGCCCCCTATTAGGGAAGAGAAGGCTATCTATAGCTCGGAAGGCGTCGAGCTTTCGCCTTCGCTGCTCCCAGCCGAAAAGGAAGAAAAAAGTCCTTCTTCTTTTTCGGTGAAAACAGTGAAAAAATCTTCCGCTGAGATTCCGATTGAGGAGAAGGCTGTTCTTTCCTCCGCTGGGCTAACCTTCTCTTCAGGAGAAAAGACACAGCACATTGCTGAATCAAGTTCCTCTTTTCTTCCTCCCCTTTCTTTGTTAGAGGAGGGACCAGCGGATTCCACCGTACTTCCAGCCGCAGAGATTGAGTCCTACAAAGAGCAGATTATCCGGACGCTACAGCATTACGGTATCCAAATCTCGCGTATCAGTGCGACCATCGGGCCTACTGTAACCTTATTTGAGTTGGTACCTGCGCCTGGGGTGCGGATCAGTCGCATTAAGAGTCTCGAAGACGATATTGCTTTAGGCTTAGCTGCTTTGGGGATTCGGATAATCGCACCCATACCGGGGAAGGGTACTATCGGGATAGAGGTACCCCATGCGCATCCCCGCATCGTGCCTTTGAGGGAGTTACTCAGCTCCTCCGCTTCTCGACAGAAGGGAGCTCAACTTCCTCTTATGCTTGGCAAGACCATCACCAACGAACCGTTTGTACGGGACTTAGCCCAAATGCCACACCTACTTATCGCCGGCGCCACGGGCCAGGGCAAATCTGTTGCTCTCAACTGTATGATAGTGTCTCTTTTGTATCATTTGACCCCTAAAGAGGTGCGTTTTATTCTCATAGATCCGAAAAAAGTAGAAATGAGCCTCTATCAAGGCATAGAAAAGCATTATTTAGTCCAAATACCTACTCTTTCTGAGCGGATCATAACGGATGTAAAGCAGGCTTTGCCGGCCCTGCAGAGCTTGGTGATGGAAATGGAGCTTCGCTATGAGCTGCTAAAGGAGCTTCAGGTACGTAACATCCAAGAATACAATCAACGCTGTCAGCAGGGGAGAGCTCCTGAAGGGCATCGCGCTCTCCCTTATTTAGTTCTCATTATTGATGAGCTGGCCGACTTGATGATGACAGCGGGAAAGGAGGTAGAGACTCCTATTTGTCGGCTGGCTCAGTTAGCCCGGGCAGTGGGTATCCATCTTATCGTTGCGACACAGCGTCCTTCTGTGAATGTGATTACGGGTCTTATTAAGGCTAATTTTCCCGTTCGCATTTCGTTTCGGGTGGTTTCTCGGGTAGATTCGCGAGTGATTTTAGATGTGGATGGGGCAGAAAGGTTGATCGGGAGAGGAGACATGCTGTTTGCTATGGGTACGGAGCTCATTCGCTTGCAAAGTGGGTACATTAGTTCGAGTGAAATCGAAAAGCTGGTCAGCTTTATTGCTTCTCAGCCGCTACCAGAAGCATATGTCCTTCCCGAGCCTCCCAGCTCCGATAGGGAAGAGGAGATAGGGGAAGAAGGATTAGGGGAGCGGGATCCGCTTTTCCACGAAGCAGCTCTGTTGGTCGTGCGTAGCCAGTACGGCTCTACCTCTCTTCTCCAGAGAAAATTGGGGGTTGGTTTCAATCGAGCAGGGCGTCTTATGGACCAGCTTGAAAGAGCGGGTATTGTAGGGCCGGCTCGAGGAAGCAAGCCGCGGGAGGTGCTGGTCACGGATGAGGAGCACCTGCAGGCACTCTTATGAATGTGAAATTCTTTGTATCTTTGCCCTGCTCCATGGCGGTGATGTAGCTCAGTCGGTAGAGCACCAGACTGAAAATCTGGGGGTCGGCGGTTCAAGTCCGCCCGTCACCACAGGTGCCTCTTCTACTCCTTCTCTTTTTTGGAATCTACCTATCCGCTCAGGTGCTTGTGGGAGGGGTATCGGAGAGCAGCGCCCGCATGTGCATCTGGGATAAACAAGCAGAAGTGTCGGTTGCCCACTGGGTTCGGCGCACTGTAGCCTCTTCTGACGTCCCCATCTGCCTTACCTTAGACAGCCTCACACCTGGAACCCATTACGTCTATCAGGTACGATTATCAGATGGAAAGCAGCTCACGGGTAGTTTCTCTACTCCTCCTCTTTCTCCTCTGCGGGTTGCTTTTATTTCCTGCCATGACCTGCGACCCAGTAGTCGAGACCAGATAGCCATCGGCCCACTCATAGCGGAGCAAAAACCTCATCTCATCGTTCACTTGGGAGACTGGGGCTATCCCGATACCACAGAGCCCAGTTTTCCTCCTAATAGCCGGTTTTTCCCCTTAGACTGGGAAAATCTCGTTCGTCTCTATGCTCAACGGTACAGAGACCCGTATTTTCAGCTTTTGTACCAGCTTGCCCCTTGGGCTTATATATATGACGATCACGATTACGCCGCAGATAATACGGGGAGAGACTATCGGGCGCAATACCGCACTTTGAGTCTACCGATCGGGGATTATCCCTTTGAACCGCGTATTCGAACCCACGCCATAGCTGCCTACCAGCGCTATTTCCCCCACTATCCGCTTCCCGATCCGGAAGAGGGCTTGTTCCAGCGATTTCGGTGGGGAGATGTCGAGTTTTTCTTCATAGACAATCGAAGTGCTCGAACTGGCACCATGCGGGCATTTGAGCTGGGAGAGTTGGGACGATATTATTTCCGACCTAAGCCAGAGATAACCTTGTTAGGTAGTCGCCAGCGTGAATGGCTCCTTCAATCCCTCAAAAGCAGTACTGCCCGTTGGAAGGTTATTCTTTCAGGGGTCACTTACAATCGAAATCTACAACTATTTATTCATCAGCTTTTATCTTTCCCTAATCAAATGCTGACATTTGCAGGGGGCTTGTATAAAATACCCTCTATCTTCGCTGCAGGGTTTATCGCAGATACTTGGGCCGCATATCCCGCAGACCAGGACACTTTGCTTTCGTGGTGCTGGAGAGAAGGGATTAGAGGTGTATTTTTCGTCAGCGGAGATACCCATATCGCCACGCTTGAGGATGGAACGATGGGGGGCTTTCCTGAGGTCATGACGGGCGGAGTCGGGAAGACAGAAAAGCGTTCATATCGGCTGGCAAAGTTCTTGGGGATAAGCATTTTCAATAGAGGAGGGCAGGGAATTTCTTCCTCCCATTTTCGTCCTGCTTTTGGGCTGATAGAGTTTTACCCTGACTCTGCAAAAGTTCGGCTTATAGGCGTAGGAAAAGGAGAGTTGGCCTCGATGTCCCTTCGCTCCAGCGATAGGCCCCTTCCTCCTCCTCTTTGGGGTCGGCTGACCTCTCCTAACTTAGGGCTCATGTTTGAGCTAAAACCCACGCCGAGAAAAGGAGAGTATGCTCTCCGCTGGATTGCTCCTAAATCCATGCCCTCTCAACTGTCATTTGTGCTCTATAATGCAGAGGGGAGTAAAATATGGGAGTCTCCAATAGCTCCCGCCTCGTATTGGAAGGCACAAAAACAGCTCCAGCTACCAACAGAGTACAGCGGAACTTGTTATTTGCGAGCAGAAGCAGGGGGAACCTACTACGGACTGCGTTTGTATCTACCTTGACTTTTGTACCTTTGCACCCGCATGAATCCAACCTCCGACATAGACCTCAAACAAATGTATGAAGTCTACTCGCCTCCTCGTATACAAAATGCTATTGTGCGAGGACGCGTAGTTTCCGTCGATAAACACGAAGTACTGGTTTCTATCGGGCACAAAGCAGAGGGGCATATACCCCTCTCTGAATGGGGACCCGATGAACCTTTACCTGCAGTCGGAGACGAAATAGAGGTGTTTGTCGAGAGCATGGAAGCCCGAGATGGAGGAACTAAACTCTCTCGGCGTTTAGCCCATTCTCTTCGCACATGGCAGCTCATCCAAGAAGCCCTTCAGAATGAGACTCCTATAGAAGGAGTGATTCGGCGTCGCACCAAAGGAGGCTTTGTCGTAGATATAGGAGGAATCGAAGCATTTCTGCCTGGCTCTCAAGTAGACCTCAAGCCCATGAGAGCTTCCGATTCCTATGAGGACCTGCTGGGTAAGCGATTACGCTTTAAAGTAGTAAAAATCAATCCCGCTCAACATAATGTAGTCGTTTCTCATAAGGCTCTCCTGGAAGAGGAACTGGCTCGCCAAAAAGAGCGAATCCTCAATGTACTCGAGCGGGGGCAGATTTTGGAAGGTACAGTCAAGAATGTGGCCTCTTTCGGTGTATTTGTTGACCTCGGGGGGGTAATGGATGGCCTCGTTCATGTGAGTGATCTCTCTTGGGGGAGAGTATCCCATCCTGAGGAGCTCTATCGACCTGGAGATAAAGTACAGGTCGTGGTGTTGGATTATGACCTCGATACCCGGCGAGTCACCCTCGGGATAAAACAACTCCAGCCTAATCCATGGGAGGCCATTCCTGAATGGCTAAAGGTAGGAGAGGTAGTGAACGGTACCGTCGTCGCTATCGCAGATTATGGCCTAACTGTGGAAGTGGTTCCAGGTATTGAGGGCCTCCTACCTGTATTTGAGCTTTCCTGGTCTACTACGCCTGTGGATGTGCAACGTCTGTATAAGGTAGGAGATAAAATCCAAGCAAAAGTCATCCAGTTAGACCAGGAGACCCAGCGGCTTACCCTCAGTGTAAAGCAGCTCTCTCCGGACCCCTGGTTGCATGCCTCAGAGAAATATCCCCTGGGCTCCACCCACAAGGGCATTGTCAAAAACTACACAGCCATTGGTGCGTTTGTAGAGCTTGAACCCGGTGTGGAAGGCTTTATCAACGTGCGGGACCTATCTTGGATACGACGAGTTCGCCATCCCTCAGAGATCCTTCAGCGAGGACAGGAGATAGAAGTAGTCGTGTTGGATATCGACTCTCAGAATAAAAGACTTCGTTTGGGGTACAAGCAGCTTTCGGAGGATCCATGGGAGATGATCCGAGCGGTTTTCCAACCCGAAACGCATCACGAAGGTGTTATTTCTCGTATCACCGATGCGGGAGCCCAGGTGGAGTTGGCTTTTGGGGTGGAAGGTTTCTGCCCCATGCACTATCTCAAGTCTACTTCTGGAGACCTTCCCAAAGAAGGGGATACGTTGCTTTTCAAAGTAATCGAGCTGGATGAGCAGAACCGGACCATCGTCTTAGCCCATGTGGCCCAACGGCCGGCCCGCAAATCTCGTAAGAAAGGGGAGGAGGCTGCTTCTGAATCCCCAGCCGCTTCTATCGAACCTCGAACCCGTGCTGTTGGTCGCCAAAAGCTCGGAGACCTTGAAGCCATAGCCCAACTGAGAGCCCTTTTCCAAGAGAAAAAATCTTAAGCACCCCTTCGGGCTGTTAGCTCAGATGGTTTAGAGCGCTGCTTTGACAGAGCAGAGGTCGGAGGTTCGAATCCTCCACAGCCCACCATAGATACCTCTCCTTCTCGCCTTCTATTTTTTTGTTATTCTTCATCGGCTACATTGATTTCTCATGCCTACCTTCTGGGACTCCCTGAAAGCATTGGTTAGTGCTTCCCCCGCCTCTTCTCTGGACTCGAAGCTGTTGGAGAAAATTGCCAACAGCTTTCCGCTACCGGTCTTTGTCATTGATATCAAAAAAGACCGTTTTCTTTGGGTAAGCCCGGGAAGCTTATCTCTCACGGAACTTCCTCTTGAAGAGTTGCTGTCTGCGCCTGTTCGCGAATTTTTCGAAGCTCACCTCTTTCCTTCGGATATAGTTCTTTCCCTTCTCCAGGGACATATGTCTGAAGCCGAACTGGAGACCACCTTCAGAACACCTCACCACTCTCACCATCTCCAGGGATACTGGATTCAACTGGAGGAGCATCTCTTTGTGCTGATTTTTCAGGACGTTACGGAGCTTCGTAGTGCTCAGGAAGAGCTTACCCAGTATGCGGAGGAGCTGCGCCAACAGCTCAATATCCTCATGGAGCTCAAGAACTCCCTCGAAGAGGCGAATCGTTCTCTCACAGAGAGCAAAGAGCAAATGCGCATGCTTGCTGCTGTGGCTGCACATACGGACAATGCTGTTATTATCACAGATGCCCAGGGACGTATTTTGTGGGTAAATAGGGGATTTGAGCGTTTATCAGGATATACTCTAGAAGAGGCGAAAGGCAAGGTGCCCGGTCAACTTTTGCAAGGTCCAGACACAGACCCCGCCACAGTAGCACGCATCCGAGAAAAGCTTCGCAAGAAAGAATCTTTTACCGAAGAAATACTCAACTATACCAAGTCTGGAAAGCCCTATTGGCTCAAGTTATACATCACTCCTCTTACGAATGAGCTAAATGAGGTGACTCACTTCTTGGCCGTAGAGCTGGACATCACCCAGGAAAAGGAACGAATGACTAGGATGGAATCCCAGCTTCGAGATGTGCAACAGGCCCAGACCTATGCAGCTCGTATATTCAAGCGTTTTCTACCAGATACCTCTGGTCTTCGCGCCTTCTTTTCAGACGTCCAGCTGTGGAATGTTCCTCTGGCGGGAGTGGGAGGAGATTTTTACTTCTATGCCCCCCAAGAATCTCAAGTTATAGTTGCATTAGGGGATAGCACGGGGCATGGTGCAGCTGCCGCGCTCATAAGTGTATATGCCCTAACTTCTCTGTGGCGTAGCACTCGCCATTTCGTTGAAGACCTTTCCGAATTGTACGGAGATTTATTGGAAGGCATAGTGGCCAGTGCCGATGATGGATCGGCTGCTGAAGGATTCGAGTTAGCTCTTTTGCGATATAGTGCTGTCACAGGTCAGCTGGAATACTTGGGTGCTCGTCGCCCCCTGTGGATCGCTCGAGGCGGCCAGCTTCGGGAGGTTCAGGGACTTCGAGAAGATGTGAGCGCTGTTTCTCGCCACATTCCTCCTTTACAAACCTTTTCCCTTCAGCCTGGGGATAGAATCTACCTTTTTTCAGATGGATTGACCGACCAACTCAATCCTGAAGGAAAAAAGTTCTCAGTGGCTCGGCTGCGTAATTTTTTACAAGTCAATCAGTATCTTTCTCTGCAGGAGCAGCTTGCTTTTCTCCAGCAAGCGCTCTTGCAGTGGCGCGGTTCAGATTTTCCCCAGACAGATGACATTTTATTCATTGCCTTAGAGGTTTGATACGGAAAACTATTCCTATCCTTCCCGCTTCGTCCTAGGGAACAGATACCCTGGAGGCGATGCAGTCCCCAAGGCTTTTTTCCCTCTGCGGCAAGTATTCCCTTCGATTGCAGTTTCTAACTTATCTTTGAACCATGTTTGATGGAAAGGTAGGTCTCCTGCTACTTTTTCTTATTGCTTGTGCTCCTTCTCATCCTCCTGCCTCCCCTCCTTCGCAGACCCTTTCCGTTGAAGAAGATTCTACATTCAGGATGTGGCAGTATATCGGAGATAGTTTATCTACAGAACGGCAGCAAAGCGTATTTCAAGCACTGCTCAAGGCTTCAGAACGAGCAGGCTGGGCAGGAGCGGTTCGCTACTGTTCACAAGTAGCGGAGTCCCTCTCTTCTCATCGAGAAAGCCGTCTGATCCTCCAACGCGTTGCCTTTCGTAATCGCAATCCTCGAAATCGGCTCATCGACTCTTTGGATACGGTAGCCTATAACTACTTCGCCCAAACGAGGGATCCAAAGAGTTATGTACTTAGAGCCTCGAAAGGCACACTCCGATATTACCGCCCTATTTATATCACTGTGGAGACGTGTCTGAAGTGCCATGGGCTTCCTGAATCCATCGATGGTCCTGCTCTTGCTGAGATTCGAAGGCGGTATCCGGGAGATAGAGCCACTGGATTTACATTAGGGGAGCTAAGAGGGATGTGGAGGATGGAAATAGTCCCTTGAATCTCGGTCCTCGCAACCTGCTAAAGAAAAAAAACGTATATAAAGTTATAGCTCAATAAGTGCCCATCTTCTCCTAAATGAGTTCTTTTTTCCGGGTTTCTCTTGAGTGTGTTCGTTCAAAGAGTTTTCACTAAAGTTTGACTTTATGCTTGCGTATGATTTCCCTCATATACCTTCGAATCCCGCTCATAGCGGGACTGGTAGGCGTGGGTACTCTTTTTGCCCAAAATGCCAAGATCAAGAAAATGCTGGATCAAGCGGGCCTCAAGTACACCGTAGACAGTGACGGAGACTTTAAGCTCACCTTCGGAGTCGGAAATGGTCGTAGCCAACTCCTTTACATTATGTCTACGATGGAAGAGATGGGAGGACAATCTATCGTCGAAATATGGTCACCTGCTTATAAGCAGAAAGAGATTTCGGACAAAGTGCTTGTGAGACTCCTCTCAGATAGCTATCGCAAAAAGATCGGCGCATGGGAGGTTACCTCAAGTGGAGAATACGTATATGCAGTCTTTAAGGCAAAGGTGCCCCTCTCTTCCCTAAATCCTGAATTTTTACGAGCTGTCTGTGAAGGAATCGTTTCGACTGCGGATGAAATCGAAAAAGATATAATGAATGGTTCGGATGATTTCTGAAAATACCTCTAACTTATGTATATACTAACTTGCATTCGGCACTTGCTACTCACCGGAGTGGCCACTTTAGGTATGATTTCGGCTCAAAATCCCCAGATTAGACGTATCTTAGATCAAGCCAGTATTAAGTATACCGTTGACAAGGATGGAGATTTTAAGATGACTTTTGATGTCGGAGATGGACGTACGCAGCTTGTATTTGTAATGTCCTCTGTAGAGGAGATTGGAGGGCAATCCATCGTTCAGATTTGGTCTCCTGCTTATAGGGGGCCTGAGATTTCGAAAGAAACATTGGCTAAGCTGGCAGTAGATGGTCGACAGAGAAAAGTAGGAGGGTGGGAGGTAACGACCGCCTCAGATCAGATTTTTGCCGTTTTCAAGGCAAAAATACCCCTCTCTGCTCTTACTCCGGATTTTATGCGTTCAGTTTGTGCGGGTGTTGCTGGTGTAGCCGATCAGATGGAGAAAGATAGTATGGGTTCAGATAATTTTTAGAAGAAGCCCGTGTGGCGATAAAGAGAAAATGGGGCCCTTTATGGGGCCCCATTATTTATTGCGCCCGCTGCAGGATTCGAACCTGCGACCCTCTGGTTAACAGCCAGATGCTCTAACCGCTGAGCTAAGCGGGCGACGCGAAGATACGGCATTATGTCGATTTTTATATGAGGGGTGTTTCAGAATCATCCTTTCGAAGAGAATCTCACTTCATCCTGGGGTTCTTGTTCTGGGAAACAGGTGGGCCGTATTTGTAAGTATCGGCCTATTTTCAGCTTGCGGAGGTACAAAAGAGCTTCTTCTTAGAAGCTACTTCTGGCAGTTCCCTTTTCTTTGAGAGTACATGTGTGGCTGTTTTTGTTTATTGGGTGTGCATTATTGGATTGTTGGTGGGAGCCGAGGCATTGGTCGCATGCTTGTCGAGGTCCTTCTGCAGAGAGGACATTCGTTGGAGGTAAGCTCTCGGACCTTCGGAGACCTCCCTTCGGAGGTTCTGCATCACCCGATGGACGTCTTGACAGACAGCTTACCTACTCTTTCAGAGCCTTTACATGGGGTAGTCTATCTGCCCGGCACGATCACTCTCAAGCCGTTTGCTCAGCTCCGAGAAAGTGATTTTATAGAAGACTGGCGAGTCAATTTCTGGGGAGCAGTTCGTGTCCTACAGCATGCGTACCCCTATTTGAAGCAGACTAAAGACGCAGCTGTGGTGCTCGTGAGTACCGTCGCTGTCCAGGTGGGAATGCCTTTTCATGCGAGTATAGCTGCTTCGAAAGGGGCGCTTGAAGGTTTAGTGCGTAGCCTTGCTGCCGAGTGGGCTCCGACTATCCGCATAAATGCAGTGGCTCCTTCGCTGACGCAGACTCCTTTAGCGGAAAAGCTTCTTAGTACCCCTGAGAAGGTTCAGCAGGCCGCTGCTCGGCACCCTCTCAGGCGGGTGGGTACTCCTGAAGACATCGCACGGGCCATCGCTTTTTTACTCTCTCCTGAGAGCAGCTGGATCACAGGTCAGGTGATTTTCGTAGATGGGGGTCTCAGTACCCTTCGCCTTTTCTCGTAATCCTTCTGTAAGGAGAAACTGGGCTATGGCGTATGTGCCAAATATCCATGCTCCCGCCCCCCACATGGGTTTTTCCCATGCCAGATAGTTTAGTCCAATAAGGGAGTCCGACAACACGAAGGATACCGCTCCCGTGAAGCTCATCCAGAATGCTCGGGGATTTACCCTGCCTTTTTGAGAAGCCGTACTAGCCAGCATGGAAAGTAAGGCCACGCTATAGAGGACAACGGGGAGGCGCAAGCTACTTTTCTCTGGGGAGAAAGAGAGCGCCTTCCATAGATAAAGAATCATTCCCACCCCGTAACCCAGTATAAAAAAGTATCCCCAACGAGGGAAACCTATGGGCGGTTTTACAGGTTTTTCCATAAAAGCTCGTATGTACAGAAGCTGAGCGATAAGGAAACTTCCCAAGCCCCCTATAAAAAAGAAAGGGTGTCGAGAAATACCGATGAGTGTGGGCTCCTGATTTGGATCAGGTGCGAAAATCAAAAGTACGTCCCCTATCCAAGAAAAGAGGAGGATCGATCCCAGGAGATACTTCTTCGTAGAAGGCCCTTCCCAAAGCTGCCAGCTTCTCCCTAAGAGGGAAGGCATCGCAAGTGTCTTGGCTGCAAGTGAAAGATAGGGAAGACCCAAGATTTCCCCCAGTATAACGCCTACTGTCATCGTAAGGTATATCAGGAGAAGGACTGTGGATACATTCATGGTTCAAAGATAAGCTTGTAATTATGTTTGTGTGAACTATCCTATGCCCGCTTATACGTTGTCTGACTTGCTCACCGCCGATCGAAGCTGGCGAATCAACTTTGTGAACTCCCTAATAGGTCCCAAAAATCTCCACGTCCTCATTACTCGCACGGACCAGGGTGTGTTAAATGCTGCTATCTTCAACTCGGGCATTCATGTGGGTTCTTCTCCTCCATACGTAGGTTTCTTACTACGCCCTACGACTGTCCCTCGGCATACCTACTGGAACTTGCGTCAATACCCTTATGCTACCTTCAATCTGGTGAGCGAAAGCTTTTATTCGAAAGCCCATGCTACTCATCAGAAGTTCAGTCCTGCGGAGAGTGAGCTGGAACATCTGGAGATTCCTCTGCGATGGGAGAGTGGTCAGCTTCTTCCTTATATTGAAGGTAGTCCTGTAGTCGGCTTGTTACGGTTGGTGGAAGAGCACTTTATCACCGTGAATCATACCCGTCTTCTCCTGTTTGCCATAGAAAAGGTACAGGTAGAACAGGAACCGGATAAAGATGGCTTCCTTCGCTTGGATACTTTGGGTGCGGTAGCAGGCTCCGGATGTGATGCCTACTGGAAGCTCTCATTTCTTGAACGCCTTCCTCTTTCTCGCTCCACTTCTTCCTAAGTTTCCGCCCGTGCTACCTCTTTTTCGACTGCTGTGGCCCTTTTACAAGCGATACTGGTTTATCGGGGCGATAGGAGTGCTTTGTGTGGCGCTGGTTAATCTCCTGGCATTATATCCAGGATGGGCAACTGGACAGGTTGTGGACCGATTGTCCGAGATTTCCCATGCCTCCTCTCTAACGGAAGCTTTGAGGCCTGTGGCGGTGTATGTAGGCTCTCTTTTTCTCTTTTCTCTCGTCAGGGCCGCTTTGATGGTAGGCATGCGTCTCACCTTAGTAGTCTTGAGTCGAAGGGTGGAGCGTGATCATAGAGCTTATCTTCTGGAGCATGTGCTTTCCTGGGATTTGGTGACGCTCCATCAACAGCCTGTAGGAGAGCTTATGACGCATTTTACGGAAGATTTGAATCGCCTACGCAACTTCACAGGCCCCGTTGTTTTGTATGGGCTTCAGGTATTTTTTCTTACGGTCTTTACAGCGTCCTTTATGTTTTATACGGATACGGAGCTTGCGGCTTACAGCCTTCTGCCTTTGCTTTTTGTGGGACCCTTGAGTTACTTTCTGCGCCGGAAAGCTCTCAAAAGAGGTCTTCTTCAGCAGGAGGCATTTGCTTCCTTAAGTGCTTTTCTTCAGCAGGTGTATCCCTATATCCGTCCCTTGCGAGCAATAGCTGAACCGGAAGCCCTTTCTCTGGGGTGGAAACGCCTCGTCGACCGTCACAAACACACCAGCTTATCTGTAGCCCAAGTAGAAGCTTATCTACAGCCTCTTACCATGCTTTTTGTGGGACTTAGCCTTACCGTCGTGATCATCTATGGTGGCATTCGGGTCGCAAAGGGAGAGATGAGCTTAGGAACCGTAAGTGCGTTTAGTTTCTATGTCCTTCAACTTCTTTTCCCCCTGGGGGCACTGGGGTGGCTAATGAGCCTCGTTCAGCAAGCCCGTGGAAGTGCGGAACGCCTTCTTTTTCTTCAGAGGAAAGGCCCTGCTATTCGTTTTCCTTCGGTTTCGTCAGGGGTAGCAGCCTCTTCTGGGTGGCGGTGGGAAAGTTTAGGATTTCGGTATAAGGAAAGCGGAGACTGGCTTCTCAGAGGACTACGAGGAGGCATAGCCTCTGGAGCCAAGGTGGCGCTCTCTATGCCTATGGGAAGTGGAAAGACTACATTCGCCCGCCTGCTCACTCGACAGGTAGAACCTACTGAGGGGCTGATTACTTTTGGAGGGATCCCGCTAAGCGGGATAAGTCGAACCGATTTACGACAATGGATAGGATATGTGCCTCAACAGCCTGTTTTATTTAGTGGGTCGATAGTGGACAACCTCCGCCTGGTTCGACCTGAAGCGAGTTTTCGCGAGCTTTGGCGGGCGCTGGAATGGGCAGGCTTAGCAGATGAAGTGGCGCTTTTGCCGAAAGGGATGCACACAGAGATAGGCGTATGGGGCCAACAAGTCTCAGGAGGCCAGCGGCAGCGGTTAGCTTTGGCTATGATCTTGCTGAAAGGGCCGCGTGCTCTCGTTTTGGACGAAACATTTGCACCCCTAAATGGGGAAAAAATACAGGAAATCCTCTTTTATCTTGACCGCTTCTTCGCAGAGGCTACTTGGCTCATCATTACGCACAGAACAGAGGTGAGACCTTTCGTAGATGCGTGGGTGAATGATTTTCAGTCTTTTTCGCTCAGTCTCAGCGAAATGGGGGCACGGTGTAACTGAAGGTGCCCCTCAGGTAAGATGTGGAAGAGGGAGAAGCCTTTTTCCGAAAGCTCATCCGAAAGCCGAAATCGATGACATCGATGAGGCTCTCCTTCCGCGCACAGGAGCGCAATATGGAGGTACCGATGAAGCAACCTCTCGATAGTAGAGAGGAGGCGAGCTGGTACAGGTTGCCATTCGTATGTAATGCCATGCTCATGAAGGGCCTTCTGTAAAGGCCCCTGAGAGAAATGGGGTACAAACCGAGAATGGGGCTGTCTGCGCAGATCTACTATAGCTTGTACTTCATATCGCTGCAGAAGAGAGAGGAATTCAGCCCAGCTGTGGTGACTGTGCCCAATAGTAAAAAGACTTCGGGAGGTAGCTCGTCGCAGCCTATCATGAAGCGATTCTCCTATCCCTGTCAGGGGTACTTGCTGCGCGATGATGTATTCCGTTGGTTCTTCCTCACAAGCATGGAGGGTGGCATACAGGGAAGATGCGGCTGTTTCGAGGTCACCTTCTGGAGATAAGACGTGTGTGTACGGGTGGGAAGTTTGTGGGGAGCCGCTAAAAAGGATAAGAGATGCGTTTGGCTCTACAGGCGGGGAGTTCCACCCATACAAGAGAGGTTTTTTGGGGGCATAGTGTTTAGGAAACTGGCCTGGGGTGATGGGTTTTCGGACTGAAGGGGCGGAACGGCTGTACAGCTTCTCGCCCAAAGCTTCTTCTATTTTTTCCCTTGCAAGTGCGCCTGGCCGATAGAGGATGAATCGTCCCTGCTCTTCTCCGATGATGGTCGATTCGATGCCTGCGGGACAAGCTCCCCCGTCTAATATAAAGGGTATCTTTCCTGCAAAATACCGATATACATGGAGAGGGGTTGTCGGGCTGATGTGGCTAAAGGGATTTGCACTTGGGGCGGCGATAGGAAAGGGAAGCAGGTTGAGGAGCGCTTGCGTTAGCGGATGGGCAGGCGCTCGGACGGCTACTCGGGGAAGCTCGGCAGTGACAAGAGGGGGTATTTTTCTACCTCGTGGGAGCAGGAGAGTAAGGGGGCCCGGCCAAAATAGGCTTATCAGTCGTTGGGCCCACAAGGGTACTTCAATATCGTACCTTTCCAGGACTTCAGGTGTAGAGACGTGGACGATAAGAGGGTCCGAGAAAGGTCGGTTTTTCAATCGAAAGATTTCTTCAACTGCGTCTACATTCATTGCATCTGCTGCGAGGCCATACACCGTTTCTGTAGGAATGGCGATAACCCTTCCTTTCGAGAGGTGGTAGGCAGCTTCTTCTACGTCAGTACTTATGCGGGTCTCCATACAAAAGCAAAAGGGAGGAGGCTTTCTACACCTACGAATCTGTAGACGAGAGAGGATGCACCTGCAAAAAGCAGGACCCATCGATTTTGACTTTTTTCCTGATATTCATGCATCACTTGACGGCAGGCTCCACACGGCATGACTGGGGAGAGCGAATGAGGGCTGTACACGGCTAAAATTTCTACAGAAGATATAAGAGACTGGGCCCCTAATGAGAATAGGAGCGTTCGCTCTGCACAGAGCCCACTGGGGTAAGCTGCATTTTCTTGATTATTTCCTGTGTATATCCTTCCATCTCTAAGTCGTACGGCTGCTCCTACATGAAATTTAGAATAAGGGGCATAGGCATGCTCAGCGGCTTTGGCAGCTGCCTGGATCAGTTCTTTCTCTGGAGCAGAGAGGGTATCTTCGTGCAGTTCTTCATAGGTCACTCTCCACAATCGCTGCACCCCTCTAAGGTAGGCTTTTTCGTAGATTTGCCCTAATGAGTGAGATCCACCATCCGCCTGCCATGAGTGAGTATACCGCTGCTTCTATTCAGATACTGGAAGGTTTAGAAGCCGTTCGAAAGCGCCCCGCAATGTATATAGGGGATATTGGAGTCAGAGGCCTTCACCATCTCATTTTTGAAGTCGTAGATAACTCCATCGACGAAGCGATGGCGGGGTACTGCACCGAGATAGAGGTTACTCTGCATGCCGATGGGTATGTGACAGTAAAAGACAATGGGCGTGGAATCCCCGTAGATGTTCATCCCACAGAAGGTCGGTCAGCCCTCGAGGTGGTGATGACCGTACTCCATGCAGGAGGTAAGTTCGATAAAAGAACCTACAAAGTCTCAGGTGGGTTACATGGGGTAGGAGTATCCTGTGTGAATGCCCTTTCCGAACATTTAGAGGCCCGTGTCTATAGAGAAGGAAAAATCTGGTACCAAAGCTACCGCCAAGGGATACCGCAAGTACCCGTAGAAGCTATCGGGAAAGCTGCTGATAAACTGCGGGGTACAGAGATACATTTCAAACCCGACCCTACTATTTTCCCTGACACTGAGTTTCAGTTCGATATCGTTGCCAACCGATTGCGTGAACTGGCGTACCTCAATAAAGGGGTCAAGATCACTCTTCGAGATGAACGAGAGATAGATGAGCAAGGCCGCCCCCTCACGAAAGTTTTTTACTCCAAAGGAGGCCTGCCCGAATTTGTCAAACTCCTCAATCATGGAAAAGAAACCCTACATGACCCCATATTTATCGAGGGGTCAGACCCAGAAGGGCTCTACCTCGTGGAGGTCGCTCTACAATATAACGAGACCTTTAACGAACTTCTGTACTCTTATGTGAATAACATTCGGACTCACGAAGGAGGAACGCATGTCGTGGGCTTTCGAAAGGCACTCACTCGCGTGTTCAAGACATACGGGGAGAGAGAGGGATTTTTCAACAAAATTAAGTTTGAGGTGTCGGGAGATGACTTTAAGGAAGGCCTCGCAGCTGTGGTTTCTGTCAAGGTACCCGAGCCTCAGTTCGAGGGCCAGACGAAAACCAAGTTGGGCAACTCAGAAGTAGCAGGTGTAGTGGAAAGCATAGTCGGAAAAGCGCTGACAGAATACTTAGAAGAGAATCCAAGAGTGGCCCGAGCCGTCTTGCAGAAGGTGCTTTTGGCTGCGGAGGCCCGATACGCTGCGCGCAAGGCGCGTGAAATGGTTCAAAAGAAAGGAGCTGTGGGAGGAGGAGGGTTGCCTGGGAAATTGGCGGATTGCTCCAGTAAAGATCCCGAAGCCTCTGAGCTTTTTTTGGTGGAGGGAGACTCCGCAGGGGGGAGTGCAAAACAAGGACGGGACCGCCGTTTTCAGGCTATTCTCCCACTGCGGGGGAAAATACTCAACGTAGAAAAAGCCCAACTTACTCGGGTATATGAAAATGAGGAAATAAAAAATATAGCCATCGCTTTAGGCCTGGGTAAATTCGGTCCACAAGGTATCCACGAAGGAGATTTAGAAAATCTCCGTTATCATAAAATCATCCTTATGACAGATGCAGATGTGGATGGTAGCCATATTCGGACTCTGTTACTGACATTATTTTATCGTTACATGCGCCCTTTGATAGAAAAAGGTCATTTGTATATCGCTCTTCCCCCTCTTTATCTGGTCAAGCGAGGACAGCAGCAGCGGTATTGCTGGACAGAGGCCCAGTTGAAACAAGCTATCGAGGAGCTTGGGGGTGGGGATGAAGCCAAGGTGACGGTACAGCGATACAAGGGGTTGGGAGAGATGAACCCTGAGCAGCTATGGGAAACGACGATGAATCCTGAGACGCGAACTCTTCAGCAAGTATCTATTGAGGATGCGGCTGAGGCAGATGAGATTTTCTCCATCCTGATGAGCAAAGAGGTGTTGCCTCGGAAGCGGTTCATAGAGCAGAACGCCCGTTACGCCCGACTAGACGTGTAAAGAAGAGAGGGACCAACTGCCGCAGGACAGGCTAAGGTTCACATTACTTGGTCTGGATGGGAAGGCGATAGGTCTCCATCCCCACTTGCAAATAATAAAAACCAGTCGGAAACTGCTCGAGAGGCAAAACTTGGGTTTCTCCCTCCTTTACATATCCTTTTGCTAACAGATGCCCAGCAGTGTCAAAAAGGACAAACTCTGTGTCCTGTGGGGAGGTTAGATAGAGATTTCCTCCTTCTTGCCAGAGAAGTAGTCCCTCATATCGAAAAGGGCGGCGTTCCAGAAGCTGAAGCTGTCCTCCTTCTACCTGGGCATAAAAGAGGGCTTCGTATTCACCAGGCAGTAGAGGTTGTATTCCTTCTCCTGTAAGAGAGGGGAAAAAAGATGCCTCGCTGATGGCGCTTCCTCTTTTTTCCACCATACGGATAAGGATGTTTCGAAGGGGAAAAGCGGAGGTAAGCTGCCAAGTATGACGAACTTGCCTATTCGGGAGAGGCCTGAGTGTCCAGGACAGAAGGCTTAGCTCCGCCAGCGGGCAAGGGCTGTACGGGGACCACGCGATACCGTAGAGCACACCTCCCTCCCCCCCTGCAGCAGCTCCGCGCTGAATCCTATCGGGTCCTGACGGTATGCAGTTGCTAACGCTTGTATTGTTACAGCCGTTCATGTTTTCCCCAAGAGGAGTGAGTTCGACTCCGCCTAAACCTGCTGCTGTTAGAAGGGTGAGGGTAGGCGGTAGCCCACCTGTGGAAAGAGCGATGTACCCCCCTCCCC
>JANZYW010000023.1 GCA_026413325.1 Bacteroidia bacterium | reverse complement strand
GCTTTGTATTATCAAGGGTCGTATGACCAGGCGACTTCTCTCCTCAACCGAGCCGAAAGCCTCCTTACCCGTATACCTCCCGACACGGGGATCATCGTGCAAATCCTCAATCTCAAGGCTTTTCTCGCTGAGAATAGAGGAGACAACTTAGAAGCGAAGAGCCTCTATGAGAAAGCTTATAGTCTGGCCCAGCAGTCAGGCAACCCCCGCCTCATGATCATTACGCTCATCAATCAGGCTGAACTGTACCGGCGCATTCAGCTCCATGAGTTGGCGGAAGAAACAATCCTACAAGCCCTTACCCTGGCAGAAAAAACCCGAGAAGTGGAGTACCAACGCAACGCACTCAAGACTCTCTCCGCCCTTCGTATCCAACAAGGCAGGGTAGAGGAAGCCCTGGTTTTCCAAAAGCGCATCTTAGACATCGCTCGAGAAACGGGTATCCGCGAGTGGCTGAAGGATGCTTATGGCTTTATTATCACCCAAGCTGCCCATAAAGGACTGCCACAGGTCGATAGTTTGCTCCACCAAGCAGAAAAAGAACTTAGCAATGACTCTTTGTTATGGGCGGAGCTGCTGAACTGGATCGCTGCGGAAGGCTTCTACCCAGTAGGAAGCCTTGCCCGAGCAAAGGATTTGTATCAAACGGCTCTCACCATCGCTGAAGCTCGGGGCGAACCTACCTTGGCGATTCGCACGTTGCTCAACCTCGCCAATATCTACACCCGTCAAGCACTCTATCCCCAGGCTATGGAGCACCTCCTACGGGCGAGACGTCTGTGTGAGGATAGGAAGGATTCCACCCTTCTCCCTATGGTCACCATGGCCTTGGGAGAGATTTACTTCAGCCAGGACAACTGGACCAAAGCACTGGAGGCTTTTACTGAGGCGGCTTACTATGCCAATCTCGCCCCAGATCCTGCTTTCCCCTTCAAGGTATCTACCAATCTCGCTGCCGTACAAGCAAAGCTGGGGAATGTAGAGGCAGCTCGTAACCTTTTCCGAGAGTCTAAGCTCCTCGCAGAAGAAAGCGAGGACTGGCGCTCCGCCGCCAATGCCTGTATCAACTTAGCTCGATTAGACTTAGACCAGGGACTTACCGATTCTGCTTTGACTGACCTCGCATTAGCACAGAAATACGCAGAGAAAAGCAGGGATCCCTATACGCTGGCCAACGTCCACATGAGCCGAGGAGAAATCTTATCAAATCGGAAACTTTTCTCCCAAGCCATCCAGCAATACGAAATAGCCAGAAAGCTACTGGAACCTTTAGAGGCGTACAGTGAGCTCGCAGAAGTCTACGAAAAGCTTATCCGACTGTATGGTCAGCTTCGCGCCTATGACAAAGCATTTGCACTCTTTTTCCCTCTTTTAGAAGCAACCCAACGCCTTTCAAACGAAGAAAGCATCCGTGCTCTCACTCGAATGGAGTTAGATTATCTCCACCAAAAGGAAAAAGATGCTCAGGAGCGCCAAATAGAAGCGGAAAAGCTAAGAGCAGAAAAAGCACGGCAGATAACCTGGGTGATTATCAGCAGTGCTGCTCTCATCTTGGCTGCCGCCGCTATTGTACTTATCGTTTTGTATCGGGCTAATCGGCGAGAAAAAGAAATTAATGCCGAGTTAGCTGAAAGAAATCGACTCATAGAGGAGCAAAAAACCCTCCTGGAGGAGAAGAATGAAGCATTAGAACGAGCCAAAAGGGATATTGAGGAGAGTATTTTGTATGCTCGTCGCATCCAGTTAGCTATTTTACCAGACCTACAACCTTTTTATGAGAGGTTTCCAGAGTCTTTCGTACTCTACCTCCCGAGAGACGTCGTGAGCGGGGATTTTTACTATTTTCATCCTTTATCTCCCCATCAAAGTTTACTGGCAGTGGCTGATTGTACTGGGCACGGTGTGCCAGGAGCTTTCATGAGTATGATTGGGTCGACTCTCCTCAATCGTATTGCACAAGAAGAAGGACCTAAAGACCCAGCTTTTCTTCTCCAACGCTTAGATGAGGAGCTGCGGGTAACCCTCCACCACACCATGACTCAGGACAAAATCAAAGATGGCATGGATATCGGCCTATGCCTTATCGACACGGAAACTCACGAACTGCATTTTGCCGGGGCGAGACGGCCTCTCCTTGTTATATCTCCTGAAGGAGAACTTATCGAGCTCAAAGCGTCTCGCCGCAGCATCGGAGGTGACCTCCTCCAGCAAGAGTTCCCCTTCGAAGGTCATAGCCTTCCCCTGCGCGCAGGAACCAGCTTCTTCCTTTTTTCGGATGGGATCGTCGACCAGTTTGGATGGGAAAAAGAACCAGGTAAAGAACCTCGCCGGACAAAATTTATGCAACGTAGGCTGCGACAGCTTCTCCAGCGTATTCATTCCCTCCCCGCATCCCAGCAGCGAGAGGCCATAGAAGACACTTATCACAAGTGGCGTGGTGACATAGAGCAGATAGATGACATATGCATTATCGGGGTGCGATATACCTAATCTGTGCAAGCCTCCTCTGGGGTCAAGTTAAGTACAGCAATGAGTTTTTGAAGATCGGGGTGGGCGCCCGGGCAGCTGCTATGGGGAATGCGCAGGCAGCAAGTGTAAACGATGCAACCGCCAGCTACTGGAATCCTGCAGCGCTGGTCACCGTACCTGACTACCCCCAAGTAGCCCTCATGCATAGCGAGTATTTCGCCAGCGTGGCGAAATACGATTATGGGGCTCTTTCTATCCCGCTTCGGGAACAGCGGAAGTTAGGATTAGGATTTATTCGCCTCGGAATAGATGACATACCCAACACTCTTCGCTTTTACGATGGGAACACCTATGATTTCTCCCGAATAACTAAGTTCTCAGTCGCAGACATGGCGCTTTTTTTCTCTTATGCACAACCTTTGAAGGATACCTCTCTCTCTATCGGTGGTTCTATCAAAGTCATTCATCGGTTGCTGGGGCCATTTGCTACCGCATGGGGGTTCGGAGCAGATCTCGGGCTTTTCTATAGACGGGGAGGATGGCGAGCAGGTATGGTATTGTACGATGCCACATCTACCTTCAATGCATGGACCTTCAACACAGAAGCGTTTGAAGAAACCTTCTTACTCACAGGGAACGTTATCCCTCAAAACTCTATCGAGTGGACCCGTCCGAGTCTCCGAGCGGGAGCAAGTGTCCTTTTATGGAAAGAGAAACGTCTATCTCTTCTCCCTACAGCAGATGTCGTCGTCTTTATGGATGGTCCACGCAATACGCTTCTGCGCGGTCGACCCTTTAGCGCAGACCTGTGCGTAGGGGCCGAAATACGGTATCAACAGTGGGCGGCATTCCGCCTCGGCATGAGCAACTTCCAACAGTTTCGCCGATGGGACGGTCGGCCTTATCTCACTTTTTATCCTACAGCAGGCCTGGGCATCAAAGTGTGGTACGTGGGGATCGACTACGCTTTAGCCAACTTTACAGGATTCTCACAAGGCCTGTACTCTCATCTCATCTCTCTACGGCTTGACTTGCACCCAGAGCTGACACGCCGCCTCTTTTCTAAGGGCGGCTGATCCGAAGAACGACAGGAGGAAGGTAGACTTGTCGGCACCCATATCGCAAAGACAGGACAGCCTGCACGGTGAAAATACCCGGTTCTGCGAAAATATGACTTACCTCTTTCCCCACAGCGGTAGCCCCATCTCCGAAGTCCCAGCGAACTTCTTCTTCTGTGTAAGAAGGAGGTAAGTGGAGCCAAAAGCGAATAGGACGTCCAGCTTTCTCCCGCAGAGAAGGGACATCCGTTTTTATCTCTACAGGCACCTCTTCACACGAGATACTTTGCAGCCAGATCAGCCATGCATCTCCTCGCCGCAGCAGTTCAACAAATCGGTTTTCCTTGGCTGCGACCAATAAAAGCTTCTGTCCCTGCCAAAGCAGAGCTACCCCACATTCATCCTGTGGACCTCCAAATGCTCTCTCCCAGAGGAGTTTACCTCCGGGCTGTAAAGCTGCGATCCACATATCCTCCCCTCCCCGCTGCTCAGGAGAAATCAACTCTACCCCAAACTGACAACCCAGAGCATAGATCACTCCTTCGGGACCTTCCGATAAAGAATAAACCGCTCCTTTTAGCTGGTCTTCTGGCCAGGCTTTCTCCCAGATCACTCGACCATTCAGGTCTAGAGCACTGACACCCCATCGGTCCCCATACCTTCCCCCTACCAAAATCTGGCCCGCAGCAGTCGGATAAAGGGCCAGCAGCTGAGAGGGAAAACGATGGAACTGGAATACTGTCCGCCAGTAAATCTGCCCGAGATAATCAATAGCACTCACAAAAGGGCGAAAGCCCTGCTCTCCTACACACGCATAGTAGGTACTGCCTGGAACAGAACGAATGCGACGAATGAGGCTGGGAGCTGCCCCCCATAGGCGACGCTGGAGGATTTCTCCAGTTCGAGCTTGAACTACATATATGACGGCTTGGAGGCCGACCTCCGGCTCCTCCCAGGTATATCCTCCCACCAACAAGGTACGGTAAGGGGTAAGACACAGGGTGAGGGCAGCGTCTGCATGTGGGCTGCCCCATCTACTCTGCCATAGAAGGCGGCCTGTGGCTTTATCCACGGCCCCTACCCAGAAGTCCGCTCGGTGGTTCACCGGTAGGTCTTCTGGATGGGTGAGAGAAGAACCGCTCACTCCACAGAAATACAGGACAGAATCAGCTAAGGCGAGATCTTCGATCCGGTCAGGCCCCATGCCCCCTGGAGACAGGCTCCATAGCATCTCCCCCGAAGGAGAAAGACCTACTATCCATCCATCTGATAGGGCCTCCTCTGATGTGGATTGATACCCTCCTATGAAAAGGTGTCCATCAGGATCTGATACGGCGCAGGTGGGTATCTCATGTGCAGCCGTACCCACGAAGGAATGCCGTTCCTTCCGCAGAAAGTAGCCCTGGGCCACACACAACCCGATGAGGGCCCACGTTCTAAAGAAGGGCTTCACCGCACAAATCTACAGTAGCTTTGCGGGGATATGGCCACGGTAGTGATGGCGATCATGGCGCATCCTGATGATGCCGAGCTGAGCTGTGGAGGCTCTCTGCTTCGTTGGCAGCAAGAGGGAGCCTATATCGTGCTGGTGGACTTGACCGCAGGCCAAGCTGGTAGTCGCGGGTCCGCTGCTCTTCGATATCAAGAAGCCCAAACCGCTACCCGCATTCTCAAACCTCTCGCCCGCATCGGTTTAGGGTGGGAAGATGCCTTCTTTGAGGATACGCCCTCTGCCCAGCGAGAGCTTATAGATATTATTCGGCGTTATACTCCTACTCTCGTAGTAGCCAATGCACTTTACGACAGACACCCAGACCATGGACGTGCCGCTCGTATGGTGGAAAGAGCAGTGTTTCTCAGTGGGCTCCGGCGCATTTCTACCCGATACCCGGCGTATAGACCAAGGAAACTGCTTTTCGCAATCCAAGACCGTTGGCAGACTCCTTCTCTCGTAGTAGACATCACACCTTTCTGGTCTCAAAAGCTGGCCCTTGTTCAAGCCTACCAGAGCCAGTTCTTCTCACAAACAGGGGATAAAGACCCACCCACCTATCTTACACGCCCTACCTTTTTCCCTCACCTGGAAGCAAGGGCTCGAGAGATGGGCCACTTCATAGGGGTACCTTATGGAGAAGGCTTTGTAACCCGCACTCCCATAGAAGCACCTCCCCTTTCTTCGCTCACCTAAGCCACATATCAAACCGCTCCCCTCATGAGAGAGGAGAGGTATATTTGAGGATGGATTTACGAGAAGCTCACCTACCCGGGGTCGGAAGGAAATACACCCTAAGCCTGCAGCAGACTGGCAAGCTCGTTATCATCTTGCACAACACAGGGCTGCGAGAGCTTTTCTGGCTCCCCCTGGGTGAAGACGAACCTGCCCTGAGTATTAAACTGACCGAAGAAGAGGCTCGAGAAATGGCTTTCATCTTAGGGGGAGTTCGATATCAGCCCCTGCCTGCCGATAAAGTAAACTTCTTATTGCAAGAAGTGGTCATGGAATGGATCCCCGTTGAGGAGTTTTGTATGATGCAGGGGAAAACATTAGCTGACTTAGAGCTGCGACGCCGAACAGGCGTATCTATTATCGCTATCCTTCGAGCGGGCAAAACGATACCCAGTCCTGATCCTTACACAGAAAAAATACAGGCGGGGGATACGCTGGTGGCAGTCGGTACTCGTCAGCAGATAGAAAAAATTCTCCCTATGTGTCAGCAAAGCCATGCCTGAAGCCCCTCTAATCGAGCTTGGAGCCATAGGACTCTTATTCATAGGACTCTTTGTTCTCTCATGGTTCCTGCAACGGAACCGAGTGCCAGCCTTGCTGGGCTTCATGGTTGCGGGGCTTTTGGCACAGGATCTGACTCCCTCCCTCCTCGCCCCTATTTTCCCAGTAATCGGTGAAGTTGCGGTATGGTTATTGTTTTTCTTCGTAGGCTTAGAATATTCTCCAGAGCACCTGGGACGGATGAGTCGGAGCATCGCCCGACCTGGTCTCATCGATCTGGGGTGTAACTTTGGAGTGATCACCCTTGCGGCATTATGGGTTTCCACTCCTGTGGAAGCTCTGCTCTTGGGGAGTGCTCTATACCCCAGTAGTACAGCGATTGTTGCCCGTCTTTTACTTGATTACAGCCGACTTGCGAGTATAGAGGCTGAGCTGCTCTTGGGTCTCCTCATATTCGAAGATATTGTGGGAGTGACTTTGCTCGGGCTCTTGACCCCTCTCTCCCAAGGCCAAGAGATGAGCTGGCTCTCGCTCCTTCGGATAGTGGGAGCATTTATAGGCACGGGAGGGGTTTTTTGGATCGTATACCGATGGGGCCTTCCATGGCTACAGAGGAATCTCCCTTCTCTACCAGACGAGCCTTCTACGGTATTTCTGACACTGGGTCTTGTATTGGGAGTAGGAGCCGCAGGTCATGCAATCGGTTTATCGGGGGCCCTCACTGCCTTTTTACTCGGGGTCCTTTTGCCAGAGGAAAGTGAGCTATATCGAGTAGCTGAGCGATCGCTCGGACCGATACGAGAACTCAGTGTGGGATTGTTCTTTTTCGCTCTAAGCTATACCGTACAGATCGAGCGACTTCCCGTACAGATAGGGATGGAGTGGTTTGGTCTCAGCTTACTGCTGAAGGGAGCATCCACATTCTGGGCTGCACGTATCTGGGGGCTTCAGCCTCGTACCGCCCTTCGAGCGGCCCTCAGCTTCCTTCCAAAAGGAGAGTTTTCCCTTCTATTTGGGGCACTGTCTATCCTCTGGCGGGAGGTAATCCTTTCGGTCGTTCTGGCCTCCTCTCTATTTGGGACCTTGATCTTTAGCTATGCGCCAAAGATAGCTGAGCGAATATATCCTCGAAAAGGGATTTAGTCAGGAGGCTGTTAGATCTCACAAGTAATAGGAGAAGATATTGGATGGGCAGTATGCGGAATCAGCCTCATGGAGAGGTTTCCCAGACGAGTCTACCCGCTCGGAGATGAATACGGTAATCAGCTTCCTGGGCCAGAGAAAGATTGTGGGTCGCAACCAAGACAGCCCGTCCTTCCTCACGAGTCAGTTGAAATAACAAGCGCCAGACGGAGAGGGATTGCTCGGCATCGAGGTTACCAGTGGGCTCATCTGCAAGGATCAAAGGGGGGTCTTGAAAAAGAGCTCGGGCGATAGCGACACGCTGCTGCTCTCCCCCGGATAGACGGGTGGGGAGGTCATTGGCCCGGTCTTGTAGCCCCACTCGACTAAGCCATTCTACTGCGCGCCCCCTCACCGACCGGAAAGACTTTCCTGCCAGAACCGCCGGCAACGCCACATTTTCCCACACACGAAGCTCTGCAATCAAGTGAAAAAACTGAAAGACAAAGCCGATACTTGTATTTCTCCAAGCCGCTTGAGCAGGTAAAGAAAGGGATAGCAGCGGACTCCCGCGCCAAAAAATAGCCCCTTCATCTGGTCGCTCAAGAAGCGCCAATAGATACAAAAGGGTCGTTTTCCCCGAACCAGAGTGTCCCAATAACACGTAATAGCGGCCCGCCTCGATAGACAGCTCCACATCCTGCAAGATGGAGCGCCCCTCATAGGCTTTGCGTAGCTTTGTGGCGTGAAGGAGTATTTCTGCCATGCCCTATCAAATGTACAGTTCTGGCGATATGTCGCTGTGGGGGGAGTCGGAACGGTATGGGACATTGGCTTTTATACCCTTATTCGCAGTTTCGGGATAGCACACTGGCCCGCACTTTCTCTAAGCTTCGGCTCTGGTACGCTTATAGGGTTCTTCCTCACTCGGTATTGGGTATTCCGTATCGAAACGGGCCCCTGGAAAGGGCAATTTCTCCGTTTCTGGATGGTGATTGGTTTAGTATATATCCTGAATGGACTCCTGATGGAAGGGCTCTATCTTCTCCTCCCTATCGGAAGGTGGCAAGGGTTCATGGCTCGAACTCTCGCAGCTGCGGCGATACTGCCTGTGAGTTTTACCCTCCATCGTCGCGTTTCATTTATGTAACTTTGATAAACAATGACCTGGTATCTCCGGAAAGAGGAAGGCATTCGCACCTCCCCCACAGAGAAAATCGGGGCACCAGATGGCCTATGGGTGAAGTGTCCCTCTTGCAGCAAACCCCTCCATATCAAAGAGCTCATGCAATCGCAATATGTATGTCCTCACTGTAGCTACCACTTCCCCATCGGGAGCAAAGAGTATTTCCGCTTCCTTTTTGAGAATGGAGAACATACGGTCTTGTTTGAAGAAATAGAGCCCATAGATGCACTGGGGTTCGTGGACAGCAAGCCCTATCCCCAACGGCTAGCCGAAGCGCAAAAGAAAACGGGACTGAGTGAAGCGGTGCGATGTGCGGTGGGACCTATCGGCTCCCACACTGTAGCCGTAGCCGTGATGGATTTTGGATTCATTGGGGGGAGTATGGGGAGTGTCGTCGGGGAGCGGATCGCCCGCACGATCCGATATGCGGCTGAACATACCCTCCCCCTTTTGATTATCTCCCGAAGTGGAGGAGCTCGCATGATGGAAGGGTCACTTAGTCTGGTTCAGATGGCTAAAACGGCCGCTTGGCTGGCCCAATATGCAAAAACAGGCTTGCCCTACATCTCCGTTCTCACCGACCCTACGATGGGGGGAGTGACCGCCAGCTTCGCTATGTTAGGAGACATCAATATCGCAGAACCAAAAGCCCTGATCGGATTTGCAGGTCCCCGAGTGATCCGGGAGGCTACAGGCAAGGACTTGCCACCTGGATTTCAGGAAGCGGAGTTTCAGCTCGACCATGGATTCGTAGACCTTATTGTCGATCGGAGAGAGCTGAAGAATACGCTTCTTCGGCTCTGGGATATGCTATGTTCTCGCTGAGTTATCGCCGAGCGAAGTAACCCCTTGTAAGTGTATTTCTGCTTTGTGAAAGGAAAGAATGGCCGCCCTCTCTGGATAAGTTCCTCTTTGTTCCCTATCTAAGCCCTTACTTTAGCTTAGAAGCGAGCGGATATTTGAGTCCTTCGTATGCCTTCAGCGTAGCGGAAACGCTACCCACGATAACCGGAGAAGTGATCTTCACTGGTATAAGATTCTCATCATCTGTTACCCACATGAGCATCTCCTCTCGTCCTCTAAAGACACGGTCAGCTACGACAAGGGGGGTGATTTTGATGCACCGAAAGGTTCCCAAGTCGGTTTTTACTGTTTCACGCCCTAAGATTTTCATGCCCAGGTCGTACACTTTATCATCCAAGAAGACGGGGATCTCCACCGTAGTACCATCAGGCATGGCTCGTATATCCAGCCGCCGAGCATAATAAAATGCCCCCAACATATCCATGACCCAGGTTTCCATCGGAAAAGTTCCTTTTCTACCGCGAATTTCTTTGCGATGGTAGTCGAAATAAACGGTATCTACGAAATGAAAATCCCCTTCATTGACCCACCGATAGTAAAGAAGGGAACGCATTTGCGCTGTATCTACATAAGCATCCATGTAATCTCGGACTCTATAGAACCATTCAAAAGCTGCTGCCGTCTTTCCACTCCCTCGAAAAACATACGCTGGCTGTCCGTACACCATGTAGATTTTGGGATAGATCTCGAAGGTGGCTTCTCCAGCTGTGAGCCATCCGTAGTGTACGCGGAAAGTGAGCTTTTCTCCTGGCTGGAAAGGAGTAGGTTTCGAGAAGACTCGGGGAGGGAAAAAATATCTCCGAGAAGTATCGCTCTGTGTTTCTCTGTAGATACGCCGATAGAATGCAGATCTAAGCGACGGGGTCTTCTGTCCTTCTGATCCCGAGAACGGGAGAAACCCTAAAAGAAGGACACCCATCATTTGCATATACAGAATTTCAAGCAAATATCGGGCCGAATCTTAGAAAGGCAATCCTTCCATTGGACTGCTGGGCCGAGCATAAGATATACGGGGGATCCGTCCTGCGAGATACGCTTTCCGGCCCGCTTCTATTGCCATGTGCATCGCTTCTGCCATGAGA
The DNA here is from genome assembly GCA_026413325.1 of Bacteroidia bacterium. Classification (GTDB taxonomy): domain Bacteria; phylum Bacteroidota; class Bacteroidia; order SpSt-205; family SpSt-205; genus SpSt-205. The sequence continues at coordinate 18,280 of JANZYW010000023.1, read as the reverse complement.
GGCGGATTCTGGGCTTCTGCCACTGCTGTATTGAGAAGAACAGCATCGTAGCCCAATTCCATCGCCAACGCTGCATCCGAAGGGCTCCCAATACCGGCATCTATGACGAGAGGGACTCCTGCAAGGCGCTGTCGAATCAGAAGAAGTTTTTCAGGGTCACGAATACCCTGTCCACTTCCGATAGGGGCGGCCAAAGGCATCACCGCAGCACATCCTATATCCGCAAGCCGCTGACAGATGATAGGATCGTCAGGAGCATATGCCAGGACAGTAAAACCTCGCTTGATCAGCTCCCGGGCAGCAAGGAGAAGCTGCTCAGAATCGGGCCAAAGCGTAACTTCATCTCCAATCACTTCGAGTTTAATCCAATGGGTCTGAAGGGCTTCTCGGGAAAGCTCAGCCAGGAAGATCGCCTCTTCTGCCGTATAACACCCCGCTGTATTGGGCAAGAGGCGAAAACGCCCCAGAAGAAGTTCTAAAAAAGTATCGGCAGGTGCCTGTAAATTAAGACGGCGTACGGATACCGTGACGATACCTGCCCTTCCTCTCTGCAGTGCCTCCACCATCACTTCGGGAGAAGGATAGCGCGACGTGCCCAGCCAGAGCCGACTCTCGACGACTTCCCCCGCTATCCGCAGTATGTCTTCCCCTACCATAGCAGCACTTTAGGCTCGGTATATTCTACATACGCATATTTCACCCCCTCTCTCCCTAATCCCGACCCCTTAACTCCCCCATACGGCATCGAATCAAGACGCAGAGTAGGGGGAGCATTGTGCAAAACCCCTCCCACCTCTAACTCTGCATAGGCCTGCTTGAGGCGAGCTTCCGAGTAGGTATAAACCCCAGCCTGCAATCCATAAGGCGACGAGTTTACCAAACGAATGGCTTCACAAAAGTCTGCATAAGTGCGTATCTCCGCAAAAGGAGCAAAAGCCTCCTCCCGAGCCAAATGACAGCCAGACGGCACATCGGTCATGAGGATAGGACCCATTAGCCGCTTTTCTGCCTGCACAGAAGAATCAATGAGTGCTTGTGCTCCTCCCATTCGAGCTTCAGTAAGCCAGCTCTGTATCCGAGCAAAACTGCGTTCATCTATCAGACTGCTGAGGTGCGTAGCCTCAGAAAGAGGGTCTCCTACCTTGAGAGACCGCACTGCTTCTCGATACGCCGCGACAAATGGCTCATATAATGCCTGAGCAACGAATATGCGTTGAACAGAGATACAAACCTGACCTGCATATAGATAAGCCGCTTCTGCGATGGCTGTAGCTGCCTCCTCTATAGAGGGGGGCGAGTCCACGATAACTGCTGCACTGCCCCCTAACTCGAGGAGCACTTTTTTGCGTACGGCAAGCGACTGAAGATGCCAGCCGACCGCTGCGCTTCCAGTAAAAGAAAACACCCTGTATTGAGGGGCACGCACTAAGAGCTCCGCCACCGGAGGATCTGCAGATACCACTGAAAGAGCCGATGGAGGCCAACCTGCCTCTAATAAAGCCTGAGCGAGCCTATATGCAGTCAGGGGTGCTTGAGGAGCAGGTTTCAAAGTAAAGGCACACCCAGCTACCACTGCAGGAACCACCTTATGTAAAACCAGATTGAGCGGAAAATTGAAAGGAGTAATGGCCAAAACAGGACCTACTGGCACTCGTCGAACGAGCACCCATCGTCCCTCGGTGAGGGGAGAGAGGTCCCCGGGAAGAATCTCCCCTTCAAGCGTACGTACCAGATCCCGTCCCATCGAAAGAGTCATAAGACCTCGCTGGACTTCCACACGTGCATATCGAATCGGTTTTGCCGCTTCCTGCGCAATAAGACGGGCTATCGATTCCCTTTCCCTCTCCAGCCAATGCACCAGCCTGTCCAGAATCTCGTAGCGCTTGTGAATCGGCAAAGCCATCGCTGCCTTGTGCCCTCGTTCTACTCCAGACAAGACCTTATCCATCTGCTCCGCATCCGCATATACTACCTCTCCCAGTATCTCCCCTGAATAGGGAGCGATGACGGGGCGTACATCTCGGCCTCCTACCCAATCACCGTGTATCAAGAGAGGTTGGTACATGCCCTCTTACAATTCTTTTCTGCTCCAGTCAAATACCCCCGTGCGCAAGAGGTAGACATACCCCACAGCCAATACCCCCGTAAAAGAAATAAACAAGAGCAATGCCCAAGAGGGATCTTCCCGAAAGAAAATCACCCACGGATACATCAAAGCAAGCTCCACATCAAACACAGTAAAAAGCATCGCCACTTTATAGTAATGCACAGAAAAACGTTGCCGCGTCGTCCCTACTGGGTCCATCCCACTCTCGTACGGTACCATCTTCTGGGGAAGGGGACGCCGAGGAGCCAGAAGGGTAGGAGCATATACAAGTAATAGCCCAATCCCCGCTCCCAAGGACAAAAGAATAAGGGGACCTACATAAGCTTGCAGCATCAAACAAAGATACACCTCCTGCACCAGCTACATGGATATGCCCATGAAGGCTGTGTGTTTTGGGGGATTACCCGATTGCATGCCAGAAAAAGCGGCCTCGCATCTTTTCCAGAAGGCAAACAATCCGCTCAATCCCAGTCCCCTACTGTCGAATCAAACTTTACCTTCTTTCAGGAGGATTGCTCTGTCTATTCTTGTGGTCAGGTAGAGAAGATGAGAACCGCAGATGCAAAATGCCCTTGGCAGCTACATAGGGCTCATCCAATAGGACATCCCGAAAAGCATGGAAGGCAGCCTGCCACCCCGCAGGCAGAGGCCCCCAAGGCATGCCTGTGTAATAATATACTTCCCCTTCCGGAAGAAGCAATCTTCGGACCCATCCCAAGAACCGAGGGAGGGGAGCCACAGCCCGCCCTACTACGATCAGGAATCGTTCTCTGCACTCTTCGGCTCTGCCCCAGCGTACTTCTACCCGATCGGACAGACCCAGCTGAGCTACCATTTCCCTCACTCCCTCTACTTTCTTGCGGGTACTGTCTAAAAGGAGAAAAGGGGTATCTGGATGTGCAATCGCCAACGGGATCCCTGGAAACCCTCCTCCTGTACCTAAATCCAACACTCTAACCTTCGCAGGCAAACGCCACCACGCTAAGAAAAGTAAACTCGGCACGATATGATGCTCCCACACCCAGTCGATATCTCGCCGGGAGATAAGATTCAGACGAGTGTTTATCTCCCGGATGAGCTCTTCGAACAAAAGCAGTTGTTGAACCTGCTCAGGAGAGAGTATCTCCCTGATAAAGAGAGGAAGTTCACGCAAGAAACTGGGTGAGAAGAACGTATTGAAGGACCCCCCCGTACTGATAGTAGGCCACCTCTACCGGAGAGCGAAGTAGAGCGGTTACGGTGAAAGTTTTCTCCACCCCTGTATCGGGGTCTGTAGCCCGGACTGTTAGCTTCTGCAGAGGAGAGAGGCCGCTTGCCAAGCCTTCAATCGTGTAAGACTCCCGACCCGTCAGTCCCAGCGATTCTGCATTCTCACCGGCCGCAAACTGAAGGGGGAGGATACCCATACCTACGAGATTGCTTCGATGGATGCGCTCATAACTCTCCGCTATCACAGCTCTGATCCCCAGAAGATTCGGACCTTTTGCTGCCCAGTCCCGAGAAGAACCGCTCCCATACTCTTTACCTGCGATAACAATAAGAGGAATCTCCGCCTCTCGATATCGCATGGCTGCGTCATATATAGACAGCACTTCTCCGGTGGGATGGTACAGAGTCCATCCTCCTTCTCGATCGACCAGCTTGTTCCGCAAACGGACATTCGCAAAAGTCCCTCTCACCATGACTTCATGATTGCCCCGACGAGCCCCATAGGAATTGAAATCTTGAGGCGTAACTCCATGAGCTATAAGATATTGCCCCGCAGGAGAATGAGAAGGAATCGAGCCGGCAGGTGAGATGTGATCCGTCGTCACAGAGTCTCCTAATAGAAGCAACACGCGAGCCTCCTTCAATCCAGAAAAACCACCCGTCGAGTTAGGCTTGGCAACATTTTCGAAAAAAGGAGCCCGACGAATATAGGTAGATCGGGGATCCCAGGCGTAGGTGTCTCCCCCTGGTGCAGAAAGAGACTGCCAGGCTGCTTCTCCCTCAAAAATACGGGCATACGTCTCCCGAAAATCTTTCTCGTCTACCACCGATTGCATGAGTTCTTCTACCTCTTCAGGAGAGAACCAGATATCGCGCAAATACACAGGAATGCCGTCGGGGTCATAGCCTATCGGCTCCTGTTCAAAGTCAATATCCACACGTCCTGCCAACGCATATGCAACTACGAGAGGAGGAGACGCCAGGAAGTTCATCCGCACCTGGGGATGTACCCGTGCTTCAAAATTTCGATTGCCAGAAAGGACCGCAGCAACAATAAGGTTTTTTTCCTGGATTGCCTGCGAGACAGCAGGGGGCAAGGCTCCGCTATTCCCGATACAAGTAGTACACCCATATCCAGCCACATGAAACCGGAGGGCTTCTAAATAGGGAAGTAGACCAGATTTCTTGAGGTATTGGGTGACCACTCGAGATCCGGGAGCCAAGGTAGTTTTTACCCAGGGCTTCGGACGTAATCCTGCAGCTACAGCTTTTTTCGCTACCAAGCCAGCAGCCAGCATGACTGAGGGATTAGAAGTATTGGTACAGCTGGTGATCGCTGCGATGACCACAGCTGCATCTTGCAGGAGATATTCACTATCTCCTGCGGAAAGGTGGGCGAAGCCGTTGCTGGGAAGGTGCTCTTGCGTGAGCACAAGGGGCCTCGGCGGTACAGAATGTAATACCTTCTGGTAATTTTTCTCTACGGCTGCTTGAACCGCAGTCTTTACCCGAGAGAGAGCTATACGGTCTTGAGGGCGACGAGGGCCAGCTATCGAAGGCTCTATGCTGCCCAGGTCTAACGTAACTACCTGTGTGTACACCGGAGACTCGGTCGACTCTCTCCAGAGCCGATTCGATCGAGCATATGTTTGAATAAGGGAGACTTTCTCTGCTGAGCGACCTGTCAGCCGAAGATAGCGAAGCGTCTGATCGTCTATAGGAAAGTAGGTGACCGTACAGCCAAACTCTGGAGACATATTCGCTATTGTGGCTCGGTCTGGCACAGTGAGCGTATCTACCCCAGGACCAAAAACTTCCACAAACTTGTCTACTACTCCGACTTTACGGAGAAGTTCTGTAATCGTAAGGACCAGATCAGTAGCTGTCACGCCTGGACGGAGCCGACCTTCTAACCGCAGCCCAATCACCTCCGGACAAGGAAAATAGAATGGTTGCCCTAACATAGCTGCTTCTGCCTCGATCCCCCCTACTCCCCATGCCACCACTCCGATACCATTTACCATGGGCGTATGCGAGTCGGTCCCTACCACTGTATCCGGGAAAATCCACCCCTCCCGCTCTATCACCACTTGGGCCAGGTATTCTAAGTTTACCTGGTGTACGATACCCATCCCTGGGGGCACGATTCGAAAGTTGGTGAAAGCTTGCTGCGCCCACTTAAGAAAAACATATCGCTCCCGATTTTGCTGGTATTCTCTTTCGATATTGCGCTGAAGGGCCGCTGCATTCCCAAATGAATCTACCTGTACAGAATGATCAATCACGAGATCTACTGGCACTAAGGGGTTGATGTGACGAGCCTCTTTTCCCTGGGACACAACCGCTTCGCGCAGAGAAGCCAGGTCCACTACTGCGGGTACTCCCGTAAAGTCTTGCATCAGGACACGCCCTGGGATAAAAGCGACTTCCGCCTCCGCAGAAGGACGTCCATCCCACCGTTTGAAAGGTTCTATGTGCGCAGCAGTGACCTTGAAGTCATCCTTGTTTCGAAGAACATTTTCTAACAAAATGCGAAGGCTATATGGAAGTTTCTCGAGGGGAATGCCTATCTCCCTCGCCGCGGTGGGGAGATCGACATATCGATTTCCCCCCTCAAAGGATTTAGATGGGACCACCATGGGGCAAAGATACTCTACACATAGAGGCGAGAGATAACGTATCCCAGAAGTTCGTTTCCAGAAAGAGGTATACAGTTAGGACGCAGATGAGAAGCGGGGATCGGCTTATCTTTAGTACATGAAGGGCTGGAAAAAAGCCAGCATAGCCTTAGGCTCGACTGTCCTCGCTATCGGGGCAGGTTACATAGGATATAAAACGGGGCTCAACGCGGTGAAGGCCACTGCTTTGGGGGTTCTAACTCTGATGGCACTCTGGTGGCTTACAGGAACAGTCCCCTATTACGTAGTCGCCACAGTTCCCGCCCTCTCCGTGCCTATCTTGGATGGGGTGGGCTTACCCACCGCATCCTCGCTATGGAAGGCGTACGGTCAACCTGTCCTCGGTCTATTTCTTGGCTCTTTCTGGCTTGCCCGAGCAGTAGAAGTGCATGGAGTGGGCTCTTACCTCCGAGACAGGGTTTTATACTGGTCCAGAGGAGAGGTACGAAGAATCTTTAGAGGGTTATCCGTATTAGCCGCTGCATTATCCACTCTCCTCAACAATACCGCTGTTACCGCTTTGATGCTCCCCTTGGTCAGCGAAATCATGCCTCCTGGGGAACCACGGTGGCGCCTCGCTCTCAGTATCGCATGGGCGACATCCATAGGAGGGGTCGCCACCCTCACAGGATCAGCACCCAATGGCATCACTGCACAGCTCCTGGAGACGCACGGAAACCCTGTACATTTCCTGGATTGGCTAAAGTATGGTTTGCCGGCTGCCATAGGAGGTCTCTGGATTGCACAACTTCTCCTATCAAGACCGAAACATGAGGACCCCGCCCCCCCTCCTCATCCTATCTCACAGGCAGCTTCCCTTTCTGCAGAGGGGAAAAGAACTCTCCTTTTGCTCGGACTCATCCTGGGAGCATGGATCGTCTTGCCTCTTCCCGCATGGAGCATCGCCTTAGGAGGCGGATGCATTTTCTTTATCCCTGGCACAGGGACACATGGGAAAGCCCTACTCACCGTAGAAGAAGGCCATCACATTCCTTGGGGCGTTCTATGGCTTTTTGGAGGAGGCCTTGCCCTGGCTCAGCTCCTGGAACTCTCAGGTCTCTCTCAAGACTTCATTACGTACCTTACACAACAGGTAGGAGAAACCCATGCGCTGCTCTTCTTGGTGATAACCTTAGGACTTATCATCGGACTGACAGAACTGTTTTCTAACACCGCCCTATGCGCACTCATTCTCCCCATCTTATTGCCTCTGATGGAAAAACTTTCCCTCCCCCCGCTAACAGTCATCTGGATAGGAATTGCTACCAGTATGGCTTTCATGCTCCCTGTTGCGACTCCCCCTAATGCATTAGCCTACACCAGAGCACAAATACCCCTCTCTTACATGCGCAAAAAAGGCTTATGGATGAACCTGGCCATTTGGGTGTGGCTTTCTTTCCTTGCTGTCTTGTACCACTACTTTCTATAGTAAAGCCTATATTGAGGTTGGTATGAATGGGTTCACTCTAATGGCGGAGAAAGATAGCTAAATTAAGTTTCTATTCACCTTTACGCCACGATCCCTATAAGTTTTGGGGTTAATTTTGGGAGGTGGAAGCCGCCCGGGCGGTACTTCACCGATACTGGGGCTATGCAGATTTCCGTCCTCCCCAGGAAGCTGTAATACGAGCTGTCCTGGAGGGGAAAGAGGTTCTCGCAATGTTACCCACTGGTGGAGGAAAGTCTCTGTGCTACCAGGTATCTGGATTGGTAAAAGGGGGGCTCACACTGGTCATCTCTCCCCTTATTGCTCTAATGCATGACCAAGTAAGTGCTCTCAATCGCAGAGGGATCCCTGCTGCAGCAGCGGATAGTACTTTACCCCCTTCGATGCGAGAAAGACTCTTCAAAGAAGCTGCTTCTGGGCATCTCAAGTTTCTCTACATGGCACCGGAAAGGCTTCTGACCCCTGCCCTTCTCGAAAAGCTTCGAGCTCTTCCCATCCAACTCATCGCGGTCGACGAAGCGCACTGCATCAGCCAATGGGGATATGATTTTCGTTCTTCTTATCTTCGGTTAGGAGAGCTAAGATCCCATCTCCCCCAGGCACAGTGGATGGCCCTGACTGCCACTGCAACTCCTCGCGTCCAACAGGATATTATCACCTATCTCGGCATGATAGAACCTGTTATCGTCCGCCACTCTTTCTACCGCAGTAACTTCTACTATGCCGTCGTATATGGCATCGATAAAGAAGCTCGGCTGCAACAAAGCCTGCGCAAGCTCAGAGGCACGGGGATCGTCTATGTGAGCTCCCGGCGAGCGAGCATCCAGTTGGCAGAGAAACTGCGGCAACAGGGTTTCTCCGCAGCTCCTTATCATGGAGGAATGGCCCCTTCCCATCGAACGGAAATACAAGAATCCTGGCTACGGGAAAAAACTCGCATCATCGTCGCTACTTCTGCTTTCGGCATGGGGATAGACAAACCGAACACGCGATTTGTCCTCCACTTTGATCCTCCTACAGAACCAGAAGCTTACTTCCAGGAGATAGGCCGAGCGGGGAGAGATGGAGAGTTGGCTTATGCCATCGCTCTTTTCGCACCCCGAGACGTAGAAAATCTATGGCGCCGACTGCAAGACAAATATCCCCCTTATCTCTTTCTCCTGCGCCTGTACGAAATCCTCCGTCAAGCACAAAAGAGAGATGAACCTCTACACCTATCTCTGGAGGAACTGGCCCGAGAGATTGGAGTGGGTCCCTATGCTCTCCGACGTGCCCTGCATCTCTTAGAGCAAGAAGATTTTCTCTCCTGGCGAGAGGGAGGGCCGACCCGTGCATACTTACGCAGTCGAGTATCTCCCCAGGAATGGCAAAAAGCCCATACTTCATCAGAGCTGTGGATACCTCGACTGGCAGGAGCCTCTCTTTTTACAGAGGGCGTATACGCTGATCTAAGCGATTGGGCCTACCAACTGAATATACCCTATGCCAAGCTATATGCTCTGCTGGAAGAGCTACAGGCTCGCGGTTGGCTGACCCATGATGCGCTACCAGAGAGCACAGGCGAGATACGCTTAGCGCAGCCTTCCCCCTCCCCGACCCAATGGCAAGCCTTGAAACACAAATACCATACCCTTCAACGACAGGCCCAATCCCGAGGACGATTCATGATAGGCTACTTTCAGCAGCGCCAGGTGTGCAGGGCTCAATACTTGCTTCGGTATTTCTCCGAGGAAATCTCCCCATGCGGACAATGCGATATATGCAAGGGCTACCACCGCTCCCAGCCAATCACTGAGGGAGAAAAAGCGGCCGCAGCAGCCTGGCTCTGTGAGGAGGCTCAGATCCCTCGGTTTGCACATGAGCTCAAAAAAGCCCTCCACAAGCTCTTCCCTGGCAAGGGAAAGGAACTTCTGGAAACATTTCTGATGGAAGGACGGTTAGAGATGCTGCCTGATTGGCGTCTCCGCTGGAAACAGTAACCGAGCCTATGGGAAGGTCGAGAACGTGCAAACTTCTCTCTTTCAGCCCTCCTCGAGCAAAAAGCGCTCAAGAGCCTGTGTTCGAGAGCCCTTCAAATAGATTATGGCTACCTCTGCCAACCAAGAAAGATCTGCTTTTCGCAGCTCAGCAACATCTTCCACCCACCTCCACTTCCACGGGACTGTAAGCCCAGCATGAAGGACAGGCAGCCATAAAGGCCCTACAAATACCACCCCCTCGATACACTGCGCATGCTGAAGAAGCATCTCTACCGCTTCTCTGTGGGCCCGCTCAGAGAAATCCCCTAACTCTTCCATCTGACCCAAAATAAGAGCCGCTTTCTGCCCAGACTCTAAAGTCTCCCACAAAGAAGTGAGGCTCGCAGCCAAAGAAGATGGATTGGCATTATACGCATCTAAAACGAACACCTGACTTCCCCGCCGCACTACCTGAGACCGGTAGGCCTCTCCCTTGAAACTCCCCAGAGCTCGACCCAAGACCTCCACAGAGAAGCCTAAGGTATACCCTACCGCAAGAGCAGCAAGGACATTAAGCCGATTAAAACTCCCCCAGAGAGGCACTTCTACGCAAAAAGGATGACCATCAAGCTCGCCTTCTAAGCGGGAACATTCCCACCCCATTGGCTGCCAACGCCCACTCGCAAGAGTAGGAGAACCATTTCCGTAATACTTTACTGCCACACCTGGAAGAGAGGGACGGGTAGCAAGCCAGGGATCTTCCCTATTGAGGAAGAGCAGACCACCCGGATGGAGACGAAGGTACTCCGCCATCTCCCACTTAGCAAGCCGGTTGGCCTCCAGCGTTCCATAACCAGCGAGATGATCTTGTCCCACATTCGTGAGAAGACCGACCGTAGGCTGTGCCATCTCACAGAGGGCTTGCACCTCTCCGGGCCGATTATCTCCGATCTCAATCACAGCAAACCGATGCTCTGGTCTCAAGCGAAGAAGAGTAAGGGGTAATCCAATCGCATTATTCCAGCTTTTAGGACTGATGAGGGTAGGGGCTTGCTGGGAAAGCATATGCCCAAGGAGGGCCTTTGTGGTCGTTTTCCCATTTGAACCTCCTATCGCCACCAGCGGGATAGAAAATCGCTGGCGATAAGCAGCTGCTATCTCTCCCAGTAAGCGCAGCGGCTCTGCATGATAGAAAATCCTTTCTCGGGGCACATGCGGGGGAGGAGGGAAATCTACTGGTAATACCAGGAAAGCAGCCCCCCGAGACCAGGCATCTCCCGCAAAAGAGGCTCCATGCGAGCGAGTCCCCGGCAAGGCAAAAAAAACCTCCCCTGGCTGGAGGGTGCGGCTATCTACACTTGCACCTTTCCCTGAGAAAAGGTACTCCCACAGCCTATCTTCGCTCACCCTCCCTTTACCCCAAATTTGGGTACTCGTATGTAAAGGCCGTCTGATTTGGGAGCATTCTGATAAATGAGGGGGGAGGGCTCTGGAGAGTCGGGAGCATCCTCTCGCAGGTATCCTGCAGGCTCTCCTACAAAACGCAGCGGTTCTACCCCTTCTAACGGCAGCTCATTGATCTTCTCCACAAAGTTTACTATGCGCTGCAGGTCAGCCAGCAAAGCCTCCTTCTCCTCCCCTTGGAGCTCAAGTCGAGACAACTCACACAAGCTGTCGAGCAGGGACTGGTCTATTTTCATATGCTTCTATGGTTTTTGCCATCCAATTTTGCACTTTTTCACGTAAACTCTCTATAGTCTCTCCATTTGGAGAAATCAGAGGATGGAAAATGCAGGTTACCTCTCCTGGCTGCATGAGAAAGGATCCATCTGCCGAAAGACACGTATCGGAGCCTACTATGACCAAAGGCAGAAGAGGCACTTTCAGTTCCACCGCCAAAGCAAAAGCGCCATCGTAAAAACGACCCAGTGGACGAGGATGCTTAGTCGTACCCTCTGGATAGATAAGAACCGATATGCCCTCTTGGAGCTTACGAGAGACCGCTAAAAGGCTTCTCTTGCGAGCAGCAGGGTCTTTTCGGTCCACAATCACATGGAGACGCCGATAAGTCCAACCATAGAGCGGAATGCGGGCCAGCTCCGCTTTCCCCAAAAAGGCTACTCGAGGAGGGAAAAGCACGTAACAAATAGGAATATCCAAATAACTGCGGTGGTTGGCCACTATCAAACAAGGCTGTGCGGGAAAGTGATAGTTTTCTTTTCGAACTCGGATGCCCCCCATCGTCAATATAAGTTTACCCCACAGACGATTGAGCTGATGGCCGATTCGGACGGTCCGAGGAGTAAGCTGCCATAGCACCACCGCATACAGAGGCAACATGAAAAGAAAGTATCCTACCAGCCAGAAAGCGAACCAGAGACTCCAGAGCCGCCTAAAGAAACGGGTCAAACTGCCCACAGATTCTCTAAGTGTAGAGTTTGATGTGCTCGCGCAAAGTGGTAAAATAAAAATAAAGCTGCACCTGCCTCTAATAAGGCGAAAAAGAGCAATAGAAACAGCGTCGCGATCGCTTCAGATGTACCGGCCAAGAGGAGAAGGGGAGCGGAAGCATTTAGCATGAGCTCTGCTCCGATAAGCAGCCAGAGAGCATGGGCCCGAGATAGAACCAGATACAACCCCCCTATAAATAAAACCACGGCGGTGAGAAAAGGCATACAGATTGTATGTATTTTTGCGGCAAAGATACTGCCCCTATGGATGCAGAACTCCAAGCGCTGGTACAGGCAGGAGACATCAGCGCGTTACAGGCCCGACTTGCCACGCCCGCTGATCTTCAGCTTCGGGATCCACACGACGCGACCCTCCTGCACTGGGCAGCCCGGGCAGGCAGCTTACCTATCGCTAAATGGCTTTTACAACAAGGCCTCTCCTTTCGAGAAGCGGACCAAAATGGAGAAACCCCCCTTCATTATGCTGTGCGCGCTGCTCAAGGTGAAATGGTATCCTTCCTGCTTCGCCAGGGGGCAGATGTCAATGCAGCAAGCCTTACAGGGGCCCGTCCTCTCCATCTTGCAGCACATGCGGGGCTCCTTCCCATCCTCCAGCAGTTGTGCGAGGCCGGTGCTCATATCGATGCTGCGAATGAAAACGGCTCCACTCCCCTCCACTTAGCCGTCTATAATGGTCACATCCCAGTCGTAGCCTACCTTCTCGATCAGGGGGCGTCCATCCATGCCAGCACCCATAAAGGTGTCCAGCCCATCCATTGGGCTGCTATCACCGGAAACTTAGAGATGATCCGCTTCTTGCTTTCTCGAGGAGCCAACGTCAATGCCCAGGACAAGGAACGTCGGACCCCACTCCACGAAGCAGCCGCTCGGGGCCACCTCGAAGCTGTCAAGCTTCTCGTAGAGCATGGAGCCGATATCAATGCTGCCGATGCAAGGGGACAGACTCCGTTGTATCAGGCCGAGAAACGCTGGCATAGCGAAGTAGCCGATTGGCTCAGAGAACAGGGCGCAGAAGAATAACTCACTCTCCCGCATGCGCTATCTCATTACCGCGGCTCTCCCCTATGCCAACGGCCCTTTGCATATCGGTCATTTGGCGGGAGCCTATTTGCCCGCAGATATATGGGCCCGTTTTCTTCGCCTGAAAGGACACGAAACCCTCTTCATCTGTGGGTCGGACGAACATGGTGTGGCTATCACACTGAGAGCTTGGCAGGAGAACACTTCACCCCAAGCTATTATCGATCAGTATCATCCCCTCCTTGAAAAAAGCCTACGAGAAGTAGGTATTAGCTTAGACTTCTACGGACGCACCTCTGACCCCTTACACCATCAGGTCGCGCAACACTTTTTTTCTACCCTCCTCACGAAGGGATGGCTAGAGAAAAAAGCCGTAGAACAATTCTGGGACCCCAAAGCCCAGACATTCCTACCTGACCGATATATCATAGGTACTTGCCCCCACTGCGGCTTCGAAGAGGCCTATGGAGACCAGTGCGAAAAGTGCGGAACCCTTCTCAGTCCCACGGAGCTTCGCGATCCACGTTCTCGGCTTACAGGGGTAACCCCCGAAAAACGTCTCAGCGAACAATACTACCTCCGATTAGATGCTCTGCAGCCACAGGTAGAAGCCTTTTTTCGCACACGCTCGTGGAAGCCTAACGTCTACCCCGTCATCCAGAGTTGGCTTTCTGCAGGACTCACCCCTCGGGCTATCACTCGAGACTTGGATTGGGGCATTCCCGTTCCCGATCTGCCTGGCAAAGTGCTGTATGTCTGGTTTGAAGCTCCCTTAGGCTACATTTCCCTCACCCGCAAGTGGGCAGAGTCACAAGGGCAGCCCACCGCTTGGGAAAGGTTCTGGAAAGACCCTGACACTCGTATCGTTCATTTTATCGGAAAGGATAACATTGTTTTTCATACCCTTGTCTTCCCTGCCATTCTCCTCGCAGCTGGGGAAGGATATACCCTCCCCCACGATGTCCCCGCCAATGAATTTCTCAACTTAGAAGGCAATAAGCTATCCACTTCCCGCCGCTGGACCATCGACATCCACGAATACATCGCTGCCGCCCCAGATCGGATAGATGAGCTCCGCTTCGTCCTGACCGCTCTCATGCCACAAACCCAGGATCGAGACTTCACCTGGGAAGAATACACCTCCCGTATCAATAACGAACTCATTGCCACCCTCACAAACCTGATACATCGCATTCTCAGTCTCCTATGGCGCTACGGCAATACACATCTTGTAAAAGTCCCGGATTTCCTTCTCCAGTGGCGGGCGGAAACCGCTCGAGAAATGGCTCATGCGCTCTTCTCCTATGATTTCTCAAAAGCACTGAACACCTTGCTGGGGTTAGCACAGAAAGCCAATAAAAGCCTCACAGAGGCAGCTCCTTGGCACCTCCAGGCCGACGAAGCCCAGAAAATCGTTGCAGGATATGGTGACCTTCTCGCTGCTTTTGGGACCTTACTTGAACCCTTCTTGCCAGTACACGTAGCTCCCACCCTACGCCGATATCTGGATATACAGCTTTTCACCTGGGATAGAATAGAAGATCCGACCCCCTTGGTACGGGAGCTCAGGTTAGCCGCCCCACCTCAACCCCTCGTGAAAAAGCTCTCCTCTGAAGAACTCTCTTCTCTGAGAGAAAAACTCCTGCCTACTGCCTCTCCTCCCCCCTCCACCCCTCCACCCTCAACTCCTCTTACTATAGAAGACTTTCAAAAAGTCCTTCTAAAGGTGGTGACCATCCGCGCAGCTGAAAAGGTCCCTAAAGCGGATAAACTTCTAAAGCTAACAGTGGAAGCAGACGATGGTCTCCACACAGTCGTATCGGGAGTAGCTCAGCACTACAGCCCCGAATCCCTAATCGGTCAGCAGGCTATATGGGTCGCCAACCTCCCCCCTCGCACGCTCCGAGGAATCCCCAGCGAAGGCATGCTTCTTTTTGCTGAGGGGGAAAATGGCACCCTGGTTCGTGTTGGCCCCGAAAAAACCGTTCCGCCGGGGAGTATAGTAAAGTAGGGAGTCCAGACGTGGGATCAGGTATAGGTTGAGTGCCAGCCACTGCACTTGACAGGAGCAGTCAGCTGGAGCCCATTCTCGTCCGCACTTGGGTTAGAGCATAAAGGATCCCTCTCTCGCTCACATACGAACTGATGGGGGCTACCTAAGAAACTGCATGTTTCCCTTGATCTTCTTCAGAGGGCCCGGTTACCTTTCCCTGCCCATGAAAAAAACCTCATGAACCAGAGGGATACGATTATCCCTCGGCGCTTCTGCAGGATCACAGTGATAGCCCCACAGCTGTGTACTCTCCAGCCAAGGATAAAGCGCCTCGTAGTAACAGTGGGAAGGCGTGCGCCGAAAAGCTACATCATGAAAAACCCATAAAGGTTGGTGGGAAGCCAGCCAAGCAGGATCATTAAGTACAGGCACTGGCTCAGCAATATCTCCACTATACAAAAGGTGCATCGCAGGAGATGAAAAAAGATAAGCGCAACTGGGCATGTGTGAAGCATGCAAACGAGAGGTCGGTATTGCCTGGACAAAAGCCGCATACTCTTGCGGAAATACGAGTCGCGCAAAGCGTTCGACTTCGCCCATCATAAAATGAAGGATCGTATGCAGCTTCGCATAAAGCTCAGGGGTACCGACAATGAGAGGAAGAGGAGGAAGCTGGCTGAGAAAGTGCCGATGATACAAGAATACAGAGAGACTGCCGATATGGTCATCATGCAGGTGAGTTATGCACACCGCATCTACCCGTTCTATGAGTTGCTTCTCGACAAGGCGAGGATAGACGGTGAACCCACAGTCCAGTAAAAAGGTTCGACCTTCCCACTCTAAGAGGGCAGAAGAATTCCCCCACTGTAGATCGTGCGCCCCTCCTGCACCCAAAAAGCGTATGGGGGGTCTCATTCTCCCCCTAATATCTGCTCCGCATGCGATTCGGTCTTGACTTTCGTGATGACATGGGCAACTCGCCCTTGCTCATCGATGACGTAGGTAATACGCTGGATACCCTCATATTCCTTCCCATACATACGTTTCTTCCCCCACGCCCCATAGGCTTGTATTATCTTCTTATCGGGATCCGCCAAGAGGGGAAAGGGCAAACTGTACTTCTCAGCAAATTTTTTGTGGGATTGTACATCATCTGCACTCACCCCTAATACGACATATCCATTTGCCTGTAGAGTTGCATAGTGATCACGAAGGTTGCACGCCTCTTTTGTGCAGCCAGGTGTATCGTCTTTCGGATAAAAGTACAAGACTACCTTCTTTCCTCGAAAGTCTGACAACCGAACCATGCGTCCGCTCTGATCTGGGGCCTCGAAGTCAGGAGCGGGAGCCCCTACAGAGAGAAATTGCGTTTGGCTCATAGCTCTAAAAACAAATATCAGTCGCTATCTGGCAAATCATCCTCGGGGTCAAGCCAATCTGCAGGACTCTCTTTCGGCTCCTCTGGTTCCTCTGGCGTATCATCCTCCTCTTCATCTATGGGAGATGCTTGATTGATGAGGAGGTCTAAGTCCTCATATTTTATGCTCTCATGGGTGGGAGGTACATAGGCCAAAGAATATTCTGCATAAAGTCGTTTTGGTGGTATTTTCATATGTTTTTCAGCGACTTTCTCTATAAAGTACCGCAGATCCTCTGTAAAAGAGATAGGACTCTGGACGCGACGAGGGGAGGGCTGATAGGGCGCTGCATTTTGGAAAGCAATCAGATTTTGGCAGGCTAAGCTTATCACATAGGTATACCGCTCTGTGATGAGCTTGAACTGGGGGATGAAACAATCCGCGATGGATTTATCCCTCTCTTCATCGAACTCAAGGAAAGTCTCTTCCCAATCGGGGTCGGTAAGCTTGAGAGATACCCTTTTCTCCTCCCAGGAAGGATGGAGCGCGTTATCCGAAGTGAGGTCAGCGGCTCGCTTGAGCTTAACGAGAATACACTGAGCCTTCTGAGAAAAGAGCCAAAAAGGAAGGGTGTATAAAACCCAAGTAAAAGCGCATCTCACCCCTCAAAAATAGGGTTTTTTAGAGGAGGCCAAGTTGCACCCGAGCTGTTTCGCTCATCCGGCTCATTTCCCATGGAGGGTCGAAGGTAACCTCCACTTCTACCCTCTTGACTCCGGGCACATTCTCCACTGCCTTGCGAACATCTTCCGGCAAATGCTGGGCGGCGGGGCAGAAAGCAGAAGTCATGGTCATTACTATTTTCACCTCGCCCGCAGGGTTGACTTCGATGTGGTAGATAAGCCCTAACTCATAGATATCTACTGGAATCTCGGGATCGTAGACCTCCTTGAGTGCTCGGATAATAGCTTCTTGGAGGAGGCCAGGATCTTGTAGACTCATCGCTTATTCGGTAGTAACAGTTTTTCTCGTCGGGTCATGGAGAGCTGTACGAAGCGTATGCCACGGGAGGGTGGCACATTTGACTCGAATGGGAAAAAGTCGTACGGTAGAAAAGATGCGCAGCTTCTCCTGCGCAGCGGGAGACAGACTGTTTAGCGAAGGGGTATCTTCCTGGGTAAGAAGCTCGTGAAAAGCGGTAAAAAGAGCATCCGCCTCCGAAATAGAGCTGCCTTTGACCAAGGTAGTCAAGATAGAAGAGGAGGCCTTACATATCGCACAGCTCTTACCCTCAAACTTTACGTCCGTCACTCTATCCCCCTCTACTCGTAAAGTGAGATGGACCTGATCTCCACATAGGGGATTATACCCCTCCGCCTCATGGGTTGGTTCAGAGAGGCGACCATAGTTTCGAGGATACTGGTTGTGCTCGAGAAGGATATCCTGATAAAGGCGCTGCAGCTCAGGTGTCATGACATAGAGGGAAGTGAGGCGGGTTGAAAAAACGACAGGCACTCTCGCAGAGCCTGCGCCAATCGGTCCACTTCTTCAGGCAGATTGTAAAAGGCAAAGGATGCACGTACAGTAGCAGGTACCCCAAGAAACTCCATGAGGGGCTGTGCACAGTGATGCCCTACCCGGACAGCGATGCCTGCTTGATCCAAAAAGGTACCTACGTCATGGGGGTGAATCTCCCCCAGCGAGAAAGACCATACAGCCCCTTTGGGCCGAGCAGTTCCATATAGGGTAAGGGAAGAAATCTCCCGTAGACGTTCCTCCGCATAGTCTCGTAGATACGACTCATAGGCTTGTATGAAGTCCCAGCCGACTTCCTGGGTGAGGTACTGGATGGCCGCCGCCAAGCCGATCCCTTCTGCGATAGCAGGAGTACCCGCCTCGAACTTAGCAGGAGGATCTGCATACAGGGTCTTTTCCCATGAAACCTTTCGAATCATGTCTCCTCCTCCTTGATAGGGAGGCAGTTTCTCTCCCCAAGGGGCTCGCATATAGACAACCCCCACTCCAGTAGGGCCGTAGAG